>JAKITT010000066.1 GCA_021647945.1 Candidatus Polarisedimenticolaceae bacterium
CTGGCGCTCTGTCAGTGCTGTCGTGCCTGCTTCTGCTTCATTCATTTCTATGCTCCGTGGTGATTGAGTATCACAGGGTGGAGGGAAATGGCTCAGGTTGGTAGGGTGGGGTTGATTTGGCGCTTACAAAAAAACGGCGCACACCTCTTAAAGGTGTGCGCCGTTTTTAGTGACAAGTGAAAAAAGTACGCTTACTTCGCGTTCTTCTCACCTTCGATACCTGCCAGAATCTCTTCACGAGCGGCCGCCACATCTTCCCATCCCTGAATGTTGACCCACTTACCTTTTTCCAGCGCCTTGTAGTGCTCGAAGAAGTGTACAATTTGATCTTTCAGTAACTGATCCACATCATCAATATCGTTAATGTCGTTATACAGCGGGGTCAATTTGGAGACAGGTACTGCAAGTACTTTTGCGTCAACACCCCCATCATCTTCCATTTTCAGAACACCCACCGGGCGTACACGGATAACAGAACCAATAGCCAGTGAGTGCGGAGCCATCACCAGCACGTCAACAGGGTCACCATCGCCTGCCAGGGTGTGTGGCATGAAACCGTAGTTAACAGGGTAGAACATGCAGGTGGCCATGAAACGGTCAACCAGTACCGCGCCGGAGTCTTTATCTATTTCATACTTGATTGGGTCTGCATTTGCGGGTATTTCGATAATAACATTGATGTCATTGGGTATGTCTTTACCTGCGGAGAGATTGCTAATGTTCATTCTATATTCCTTATTAACTGGGCCGGGAGCCAGATTGACGATATTTAAAACTGCGATTTGTGCGCGGATTATACGGCAGATTGCTCAATCAATAAACACCCTAAGATGCCGCCACTGCAAGGTGAGCCAAGCTCGCTTACTTTTTTTCTTTCAGGCGTGCTTTGATCATCAGCGTCTCTAGGCGACGAATATGTGACTCAACATCGGCCAAAACAGTCACCAGTTTTTGTCGCTCGTATATCTCTTCCAGATTTTCTCTTATTAGCTTAGCCAGTCGATTCAGCGTGGTGTAATCTTTTTCTGTGTAGGCACCCTTGTATTTATTCAGTAACTGAATCGCACCAATCACCCGTTTCTGCTTTTGATCAAACACCGGCACACAAAGTATGTTGCTGGTGATGAAGCCGGTTTTCATGCCCGCAACGTTGTGCTCTCCCACCTGCCCTTCAAGATCTCTTACCTCAGACGACTCTCCACTTTTGATAACACGCCCGACAATAGACCCATCCAGTGAGGCAAACAGTGCTCGCTCTTCGAGGTGTGTGCCACTTACCATCCAGACTTTATCGTTATCAGGATTTACCAGAAACACCCCACAACGCTCGACCTGCAGGCTGGCGGGTAAGATTTCACTGATAAACTGGAGCATATCTTTGTTGCCGACCTGCTCCCAATGCTTGGTGAGCGCCACTTGCCGTTTGCGGAATGCGATCAGTTTTTCGGTAATTTCATCAGCAGTCATGCTATCTATCCTTGCTTATAAACCTAGCCTGAGAGTCGTTCCAGGATACGAAAACCGGCCACATAGGTGCCAATCGCTGAACCCAGTGTACTCAGCAGGAATACCAGTAGAATCCGTGTGACCCGATTTTTCCACCACCCCTTAAGATGAGTGGTATCGCGACGAATGGCACTAAAATCGGCAACCGTTGGTTTGCGAATCCATGTCTCTACAGCGGCGGTTACCATACCCGCTCCAATCGTTGGATTAAGCGAGGTGAGGGGGG
This sequence comes from Candidatus Polarisedimenticolaceae bacterium, assembly GCA_021647945.1. Lineage (GTDB taxonomy): Bacteria > Pseudomonadota > Gammaproteobacteria > Chromatiales > Chromatiaceae > JAKITT01. The sequence goes on from JAKITT010000066.1 coordinate 1,733, forward strand.
CTGCTACAAAGGCGGTGAGCACTGTCAGTGGATGTGCTCCGGCGATCAGCGCACCTAACGCCGAAAGGCCACCGTTAATCAACACCCAATCCATGACCAGCTGCCAGCCTAACTCGCTGTTACGACTAAAGCCGATGGCAAAACCCGTCAGCACCAGCGCTACGATCAGCCAGGGGATAAATTTTGGCCACTTACTGGGTGTGGGTAGTCTCTCCAGCTGCTCAATCTCAGCCGTGGGGTTTCGCTCCAGCTGGCCAAGATAATTTTCGATCCCTTTCAGGTGTCCCGCACCCAGCACCGCCAGTAGGTGTTTATGCTCCCCCGCCTCCATCTCTTGACGAATACGCGCCGCCATATAACGATCACGCTCATCAATTAAAGGAATAAACATCTCTCTGGACTGTTCGGCAAATTGACTAAAGCTGGACTCCAGCATGTCACCCTCTTTGAGACGTTCGACCTCCTCTTCTGTCACCTTCTCTTTGGTAACAACGCTGCCAATCAGGCCGCTGATCAGGTTCATCCGCTTCCACCACGGGATATTGCCATACACCCGCTTTAAAGTGACACCAATTTCACGATCAATCAGCAATACCGGGAGGTGGGATTCACCCGCCTTATTCACCGCCATACGCATCTCGGCACCCGGCTCGATACCGAACTGGTCGGCCAAGCGCTGTTGGTAGGCACCCAGCGCCAATGAGGCGGCTACCATGGTCGCCTTGCCCTCTTTGATTACCTGAAAAAGATCCATTTTTGCCAAGCTATCAGGGTTTGCTATCGCCTGGTGGCGACTAGGGCAAAGCTCAACCGCTACCGCATCGTAGTCACCCGTGGCCAACATCTGCTCGACCTGTTCGGCGCTTGCTTTAGAGACGTGCGCCGTTCCCAACAGGGTTATCTTGCGGCCATCAAGTTCGAGTGTAACCACCGGGCCATCTTGCGCGACGCTATCGCTCTGATCATTCTCTACTGTTTGGTTCATCAACCTGCCACGTACTCAATCATTAAATATGGCGAAGACTATAACAGGAAGCTATAGGGAGTTCATCACCATCAAAAAACCAAGACTGCCCGAAAGAGCACTCTTAAAGGGAGGCACAACAATGAGGTGTTCAGATTTTCTGACTTGAAATATAGGTGATCATTAACATCTGCACTGTGCAGTGCACATCCTCTTGTACAAAGGTCTCTCTATCTCTATTTTCGTTATTTCCTCACAAAGCTTGTAATTCACCAGCGCTAGTTGACATAATCAGCGGGTATCCGTGGCGGACCGTCTGTTCTATATTAGGGGTGCTCTGAATATGAGCGGGTTGAGTATCAGCCAGCCTATTGAATCAAAGCCCCCTTAAGGCGCCCTTAACCGCTCATTAAAATTGAACGAGAGCAATACGCTCTGAAACATTGCCTAAGGAGGCAGCTTAATTATGAGAATCGTACTGCTAGGTGCACCAGGATCCGGTAAAGGCACTCAAGCTCAAAAGCTGATCGAGAAGTATCATGTTCCACAAATTTCCACGGGTGATCTGCTGCGAGCTGCGGTTGCCTCTGGCAGTGATCTTGGAAAAAAAGCCAAAAAATTCATGGATGAAGGACAGTTGGTTACCGATGAGCTGGTGCTGGGCATGATTGAAGAGCGGTTGGCTCAAGAAGATACAAAAAACGGTTATATTCTTGATGGCTTTCCCCGCAATATCCCCCAAGCTGAAGCACTGGACAAGCTACTGAGCAAACTACAGAAGCCGCTGGATGGCGCGATATTAATTGATGTTGATTTTGACATTCTTCTCAAGCGCATTACCGGACGTCGAACCTGTGACTCGTGTGGCCAGGTCTATAACATCTACTCCTCTCCTCCCAGCAAAGAGGGTGCGTGTGATAAGTGTGATGGCACACTACAACACCGTTCCGATGATAATGAGCAGACCATCAGCAGTCGCCTGAAAGTTTACGAAGAGCAGACCTGCCCACTGATCGATTATTACAGCGAGCAGTCTATTTTACGCAAGATCAAGGGCACTGGTGATATTGAAGATATTTTCAAGCGTGTTTGTAGTGCAATCGATCTACTAAACAAATAAAATCAGAGCTGCGTGTGATTTTGTTGCCTAATCCCCAGATAGAAAAGCGGTATAATGTGTAGATTATTGGCTTTGCAGTGAAATACAAAAATAGTAAGCCACACTCACAGGCTCAGTGACTGTTTTTTATTTTTCTGTGAAATCAATAGCTTGTGCATAGATCTTCAACTACAAAAAGGTGGCCATTGTGCGTAAACAGACCGGATTAGGGCAATTTCCAGGGGTGCGTATGCGTCGCATGCGCCGTGATAGTTTTTCACGTCGACTGATGCGTGAATCCCACCTCACCACAGATGATCTCATCTATCCGATGTTTATTCTTGAGGGTGAAAATCAGCGTGAGGCGATCCCTTCAATGCCGGGAGTCGAGCGGGTCAGTATCGATCTGTTGCTAAAAGAGGCCGAAGAGCTGGTAGCCCTGGGCATCCCGATGGTTGCACTGTTCCCTGTCACCCCTACCCACATCAAAACTGAAGATGCTCGTGAAGCGTTCAACTCAGATGGCTTGGCACAACGCGCAGTCCGTGCGCTCAAAAAGAGCTTCCCAGAGCTGGGGGTGATGACCGATGTGGCGCTGGACCCTTTTACCACACATGGTCAGGACGGTTTAATTGATGAGAGTGGCTATGTCCTCAACGATGAGACCGTTGAGGTACTGGTCAAACAAGCCCTCTCTCACGCAAAGGCGGGCGCTGATGTGGTCGCTCCCTCCGACATGATGGATGGGCGTATCGGTGCCATACGTGAGGTCTTAGAGTCTCACGACTATATCCATACCCGTATAATGGGCTACTCCGCTAAATACGCCTCCAGTTTCTATGGCCCCTTCCGTGATGCGGTAGGCTCATCCGCCAACCTGGGCAGTGGTAATAAAGATACCTACCAGATGGATCCCGCCAACAGCGATGAAGCGCTTTGGGAGGTGGCTATGGATATTGAAGAGGGGGCCGACATGGTGATGGTTAAACCCGGCATGCCTTATCTCGATATTGTTCGCCGGGTAAAAGATCAGTTTGGCGTTCCGACCTACGCCTATCAGGTGAGTGGTGAATACGCAATGATTATGGCTGCCAGCCAAAATGGCTGGCTAAATGAACGTGCCGTCATTATGGAGTCACTGCTCTGCTTTAAGCGTGCAGGGGCCGATGGTATTCTCAGCTACTTTGCAAAGCGGGTTGCACAGTGGCTCAATGAACCACAACATAAATCATGAACGATCCCTTTGATTTTGATAAAGCCCCGGATGAGTATGGCGTGATGGGCAACCCGATTGCCCACAGCAAATCTCCACAAATTCATGCCGCATTTGCCAAGCAGACACGACAGCGCATGCAGTACAGCGCCCTACTGGTCGATCTAGGCGGGTTTCCGCAAGCGGTTGGAAATTTTCAGGCGAATGGTGGCAAGGGCGTTAATGTGACAGTGCCCTTTAAACAAGATGCGTGGCGGCTGGCCGATGAGAAGAGCGAGCGCGCACAACTGGCTGGCGCGGTGAACACGCTGATTTTTAGTGAAAACAACCTCATCTTGGGTGATAACACCGATGGTGTTGGTCTGTTGCGGGATATACAACAAAACCATAAAATTGAGCTGAAAGGTAAACGTATCCTGGTGCTGGGTGCTGGCGGTGCTGCGCGGGGAGTTATCCTTCCACTGTTGGAGGCAAACCCTGCGAAGCTGGTGATTGCAAATCGTACCGTGGCGCGCGCAATCACACTCGCAGAGCTCTTCAATCAATATGGCGCGGTAGAGGCCGCCTCCTATCAGGAGTTATCAGGCAAACAGTTTGAGCTGGTTATCAACGCCACCTCGGCCAGCCTTCATGGTGAGCTGCCACCACTACCGAATGATCTGCTCGCCACAGAGAGCGCTTGTTACGACATGATGTACGGTGCCGACCCCACCCCCTTTCTTCAGTGGGCTGAGCAGCATCACTGCCATAAAAGGATGGACGGATTAGGCATGCTGGTAGAACAAGCCGCTGAATCATTCATGCTGTGGCGCGGCATACGTCCCGAGACCACCGCACTCATTGAGCAGATGAGATCACACTCATAGGCGGGCATATTGGGTTCAGTACAGCAACATCCACTTAGCCAGCCAATATTGCTCGCTACGCTCTACTTTCACATCGATTATCTCAGGAGTCGCAACATGTTTAATGCCAATACTGATGAGGTCATCTACCTATCCCGTAGCGATGCCGACAGTCCACTGGCCAGTTACAGCGGCAATCCTTTTGAATTAGATGGAGAGCGCTGGCCAAGTGTTGAGCACTATTATCAGGCAAGGAAATTTGAAGACCCCACACTGCATGAGCAAATACTGCACGCTGAAACTCCTCAAGTCGCCTCTAAAATAGCCAAAAAAAATAGAAAACAGGTGCGCAAGGATTGGAAGAAAATAAGAAAAATAATAATGACTCGGGCTCTCTACACCATGTTTAGAACTCACTCAGGTGCTGCTGATAAGCTGCTATCAACCAAAGAGATTAAACTGATTGAGAATAGCCAGTATGACTACTACTGGGGCTGTGGGCGAGACCTGCGGGGCGACAACACCTACGGTCATGTTTTGATGGGTATTCGCCATAAACTAAGAGAGCTGTAAAGCCATCGAAAAGTAACACTGCGCGCATAAAAAAGGGACGCATTTGCGTCCCTTTTTACATCACCGATTAATCAGTTTCTACTTGGTATAGAAATCAATCATAGTCTCAAGAGACTTGGCGGTGATCTTTGCAGCATGACCCGCAGCACCAAACGCTTCATAACGATCTTTACAGATTTGAGACATGGCTGCCGTCGACGCTTTGAATGCTTTGCGTGGATCAAAGTTAGATTTATTCTCTTCCAGGTGACGGCGGATCGCACCCGTAGAGGCCATACGCAAATCAGTGTCGATATTAACTTTGCGTACACCCGTTTTGATCCCTTCAATAATCTCTTCAACCGGTACACCGTAAGTTTGCGACATTTCGCCACCGTACTGATTGATGATTTCCAGCCACTCCTGAGGCACAGATGAGGAGCCGTGCATAACCAGGTGCGTGTTAGGAATAACCGCATGAATTTCTGCAATACGGTCAATGCGTAAAACTTCACCGGTTGGCTTGCTTGAGAATTTATAGGCTCCGTGTGAGGTGCCAATGGCGATTGCCAGAGCATCACAACCGGTCTGCTCAACAAAATCTTTCGCTTCTTGAGGGTCAGTCAGCAGCATGTCCAAATCCAACTTCCCTTCTGCACCATGTCCATCTTCTTCGCCCATCTCACCGGTCTCCAGTGAACCGAGACAACCCAGCTCACCTTCAACAGAGACGCCGCACGCATGAGCCAGCTCAGCCACTTTTTTGGTTACTGCAACATTGTACTCAAAAGACGAGGGGGTCTTGCCGTCAGCTTCCAGCGAGCCATCCATCATAACCGAGGTAAAGCCTGACTGGATAGAGCGGAAGCAGATATCAGGTGATGCACCGTGATCCTGGTGCATACAAACGGGAATATGTGGATACATTTCGACGGCTGCCGTAATCAGGTGACGTAGGAAGGGTTCGCCCGCATAGGAGCGTGCACCTGCCGAGCCCTGCATAATGACTGGCGCATTAACCGCATCCGCAGCCTGCATGATGGCTTGCACCTGCTCCATATTGTTTACGTTGAACGCGGGCAGGCCATAATCATTCTCAGCCGCATGATCCAGCAGCTGGCGCATTGTAACAAGAGCCATTATTATCTCCTCAATTAATTAATTATTTATTGCTCATGGGCGCAAGTAAGCACTCACACCTCAGTCTATTTATTCGGGGTCAACCATCTCGCCAACTTTGACAATTTTCATGGCATTGGTTCCACCCAAAACACCCATCATGTCGCCCTTTGTTAATATCACAAGATCACCGTTGCGAACCGCTCCACGGCGGCGCAACTCCTCGACAGCATCCAAGTTAACAGCCGCATGGTCTCGTTTGTCAGTCTCAAAACTGACCGGATAGACACCACGGTAGAGGGTCACTTTACGACGTGTCTCCACTTTGGATGTCATGGCGTAGATGGGTATCCCCGAGCTAATACGCGACATCCAGAGTGGCGTAGAACCCGACTCAGTCAGCGCCGCAATCGCTTTAACACCCAAGTGGTTGGCCGCATACATTGTTGAAAGCGCAATCGCCTCATCAATACGCTCAAACTTGGTATTGATACGGTGGTCAGACTCTTTAACTGCGGTCTGCTTCTCCGCCTCGCGACAGATGCGATCCATCGCCGCAATCGCCAGATGTGGAAACTTCCCAGCAGCCGTCTCGGCAGAGAGCATGACCGCATCCGTTCCATCAAAAACCGCATTGGCAACATCAAAGACTTCGGCACGTGTTGGAATGTGATTTTCAATCATTGACTCCATCATCTGGGTTGCGGTAATCACAACCTTGTTCATGGCTCGTGATTTTTTGATTAACGCTTTCTGTACCGGTGGCAGTGCCGCATCACCGATTTCAACACCCAAATCACCCCGCGCAACCATGATCACATCAGAGGCTTCAATAATACCTTCAATTACACCAGGAAGAATCGCCTCAGCACGCTCGATTTTAGCAACCAGTGCGCCGTGTCCGCCTGCTTCGTAAAATAATTTACGCGCGTTAATCATATCTTCGGCACAACGAGGAAATGAGACTGCCAGGTAATCAGCTTTGATCAGTGCGGCGGTCTTAATATCTTCCATATCTTTTTCAGTCAAGGCAGATGCTGAGAGACCACCACCCTGCAAGTTGATACCTTTACGGTCAGAGAGGTAGCCCCCCATCTTCACCTGGCACTTAACGGCACTCCCTTCTACTTCATCAACCCAGAAAACTAAGCGACCATCATCAAGCAGTAGAGTATCACCGCGCTTAACATCATTAACCAAGTCCTTGTAGGCAATACCGACGCGCTCCTGATCACCATCGTCACTACCTAAGGCACCGTCTAAAATGAAAGTATCCCCTTCATTCAGAAATATTTTTCCATCACGGAAGCGCTCAATACGAATTTTGGGGCCTTGCAAATCTGCAAGCACGCCCACTTGGCGGCCATGGGCACGCGCTCGATTTCGCACACGCTCTGCACGCTCCTGATGTTCGGCGGCGGTACCATGTGAAAAGTTAAGGCGCACCACATCGACACCTGCTTCAATGATTTTATCAATCATCTTTGGGTCATCAGTGGCCGGGCCAAGTGTCGCAACGATCTTTGTTCTTCTTAACAAGGGTAGAGCTCCAAGAGTCTATCAATTATAACATTCAAGCCCCTTGCCCCATTCAAACAGGCAAGAGGGGATATTTTTATTAGCCGTTTGCACGCTCTTCCAGAATAGCCACTGCAGGCAGTTTTTTGCCTTCAAGAAACTCCAAAAACGCGCCACCACCGGTAGAGATATAGGATACTTTATCGGCGATACCATACTTATCAACAGCCGCCAGTGTATCGCCACCTCCAGCAATTGAAAATGCGGGTGATTCTGCAATCGCCATGGCAATCGCTTTAGTACCCTCGCCGAACTGATCAAATTCAAACACGCCTACCGGACCATTCCAGACGATGGTGCCCGCTGACTTGATCACCTCAGCTAAAGCCGCCGCGCTCTCTGGGCCAATATCAAAAATCATATCATCATCGAGAACCTCAGTAGCCGGTTTCAGTGTTGCCTCTGCATCTTCAGCAAACTTCTTGGCACAAACCACGTCGCTAGGAACAGGAATATCGCCACCGCGTGACTTAGCATCTGCTGTCAATTTTTCACAGGTGCCAATCAGGTCAGCTTCATACAGAGATTTTCCAACATTGTGGCCTGCTGCCGCAATAAAAGTATTCGCGATACCACCGCCAACAATCAGCTGGTCAACCACCTTTGAGAGGGACTCAAGAACGGTTAATTTAGTCGAAACCTTAGAGCCGCCAACGATGGCAACCATAGGACGTGCCGGTTTATCCAGTGCCTTGCCCAGCGCCTCCAGCTCACCTGCCAGCAGCGGCCCCGCACAGGCAACCGGTGCGAATTTGGCAACACCGTGAGTAGAGGCTTGAGCGCGGTGTGCAGTACCAAAAGCATCCATTACAAACACATCACAGAGTGCTGCATACTGCTTGGCCAGTGCGTCTTCATTCTTTTTCTCGCCACTGTTGAAGCGAACATTTTCCAAAATTGCGACTTCTCCGGCAGCCACCTCAGCACCTGAGAGGTAATCTTTGACCACCTTAACCTCTTTACCAAGTAAACCTGCCATGTGCGCTGCGACGGGTACCAGTGAGAACTCTTCACTGTACTCACCCTCTGTTGGTCGGCCCAGGTGAGACATCAACATAACCGCTGCACCTGCTTCTAGGGCTTTCTGAACGGTAGGTAGAGAGGCGCGAATACGTGCATCGGATGTTACCTTGCCATCTTTAACAGGCACATTCAGATCTTGGCGAATCAATACGCGCTTACCAGATAAGTCAAGATCAGTCATTTTAATTACGGACATGGGCATCCCTCTGCGATTATTTTATTTAAAAGAAATTTGCTGATGTTTATCACCTCAACAAATTTCTCTTGATTGATATGGCAGCAGAGCATGGAACTAGCCCATGCCCCGCCTAACAACTAAGGAACCTTAGTTAGCCGCAACGTGACGCACAAAGCGCATCATGTTACAGGTGTAGCCATACTCGTTGTCATACCAGGCAACCAGCTTAACAAACGTACCATCCAGCGCAATACCCGCGCCTGAATCAAAGATGGATGAGAAGCCTACGCCACGGAAGTCAGTAGAGACTACCTTTTCATCGGTGTATGCCAGTGTCTCACCAATGCCCGGCGCTTCGGAAGCGGCTTTAACGACGGCACAAATCTCATCGTAGGAGGCGCTCTTGTCCAGCTCTACTGTCAGATCAACAACTGAAACATCAGAAGTCGGCACACGGAAAGCCATGCCTGTCAGCTTGCCATTCAGCTCTGGCAGAACAACGCCCACTGCTTTAGCCGCACCGGTCGATGAAGGAATAATGTTTTCCAGAATACCACGACCACCGCGCCAATCTTTCATTGAAGGACCATCAACGGTCTTTTGAGTCGCGGTTGCCGCGTGCACAGTGGTCATCAGGCCGCGCTTGATGCCAAAGTTATCATTAATAACTTTTGCCAGTGGCGCCAGACAGTTAGTGGTACATGAAGCCGCTGAGCTGATCGCCTCGCCGGCATATTTCTCGTGGTTTACACCGTAGACAAACATAGGGGTAGCGTCTTTAGAAGGCGCTGATTGAACAACCTTCTTGGCACCTGCATCAATGTGCGCCTGACAGCTCTCCTCGGTCAGGAAGAAGCCGGTACACTCCAGAATAATATCAGCACCAATTTCATTCCATTTCAGATCAGCAGGGTTGCGCTCAGCCGTCAGGCGAATCCGCTTACCATTGACGATTAAATCACCACCTTCAACCGAAACGTCACCATCAAACCGACCGTGTACTGAATCAAATTTCAGCATATATGCCAAATATTCAGCATCCAGCAGGTCATTAATACCTACAATTTCCATATCAGAGAACTCTTGAGCAACCGCACGGAAAGCCATACGCCCGATACGCCCAAAACCATTAATACCAATTTTAATAGTCATTGCCTAACTCCTGAAATTTACCGTGCCTGGCGTGAGCCAGGCCTGATTATTACAATAAATTATTTACCTAAAACCTTGTTTGCAGTTGCAACAACATTTTCTACGGTGAAACCAAATTGTTTGAACAGCTCACCCGCAGGGGCCGACTCACCAAAGGTTGTCATGCAAACAACACCACCGTCGAGGCCAACATATTTGTACCAAGATTGGTCAACACCCGCTTCAATCGCAACGCGTTTAACGCCTGGGATCAATACCGAGTCTTTATAGGCTTGATCTTGTGCGTCATAGGCACAGGTTGAAGGCATCGAAACAACACGAACATTGGCATCCATGGCCTCTGCAGCCTCAACAGCCAAGCCAACTTCTGAACCCGTAGAGATGAAGATAATATCCGGCGTGCCCGCGCAATCTTTCAGCACATAGCCACCCTTTTCAATATTCGCCACCTGCTCGGCAGTACGAGGCATGGGTGTCAGCGTTTGGCGAGAAAAGACCAATGCGGTAGGTGCATCACCACGCATCATCGCCACTTTCCAAGAGACGGCAGATTCGACCGCATCACAACCACGCCATGTTTGGAAGCCGGGGATGACACGCATAGTCGCCAGCTGCTCAACCGGCTGATGAGTCGGACCATCTTCACCCAGGCCAATCGAGTCATGGGTGTAGACGTAGATAGTACCAATCTTCATCAACGCTGACATGCGCAGTGCATTACGCATAAACTCCATAAACATGAAGAAGGTTGCACCATAAACCTTGAAGCCGCCATGGAGAACCATGCCGTTCATCATGTGCGCCATGCCAAATTCACGAACACCCCAAGAGATGTAGTTACCATCTGCATTTTCAGGTGTCACCTTCACGGTACCCGACCAGTTGGTCAAATTTGAACCGGTTAAATCGGCAGAGCCACCAAACATTTCGGGTAACAGTGGGCCCATCGCTTCAATTGCATTTTGTGATGCCTTGCGTGAAGCGATGCTCGGCATTTCATCTTGTGTCTTAGCAATAAACTGATCCATCTCAACCGCAAAATTGGCAGGAAGCTCTCCTGACATACGGCGAATAAATTCTGCGGCTTCAGCAGGGAATGCGGCTTTATACGCGGCAAACTTCTTATCCCATGCGGCCTCATCCGTTGCACCCTGCTCTTTGTGATCCCAGCCTGCGTAGATTTCTGATGGAATTTCAAAAGGCTCAGCCGTCCAGCCCAGCTCTTTACGAACCAGGGCAATTTCATCGTGGCCCAGTGCCGCACCGTGACAGTCGTGAGTGCCGCTCATATTAGGTGAGCCAAAACCAATAACCGTGCGGGTACAGATCAAGGTGGGCTTATCTGTAACTGATTTTGCCTCAGCAATCGCGGCATTAATTGCTTCTGGATCATGTCCGTCAACATCTGGAATAACGTGCCAGTCATACGACTTAAAACGACCAGGAACGCCCTTCTCCATCCAGTCACCAATGTGACCATCAATAGAGATGTCGTTGTCATCCCAAAATGCGATCAACTTACCAAGCCCTAAAGTACCGGCCATGGCACATGACTCGTGGGAGAGACCCTCCATCAAACAGCCATCGCCCATAAAGGCATAGGTGTGGTGATCGACAATCTCATGACCTGGCTTGTTAAATTGTGCTGCCAAGGTGCGCTCTGCGATGGCCATACCCACGGCATTGGTGATGCCTTGACCTAACGGGCCTGTGGTGGTTTCAATGCCATCTGCATAGCCATACTCAGGATGCCCCGCTGTTTTCGCATGCAGCTGACGGAAGCTTTTAATATCTTCCATGCTGAGCTCAAAGCCTGCCAAGTGTAGTAGAGAGTAGATCAGCATGGAGCCGTGGCCGTTTGAAAGCACGAAACGATCCCGATCTGCCCACTTTGCATTCGTCGGGTTGAATTTCATGTGGCTATTCCACAATACTTCAGCGATATCGGCCATACCCATCGGTGCACCCGGGTGACCCGAATTTGCTTTCTGAACAGCGTCCATACTTAACGCACGGATTGCATTGGCTAATTCTCTACGTGATGGCATTAAAGCCTCCCTAAAAAGTTTTAGTGAAAAATATCTACATCTGGCCAGACTGTGGTCACCGGTACTCGATGACCACATTCAACCCATAAATAATGACTGACTAAGTGGAGAACCACCGTCCATCGACACTCGACATGAATGATTAACCTGGGCGTACTGTTCTGCCGCAATGGCTGCCCCAAGCAAATTTCGAGAGATGATTCTCCAACAAAAGCGGGCTTTGAGCAAGACCCAAAGCCCCTGAAAAACCATGAAAGGCAAATAAATCAGTCAGTTAACATTACCATAAAACATGAATGCTTATCTAAATTGGGCGCTTTTTACTCACTTTTCCACTTAATTGAGCAACCCATGCTAGGTACTTGCTCTGCGGGGCCACGGCCTGTTTCTGCCACTTCTTTCATTCCCAAAAATAGGTCTCGGCGTACATCACCCTCTGCCGTCTCCTTGCGACTGGCATCCAGCCTACCCCGGTATTGCAGCTCCAGCTTGCCGTTATAACCGAAAAAATCCGGAGTACAAACAGCGCCATATACCCTAGCAACCGCCTGCGTCTCATCAAACAGATAGGGAAAGCTGAAACCGAATTCATCAGAGATCTTTTTCATATTTTCAAAAGAGTCCTCCTCATTCAGAGCAGGGTCGTTCGACATAATGGCGACCGAGTTCAACCCCATCGCCTTCAGCTCATTGGTATCACGCACAATACGTTCACGAATCGATTTCACATAGGGGCAGTGGTTACAAATAAACATCACCAACAGACCCTTTGGCCCCGCACACTCCGCCAGGCTCCAGCTTTTACCGTCCACACCCGGCAGTGAAAAATCGACTGCCAACTTACCAAACTCACAAACAGGGGTCTCTAGGCTAACCATTACTCTCTCCCAATATTATTTCGAAAAACGCCCACACAACCATACCTTTACCACTCAGCCCGGATATTTCATAAATTTGCAAAAAGCTCATATCGATGATTACAGGCGGTGGAGAAAATATTTCCTGTGGGATCAATTAAGTGGATTGTACACAATTTATGAATCACCTGGGCTAGGAGGCTGTCGGACTGAGGTGATCGTGGCAAAGGAAAGCCATTTTGAGTCCATTCTTTGATCGTTTAAGGCGAATATTGGGCATATTCAACGAAAAGGATCGGAGAAAGGGGTCGGAATAGCTTTTCCACAGTAGATCCACCCTAAGTCCGACAGCCTTCTAGGACAAAGCGCACTTAATTTGCGCAAAGACCTCCCCCCAAAAATTTTCGGTATTATATTATGGGTTCACAAAAAATTAAAGCTGCGAATAACCCCACAAGACCCCAATATAAAAGCGATATAAGGCAAACAGACCTACAGCCTGCCGGTCAATCGTAGGCAGATAGGCTACTCCTGCAACATCTATAGCAACTTAGCCTGAGAGGAACAACAAAGTACGAGGCTAAATATAATAGTTGTCGAGTTAACAACTATCCGCGCAATACGGCACCCAAGAAGTATACCCATACCCATCACCAAGGGTAGTTGCTTGGGAGAGTGCCTCGAAATAAAATACGATGCGCAGCAAAGCACTTTATACTCCTGAGGAGTGGTGAGTATCGTCCAGATGAAAGCTGCCCTCATGCTGCATCAAAATGATACACTTTGGTGAGCTTAGAAGGCTTATACCCCAACTCCTTTTGGAGGACAGAACGTGATAATCAATGCGTTCGATGAGATTTAGAGAGCCCATTAACTGGGCCATGGCCAATAAGCCGAGGCGGAACGTGAGTACAATCTCAACCTACCCGCTTTAGCTGATGATTATCGCGTTTAAAAGAAAATCGATGGTTTTTTGAGAATTCTGCCCACAAAACGCATTCTTACTAAGCCAGCAACATCGGCCACTGCCCATGACAAAAACACTACAAAACCACCTTTTTCCCCTCTTACTCAGTGGCATTGTACTGATAATGGCCATATTACCTCATAACGTCGAAAATCTGCTTATTCTCCATCGACAAAGTTTTCTGTCAGGCGAGGTTTGGCGAGCAATCAGTGGACACCTGCTTCACCTCGACTGGCCACACTTGTTGATGAACTTGACTGGGTTGTGGGTGACGGTATGGTTGGCAGAAAACCTGATAACAACGCTAGAGTGGTTTGTTACATTCGCTATCTCTTCACTACTTATCAGTAGTGCACTACTCATGTTTTCTAACATCGACTGGTACGTCGGCCTTTCAGGCGTATTACACAGCTTTCTGGTATTAGTCGCCTGTAAACTGATTATTCATAAACGGGCTATAGGGTGGCTGCTCTTACTGCTTATACTGCTCAAAATTGGCTGGGAACAGTGGCAAGGAGCTTCACCTGAGCTAGAACAACTTATCGGCGGAAAAGTAATATTGAATGCGCACCTGTTTGGAGCTATTGCAGGTTTAGCAATTGCCCCTCTACTCCCCCTATTCAAGCGCGCATAATACAAGCGCCTGACTCTGCCAAAATCTCCAGGTAGCATTTTACCCGATCCCTAAGAACCGTTAACTCCCTCTTTCAACGCTTATGGCTGGCCATTTCTTGCTCGTTATACCCACTCTCGATGATTATTGAAGTTTATTCTAACGGATGGGCAACTATGCTGACAGAGGGGGGTATGGCCGGTACCATCAAAGTGGTAGACGTAGAGCTGGTTCGTCTGCGCATCCACCATCGCCATCAGCCCCAGGCCGTGGATGTAGTAGCGCTGGATGGCGTTGGTTGCATCGGCCTCGGCAATGAGATACCACCCGCATCGTAGATGTATTTGGTGACGGTTCCGCTTCTTGTGGCGATGAGCCGGTTGCCTACGCCGTCATATTGATAGCTGTTGCTGCCATAGCCGGTCAGGCGGTGGGCGCTGTCGAAGCTGTATCCGGTGCCGCCTTTGCTTTGCAGTTGCCCTTCGTTGTCGTAGCTGAAGGGGATGGTTACACCCTGGATGGTGGCTTGATCCAGTCGGTTTTTGAGGCTGTTGTAGCTGTGGCTATTTGCACGCCGATAATATGACTTTTTAGCTCCATTGCTTGGGAGTTATCTAATCCAGCATTGAGATTTCGCGTGGGCACAAACAACGTGCCCACCCTACCTGGCTAAACACACCGCACAATAGAGGGGTTAAATTTCATCCACCGTACAGCCCTGAATCAAGCGAGTACCCGCATCATAACCGCGACCAAATGGACTGATATAACCTGCCGGAGGCACATCCTCCTGATTAAGGTCACTGGCCATCGCCGGTAAGCGGAAGCGTACCCGAGCTGAATCTTCCGTGCCATCAACAATGGCCGATGCGGTGAGTGACACCTCTAACCAGTTTGCATAGTTTTCAGGATAGATAACCGCAAAGATCGCGACACCGTTCTCATCCGTAGTGGTGTTGATTGAGAAGGCACCGATGGTGTCATCCACTGAAATGGTCGCGATATTACCCGGATCAAGGCGGCCATTAACATTAACATCCACATCAACCGGCAGATCAAGTATGCCGTTACCGTTCAGATCTTCACCTGCATCCAGAAGCCCATTCTGATTGCTGTCTTCATAGGTATCAAACACCCCATCGCCATCAATATCCTCATCGACATCCAGCACACCATTGCCATTGATATCTTCGCTGAGATCTAAAATATTATTGCCATTGAGGTCTTCACCCGGATCCAGCGTGCCATTTCTGTTGGCATCTTCCAGCACATCCAGAAAGCCATTCCGGTTACGGTCCTCACTAACATCAATAATGCCGTTACCATTCAGATCCTCACCCAGATCTAGCAGACCGTTGAGGTTGCGGTCTTCGCTGACATCCAGCACCCCGTTACCGTTAAGGTCTTCCGTGGTTAATACGCCATCACCGTTAGTATCTTCACCCGCATCCAAAATACCGTTGCGATTAATATCTTCGCTGGTCAAGAAACCATCACCGTCCAGATCCTCCGTGGCGTCTAACACACCATTGAAATTCAAATCCTCACCTGGATCTAATCGGCCATTGAGGTTGGTATCTTCAAGCACATCCAAAACACCATTCTCATTAGTATCTTCACTGCCATCCAACACCCCATTGAGATTGATAACCTCAGTGGCATCTAGCTTAC
>JAKITT010000067.1 GCA_021647945.1 Candidatus Polarisedimenticolaceae bacterium
TGTCGTAAGGGGGTCATCACACTTCTCCTAGGTTAAAGACCACGGTGGTCTCTAAATAGAAGTGTGTGCAATATTAGTGGGATTAGCTTGAATGTGGCAGGGGTACCGCGAAGCGGTTTAGTTCAACATTCATTGGAGAGCAAAGTGAGGGCGGTTAGTCCCTGGTAGCTGTGAGGCCGCACCATATCCCCGTCGTGCGCGAGCGCCAGAGGGGATATGAAGTAGGCATCCGAACACAGCGTCTAGTCAGGTTGGGAGCTGGCACGGAGCAGCAACAAGCAGAGCGAAGTTGTAGCGTAGAGCCAGTGACCAGGAGGACGTCCAGGGCATAAAAGCTGTCGAAGATCGATTGCAAAAGGGTGACTGGGATGTCCCGTTTTGTATCATGAGATCAAAGGCTCACTTGATGTCAATTTTCATACCTAAGTTCGTGCACAAAATTAGAACCCGCCCAGTCAAGTGGATACTGACCCGTCTCCATGACCCGCCAGCCTGATAGGTGCGTCGATAATCTGGCATGGTGCAGTGTGGCTTGGTCTTCCCAATTCTACGGCCCTAAATTGTCGTAACACCTCAAGTTTATGGAAGAGTGGACGTAATTACATTATAGTTACATTTGTTCCTGAATTGGAGAGGATGAAAGAATGGCTCATTTAGTTAAAATCGGGAATTCACAAGGAATTAGAATTCCTAAGCCTTTGGTTGAGCAGGCGCGCCTGGAAGGAAAGGAACTCAAGTTACAGTTGGTTAGTGAGGGGCTGCTCATTATGCCCGAAAAAGAAGCTAGGGATGGGTGGAAAGAGGCAATAGAGGGCGTTATAGCGGCTCAAGGCCAAGAAGCTGTCGACAGTGAGTGGCTTGATACTCCCTTAGCTTCGGATGATGAGCTTGAATGGTGATGGTAAAACGATTTGATGTATGGCTTGTTGATCTCAACCCTACGAAGGGGCGAGAAATCAATAAGACAAGGCCTTGTATTGTGATATCCCCAAATGAGATGTCAGCACTCTCTACGGTGCTCATGGCTCCAATGACAACAAAGGGTTTTCAGTTTCCTTGTCGTATTAAGTGCAGGTTTAAAGGAAAAAGCGGACTGATTTTGCTTGATCAAGTTAGAGCCGTAGATAAATCCAGGTTAGTAAAAAAGCTGGGAACAATTAGTGCTAAAACACAGGTGGGATTGTGTTCCTGCTTACAGGAGATGTTTGAGCATTAAAACGACAACTAAATAGATTCCCATTGTAAGGTGGTGCCAAAGAGTTCGGCTAACTCAAACATGCAGCCCTGAAATCAATGGGGCCATTCGGGTCGGAGTAATTGATCTGACCCCATTGATTGGATTTTTTTCTTGCTCCAATAGTTTGTTATTGTCTGCTATTAGAAGTTCACAGCGGCGTAAGCTCCCGATCCTATAAATTGATCGATACCGGTATCGAGGCTAGCGAGAACTTCCCCGTACTCTTTCCAGGCGGCTATGCTCTTTTGATCTTTCTGGTCGATAAGGGCTGGCACTTGAAGTACGGAGTAGGTTCGGGTCATTGTTGTCACCGCGATGGTGGTGGATTTAATGGCGTAGTCTTTGGTCTGCTCGTGCGGCTTGCCTGTACAAGGGAAGGGGAGGTTGCCTTTTATAAGGTTGTCGAGTTGTAGGTTACCTATGAATTGGTGATAGAAACTTGATACCCACACGTCAAGTGCGAGTAACTCAGCATCACTTGCATCGACGGGTAGCTCCAGATCTTGGATCAATTTCTGGGCCGCCTGCCAACCTGTGTTTACCGCCTCTTCCCACTGTTTTGAGCCATCTCCAAGTAACGTCACCAAATCGGTGGGTGACATTTGGGCGTACATCTCATAAAGGGCTTGGCCAGCGCCGATTAATGCATAGTTGGTGAATGAACTTGCTCTGGCAACTAAGCTGTTTTTTCCAATGAGTAAATGTTCATTGATGGATACCTCATTCACTCTTGTTGTGAGGACTTGAAGCAAGCTCTTAAGCCTTGGGTTGTTGTTAACCTTAGTCTCGTCGTTAGGATAGGTGAATTTAATTAAGAGCCGTTGTGCGACGGAGAGATGGGTCATCACTGCGTGGCGTTCGAAGACAACATGAATGGCGAAGGAGGAGAAAAATATATGCAGCGCCTCTTCAGGCCCTGCGGCATTTGCATTTTCAACTTTCTCCAGCTCGTATACACCATTTGTTATATTTAAAGTGGCCTTTCCTCCATAGGGTTGAAAGCCCTCTTTGACTGCGTAGCTTGAGAGATAATCAAGATCTAGTTCAGCCACATTGTCACTAATATGCTTGCACAGTGCAGGGGCATTTTTCAAAAAGCAATCAAGTGGACTGGTGCATTTTTGGTAGGCTTCTGGAAACTTTTTAGGGGATATCAATTCTTCGTAAAACCCCTCTTCGATCGGCTCATCCTCTGGAACCATGTGTGGCGTTTTCTGTAGAATTAGAAACGCGGCTTTATCAAGCCAATAGTGATCATCTGGTCCATGCTTCAGTCCATAGAATAGAAAGTCTCGTTCGGGTTCTGAGAAATCAAGATTTGGTAAACCCTTGGAATAGTCTACGTTGGCTGGGATGGCATCTCGTAATCCTTTGAAGATGGCATTTACAATTGCATTGGGGTCTTTTGACATATCACGTCCTCTGTTTTATGTTCCGCTGCTTAGCCAGCGGTGACGGTATTATAGATAATAATCCTTGGGCAATGCTGAATAAGTCATGATTTATTCAGCGTCTCTCTAACTCTTCAGTGATCGCCTCTAGTGTGGCGTGCCGCATATCTTTGCCTCGGATCAGGAAGACGACGTGGCCGGCGATATTCTTGGCATGTCCACCAATGCGCTCTAATGCGCGTAGGGCCAGCACGACATCGGCGATGTGGCCGACATTGCGTGCGTCCTCTAGCAGATAGGTGGAGAGGCGGCGTAGTGCTGATTTGAATTCGCTCTCTAGCGCTTGGTCTTTGTGCATCACTTCTAATGCGCGTTGTAGATCGAGTTGGTCGAAGGCGGTGATGGCTTCGTCTACCATGATGTCGACATAAGCGGCCATCTTGCTGATATCTGTCAGCAACTGCTGGTGTGGTGGCAGACTCTCTCCCTCATAGAAACGGATGGTTAGGCGGGCGATCCAACGTGCCTGATCACCCATGCGCTCTAGGTCGGAGACTATTTTTCCGACGGCCAGCACCTCGCGGAGATCTTTGGCGACGGGTTGGCGTTTGGCGATCAAGTGGATGATTGCATCATCAGCCCGGATATCGAGGTCATTTATCTTCTGATCGTGCCTAATCACCGCACGAGCGCCGGCGACATCCTCATCCTGTAGGCTCTTTAGTGCGCTCTTGATCTGTTCTCGGACAAGATCACGCATCTGCAATACGGTCTGGTGCAGGTCAGTTAGCTCGTTGTTGTAACCACTAACGATGTGGCCCTCGGTCATCTCATTCATAATCTGTTCCTGCTTAGCCAAACCGGCCGGTGATGTAATCTTCGGTCAGTTTGTGTTGTGGGTTGGTGAAAATATCTTCGGTCTGGCCCACCTCAATCAGCCGTCCAAGATGAAAGTAGGCGGTGCGTTGTGAGACACGTGCCGCCTGCTGCATGGAGTGGGTGACGATAACGATGGTGAAGTTCTGCCGCAGTTCGTCGATCAACGCTTCAATTTTGGCGGTGGCGATGGGGTCGAGTGCTGAGCATGGCTCATCCATCAGAATCACTTCGGGTGAGACGGCAATCGTGCGGGCGATGCAGAGACGCTGCTGTTGGCCGCCGGATAGCCCGGTGCCCGGTTGGTGCAGTCGGTCCTTCACCTCATCCCATAGACCGGCTCGGTGGAGTGAACCCTCGACGATGCCATCCAGTTCGGTTTGATCCTCGGCCAAACCGTGGATACGTGGCCCATAGGCGATGTTGTCGTAGATTGATTTTGGGAAGGGGTTGGGTTTCTGAAACACCATGCCCACCTGTGCCCGTAGCGGCACGACATCAAGGTTTTTATCGTAGATATCCTGGTCATCTAGCTTGATCTGGCCAGTGACACGGCAGATATCGATGGTGTCGTTCATGCGGTTTAGGCAGCGCAGAAAGGTGGATTTGCCGCAGCCGGATGGGCCGATCAGTGATAATACTTCATGCCGACCGATATCGAGACTGACATCCATGATGGCGTGTTTGTCACCATAGTGGACATCAACATTGCGGGTGGTCATACGTGGGTTGCTGATGCTTATATCACCCACCGTACCGGTAAACTCGGTACTTACTGGCTGTTGTCTCTCCTCAATGAGGTTATTCATAGCTAACATAATCAAACTCTCTTAACTTCTCTATATATTCGATTCAAATATCACGGCAACACACTGTTTGTGGGTCCGCTTTCAAGCGGACTGAATGCACATAAATGTGCACCTACATTCTTTTGTAATGCTGGACACCTTGTTTACCGCTGCTGCTCAAACCTTTTGCGCAGTAGTACGGCGATTAGATTCATAAAAATCAGGAAGGCGAGCAGCACCATAATGGCGGCTGATGTGCGCTCTAAAAAGGCGCGTTCTGGACTATCGGCCCAGAGGAAAATCTGCACCGGCAGAACCGTTGATGGGTCGAGTGGCCCCCCTGGGATATCCACCACAAAGGCGACCATGCCGATCATCAGCAGGGGTGCGGTCTCCCCCAACGCCTGTGCCATGCCGATGATGGTGCCGGTCAGCATGCCCGGCATCGCCAGTGGCAGGACGTGGTGGAAGATGGTCTGCATCTTCGATGCACCGATGCCCATTGCTGCTTCACGGATCGATGGGGGGACGGACTTCAATGCTGCCCGACTGGCGATGATGATGGTGGGCAGCGTCATCAATGTCAGCACTAAACCGCCCACCAGTGGGGCAGAACGAGGCAGTCCAGCCAGATTGATAAACAGGGCTAAACCCAGCAGGCCGAAGACAATTGAGGGGACGGCGGCGAGGTTATTTATGTTGACCTCAATCATATCTGTCCAGCGATTGGTCGGGGCAAACTCCTCCAGATAGATCGCTGTGGCGACGCCGATGGGGAAGGCGAGCAGCAGGGCCACCAGCAGGGTATAGAGTGAGCCGGTGATCGCCCCACCAATGCCTGCCAGCTCCGGTTCGCGTGAATCACCGGCGGTGAAGAAGGTGGTGTTGAACAGTTTTTCAACGGCTCCACGGGCCATTAATTGGTCGACCCAGCCGATCACTTTGTCATTCAGGCGGCGGCTACTCTCAGGCAGATTACGGTCAGTCTGCTCTTTTACCAGCATATCAATATCATCATCTGCCGGTAACCATACCGTCTGGTGGCTGCCAATCAGCGTAGGATCATTGATCACCATCTCACGCAGCAGATACGGTGCGCCGATGCTGATCATCTTATAGAGCATCCGGCGCCCTTTGCGCTGGTCTACCTCAGGAAAAATCGCTTTCAGTGAGGCCTTGGTGAGCGCCGCATAGTTGGCGGTAGAGAGTGTCTCAATATCGCGTCTGTCACCGATATCCAGCAGTTCAGCACTAAACTCGATATCGAGCTTGATGTGGGTCTGCCAGAAGGCGCTATGCCCTTTGCTGATAATGCTGACGAAGAGCAGCACCACAAAGAGCAGGCCGATAGCAATGGCCGCTATGCCCATTTTGCGGAAGCGGCGCTCTTTGGCATAACGCCGCTCCAGCGTCGCGTTAACCTTCTCTATGGTTGTTTGAGTTGAGTTGGACATCTTATTCATACGCCTCACGGTATTTACGTACTACACGCAGTGCGACCACATTCAGTACCAGGGTTATCAGGAAGAGCAGTAGGCCCAAGGCAAATGCGGCCAATGTTTTGGGGCTATCAAACTCCTGATCGCCGACCAGCAGGGTGACAATCTGTACCGTCACGGTGGTGACGCTATCGAGTGGATTGGCCGTCAGATTGGCGGATAGCCCGGCGGCCATCACCACAATCATGGTCTCGCCGATGGCACGTGATGCAGCGAGAAGAATGCTGCCAACAATGCCCGGCAACGCGGCGGGAATCACCACCTGGAGGATGGTCTCAGAACGGGTGGCACCTAGGCCGTATGAGGCGTCACGCATCGCTTGAGGCACGGCGTTGATCACATCGTCAGAGAGTGATGAGATGAAGGGGATCAACATCACCCCCATCACCAAACCGGCCGCTAGGGCGCTCTCTGATGAGGCATCCACACCAAATTGGGCGGCGCTATTGCGGATCATCGGTGCCACCGTCAAGGCGGCGAAAAAACCGTAGACCACCGTTGGGATACCGGCCAGTATCTCCAGCAGTGGTTTGGCGTAGGTACGCAACTGCGGGCTGGCGTATTCAGAGAGATAGATCGCCGCCATGAGGCCGATAGGCACTGCAACAAGCATCGCAATGAGTGAGATGAGCAGGGTGCCGGTGAAAAGTGGAATGGCACCAAAGGCACCCGATGAACCGACCTGATCGGCACGAATCGCTATCTGTGGGCTCCACTGCAAACCAAATATGAAGTCCGTTAGCGGGATCATCTCAAAGAAACGAACCGACTCAAACAGCACTGAAAATATGATGCCAGCGGTGCAAAGAATGGCGATGGTTGAGCTGATCAGCAGTAACCATCGCAGTAGGCGTTCCACCTTATTGCGCGCGCGCAGTTCAGGTGAGATAAAACGCCAACCGAGCGTGGCACCGAGCAGCGTTAATATGAACACCACCCCCGTTTGGCTGCTGAAGCCGACCTGCTGTAGGTGATTGTAGTGATCTGCTGCGGTGACCAGCTCATCGCTAATGTCTCCCGAGGTGATGTTGCCAGCAGCCAGATTGCGGATGTCATTCAGTAGCAAGCCAAGCTCTGCTTCTGATAGCCCAGCCGTCAATGTGGCTGGCAGATTGTTCATGAGCAGCTGGGAAATGATGGGGGTCTGGAAACTGCTCCAGAGCGCCAATGCCAGCAGTGCTGGAATGCCGCACCAGATGGCCGCATAGAAGCCATGGTAGATCGGTAGCGAGTGAAGCTCTCGTATTGAGCTCAGGCCGGGCAGGTTAAATGCGCGCCGTCGGCCTAGCTGAAAAGCGACTGCCATCACTGCCAATAGGATCAAGATAAGAGTGGTTGATTGCATAGTGAGCTACTGACATGCAGATGAGCGGCGCTGTTGAGCGCCCCAAAAGTTGACCGGCTGGGGAGCGGAGTAGCTTAGCCACTCCGTTCCCAGTCAGATATTTACAAGGTGAATGGTTTCAGGCCTTTCACATCGCTAGCGAACTGTGAACGCTCCTGCTTAGGCATAGGGATCAAACCCTTGTCTGTCAGGTAGCCCTCATCACCCCACGCTTTGTTGCTGGTGAACTCAGCCAGATAACCCTTGATTCCAGGAATCTTGCCAACGTGCGCTCTCTTCACATAGAAGAAGAGTGGACGTGAAACCGGGTAGCTGCCATCAGCAATGGACTCGAAAGCTGGGGCGACACCATCAATGATGGAGCCCTGCACCTTGTCACCATTCTGTTCCAAGAAAGAGAAGCCAAATACACCCAGTGCATTAGGGTTGGCCACCAGCTTCTGTACGATCAGGTTGTCATTCTCACCTGCTTCGATGTAGGCACCATCTTCACGAACAGCGTAGGCCACTGCCTTAAAGACCTTCTTACCTTTTTTGTTATAGGCGCTTGCTGGAATGCCAAGTTTTATCATCAGTGCTTTAACCTTCTCTTCACCTTTCGCTTTGCGTAGTGCTTTCAGGTCAGAGAATTTTTTGGCACCGGCACCCAAAACCAGATCGGAGAAGGCATCACGTGTGCCTGATGTAGGCGGTGGGCCAAGCACCTCAATCTTGCTGTTAGGCAGAGTTGGATTGACATCATTCCAGGTTTTGTACGGGTTATCGATCAGCTTGCCGTCTGGGCCAGGAACCTGTTTGGCCAGTGCCAGATAGAGGTCTTTGCGGCTCAATTTAAACAGTGGTGCAGCATTAGAGTTAGCAATCGCAATGCCGTCATAACCGACCTTAACTTCGATGATCTCTTTTACACCATTCTTGGCACAACGCTCAACTTCAGACTTTTTGATACGACGAGAGGCGTTGGTGATATCAGGATGTTCAACACCGACACCGGCGCAGAAGAGTTTAAGGCCGCCACCAGAACCGGTAGATTCGATCTTTGGGGTCTTATATTTGGTGCTCTTACCAAACGCCTCAGCAACCACCGTTGCAAATGGGTAGACGGTAGAAGAGCCAACAATAGAGATGTAGTCACGCGATGCAGCGGTGACAGAGGTAGCCGCCAAGGCAAGGGTGACCGCCAGTAAAGTACGTTTGTTTATCATAATGAAACTCCAGGTGGTGGATTTAACTTGGAGCCATTATCGGTGGTCTCTGTTACCTGTTTATTGCTGCGCTGTTACAGCTTTGTAACAGCTGGTTATTTCTGTGCAGAGGTCGCTCTTCTATTAAAGGTACAAAGCTCAGTCATTCAGATGATTCATTATAGGAGTGGCGCCTCGCTGCCAACCCAATCGCGGCGAGGCGCCGTTCCTACCTATTAATTGCCGTCCACTTCACCGTAAATGTTGGGTGTAACCAAACTGTCACCAATTGATAACCATATCGAAACAGAGCGCTTTTAAACTCTCTCGCATGAATAGACTAACTGAAAGTAAAAAAGCCTCGTTCTCTCCTCTCAACCCCGACCTCTACACCCAGATGGTGCGCATATTGGTAGGCGGCATCATGTTGGTGCTTGGGATCTGGCTAATCGGCGGTGTTGTCAGCCTGCTCTACCAACTCTACCAAGCCATTGGCCACAGCTGGAGTCATGCCGCAGAGAATATGATTACCGAGGTGGTGATCATGCTGGCGGTATTGGAGTTGATCCGTACCCTGCAATCCTATCTGGAGTTGGGCCGAGTCAAAGTCACCCTGATTCTGGATGCCACGCTGGTGGTGTTAGTGGGTGAGCTGATCAGCCTCTGGTATCGAGACTATACGCCGATGGAGGTGATATTGAGCCTGGGGGTGATCAGTCTGCTCACACTGCTGCGTATCATCACTGCTAAATATTCTCCTGAGATTGAGACGGAGAGTGTGGACAGTGTGAAAGAGTAGAGGCCGTATATTCAACTGCTGGGGCGATATTGTGATGTGTTAGATAGATTGGACTACTTAGCTCAATCGTAATGAGGGGAATTATTGTCTGATAGTCACTTATTATGCCATTATTTTTCACTCAAAATTATTGATGTTGGTGTCAACACTTCAACGTATACCGGTTTGTCGAGCAGAAAATTAGATTGCAACCAATCCTTTAGAATTGATCCTCCCATTATTCTAGGTGCATTGTTCGTATTAGCTGACCTATTAATATAACCTTGCAGTTTTCTACCTGGTTTTCCTAACTGGATAGTGATTTTCTGCTCATCTCTACCAAAGTGCTTTTCGAAATCTACAGAAACATTAAAAAAGCCCTGTTTATAATACGTTGGTCTTAAATTAAATGAGAATCTGATATTTGAATTTCTGCTAGCGGAAGGTTTACTATTTGGAGTATTCACTGCTGCATTATTTTGTAGTAGTTTAGTGCAATCCTGTATATTGTTATTTCTTTGTTTCCCATTCCAACCTGGGTCAATAGATTTAATCAAGCTGTCCTCTAAGCCTGCTGCAAGGTTCACATGGTATCCACCATAACTCAACATTCCATTATCATAAAAAGCTAATATCTCAACTTCAACACCACGCTTTAGTACAGCCTTCGCTGACCGCCATGGAGAGCAAAGTGAGGGCGGTTAGTCCCTGGTAGCTGTGAGGCCGCACCATATCCCCGTCGTGCGCGAGCGCCAGAGGGGATATGAAGTAGGCATCCGAACACAGCGTCGAGTCAGGTTGGGAGCTGGCACGGAGCTGCAACAAGCAGAGCGAAGTTGTAGCATAGAGCCAGTGACCAGGACGTCCAGGGCATAAAAGCTGTCGAAGATCGATTGCAAAAGGGTGACTGGGATGTCCCGTTTTGTATCATGAGATCAAAGACTCACTTGAGCTCGGTGGGCTTAAAGTATCCAGTGGACAAACCACCTCATGCAGCAGGTTCGTTGCCACTTGGGTATAGCGACAGGTGGTCTGAATCTTACTATGGCCAAGCAACACCTGGATGACTCGGATATCAACCTTCTGCTCTAATAAATGAGTGGCGTAGCTGTGCCTCAGACTGTGCATAGTGACCCGCTTATCGAGCTCAGCAGATATCGCAATCGCCTGACAGGCACGACTGAGCTGACGGCTACTCATCGGGTTAACCGGGTTCTGGCCAGGGAACAGCCACCCGCCATCCAGCAGCTTGCCTTGAGCGTGACCCTCTCGCCACCACGTACGTAGTAGCTCAAGTAGAACGGGAGAGAGCATGGCATAACGATCTTTACGCCCCTTACCCTGTTCTACACGCAGGGTCATACGCGTGCTATCGATATCACCTGCTTTGAGTGAGACGACCTCACTGATCCGCAGACCCGCACCATAGGCAATGGAGAGTGCTGCCTTGTACTTGAGGTTGTCTGCGGCCTCAAGCAGACGCGCAACCTCTTCACGGCTTAACATGACAGGCAGCTTACGAGGAACGGGAACCGTGCTCATTTTCCTTAAAACATCCCAACGATCCAAAGTGATTTCAAAGAAAAACTTGAGCCCAGTGATGGTGGCATTCACCGTGATGCTAGAGACACCACTATTAACGAGATGTAACTGGAAACGACGAAGATCTTCTGCCGTCGCCGTATCTGGAGAATGATCAAGAAAGTGAGTGAGCTTTTTGACTGCCCGGATATAGCAGCTCTGAGTTTTAGGGCTGAGTTTACGTATGTCCATATCTTCGATCATGCGCTGGCGTAACGGAGTAATAGAGTGTTGATGCTGTGTCATGGGACTGCTCCTATGCAGAGACAAGGCTGAATGCCCTGTACCTCAAAACATAGGTGACAGGTTGAACTTGATTTAGTGGGCGTGGCTTAAGAGCGGCTACTATTACCGCGATAGCGGTTTAGTCCTTTGGTAGATCACTGCTATTTGAGCAGCCGAACATGAATGCCTGCAATGGGTACATACCGGGAGTCGGTTGTAGAGGCGTTATTTACAAAATGCTCTAGTTTAGATTGAACATTGAAAGGCTTAAAAATAGCGCCTCAAGGTGACTTCAATATAGTCATCTCGGCTCATGCCATACCCAGCATCGCTGATAGGTATCTGTTGCCAAAAGCGCCCTTGGAGTGACGCCTTCCAATCTTCCCCTAGGCGGCGGCTTGCTTCGAGATTTAGTACCCGGGCATCAGAGTCGAGATCAAGTATCACACCGCCAAGAATCTCTAGGCTCTGCTCATCGTTTGCGGTCCAGCGGAGGGCAAGGAAGAGATCGTTCTGGAACGGGGTGGGGGCCTCTTTGTTGCGATCATCGTAGAGATATTCTGCGATTAGGCCAAGGTCTGCATTGCTATCAAAGATGCCGACCAGTGTGCCTTCAAAGCCACCTGCTGCTGCGATGTATTGCTCCCCTTGACCTCGGCGTGAGATTGCCTCCAATTTCCAGAGTAGGTCGCCCAGGGTGGCTTGTATGTCGAGTCCCGTCTGATGGATGAGATCATAGTAGGGGGTTAGAACAGGTTGGCTGTTGTCGGTGGCCAGTTGGAAACGTGGATCGCGGCTGGTGCCGTAGAAGTGGGATAGACCCACCTCCCAATCGCCCAGGCTGTGAGACCAGCGCAGGGCGAGGTCAATATGTCGTGCTTCATCGGAGGATTCGTAGTTCGCCTGGTCGCCATCGACATGCGGGTGGCTGCGTAGACGACCATCTTCGCCCGGAAATGTGCGCTCGCGAAAACCAGGCAGGATGAAGAGGTCGAATATGCCGATCTCGCGCTCTAGTGAGAGTTTGACCATGGGCTGGCCCAGTTTCTGCTCACCATCTGGGCTTTCGACGAGATCGGTTTGGTTGATGATGTCGACTAGGTGAATAGCCTCCGTGATGCCCCAAAAGACGCGCCCTAACCCCGCTTGTAGCTCCCACTCTTCTGCGGCGTAGAGCCACATCAGTTCACGGATGTCGGTGTGGCTACGCGCCTCATCTTGCTGATCCCAGCGGATGAATGGTGTGAAGGTGATGCTCTGTTTGCCGTCATCCCAGTCGTGATAAAACTCAGTTTCAAAGGCGACGGATAGGTTGCTGTCCGATTGCGCATCAGATAACGCCTCTTCGGTGAAGAGACGTCCCTCAAAGGTGATCTCACTCGACCACTCGCCTGCGCTAAGGCTGAGTGGGAGGGCTAGCAGTAGAGGAAGGAGTTGTCTCACTTGGCGCGTTTTAGGCTGTTGCGGGTGAAGTCAGATGTTTTGAGGCCGGTGCGGAATTTGTAATCCTTCCAGCTTAATACGGTGCTTTTGCCCGTTTGGTGGTTGATCATAGACATGGTGCCTGCGCGCCAGTATTGACCGAGATACTGTTGGTAGCCTGTGAGGGTGAGGGTTTTCAATAGTGTTTTTTTACGGTCATAGAAGTCAATTTTGAAGGGGCGATACTCCGCCTTGTCGATCCACACCACTTGGTAGGTGTAACCGGAGCTGGGATCGACAGGATCTCGCTCGCTGACCAACATATCGATCCCATCAAGCTGTTCTTCACGCAGGAATTTGTAGCTGTATTTCTCCACCTCCTGTGAGGCGAGATCTTCATAGGCGAACTCACTGCCCATGAAGGGGCCAGATTTATTGCGTGATGAGATGCGTTTGACTCGTTTCAGGGCGGGCAGATAGAGCCACTGGTCATCTTGGCCGCTCTTGTGTGAGAAGGTGAGCATGGCGGTCCCTTTCACGTCACGTGGACGGTCGAAGATGATCAGTGTTTTATCGCCATCATTCTCTACCTCGAGTGCTGTGGTGCGCATATGACGGTTGCTCTCTTCGCCATGTTTATTACGCAGCTTCATGCCCATGGTGGCTTGGAAATCGCTGAAACCGGTATCGCGCCGCTCTGCCTCGACAGCGATGGCTAAGCCACGCTCTTCAGCGGTTTCTGCAAAAAGCGTTAGCGGCAGAAGTAGTAATACTAAAAACAGATTATTTCTCATTTTTTGACTCTCCAAATCTCATTATTACGGGTGGCAGCAGTAGGAAATCGGCAACCAGCGCGACAACTATTACGATAGCGGTCAACTGCCCCATGCCGGAGTTGAGCTGGAAGTGTGACATGGCCAGTATGCCAAAACCTAAGATCAGTACCAATGAGGTGACAACCAGGGCCATGCCGACGGTTGTGAAGGCGTAACGCACGGCATCTTCGCTGTTTAGCCCCTGCTCTCGGCGAGCGCGTAGATATTTACTGAGGAAATGCACCGTATCATCAACCACGATGCCAAGCGTCATGCCGGTGACGACGGAGAGTGCCATACCGACTTGTCCGACCAGAAGTCCCCAGATACCAAAAGCGACACCGATGGGAATCAAATTTGGCAGTAGGCTAAGCAGGCCAATTCTGAGTGATCTCAGTGCGATGACCAGGATGCCTGAGATCAAAATCAGTGCGATCACCGCCCCCTCCAAGCTGGCAACGATATTACGGCTGCCGATGTGGGCAAACATGATGGATGAGCCGGTGCCGTCGGACTGAATTTCAGGGGCATTGGCCGCCAGCCATGCTTGTGCACGCTCCTCCATATTTAACATCTCTTGGCTGGAGACGCTCTCCATGGTGACGGTGAAACGTGTGGCCGATTTTTTCACGTTGATCTGGTTGTTGAGATCGAGACCAAAGGGCAGTGAAAATTCATAGAGCAGTAGATACTGGGCGGCGAGATCACGCTGATCAGGTAGTTTGTACCACGCCTCATCATCACCATGCAGGTTCTTGTTTAGCCGCTTCATGATGTCGGTGATGGTGTTGACGTGCATGATGCGCGGCTGCTGACGGTACCACTCGGCAAAGGCCTCAACTTTGGCCAAATAGGCTGGGTCACTCACCCCACCCGGTTCGCCGCTGTCGAGTGAGTATTCGATCAGATAGATGCCGGTGAGGTGTTCGGTGGCATAGTCGGTGTGTTGGCGGAAGGTGATGCTTTCATCAAAATATTTGACGAACTCATCGTTGAGTTCATTGCGTGGAATCATGGCGATAAGGGCGAGAATGATGGCTGTCATGCTGATCATCAGCCACTTCCTGTTGCAGATGACAAAATCAGCTAAACGGAGCATTGTCTGACTGCCTGAATTGTCACCCTTAAAGGAGCGTACCGGCAGCATCATCATCATTGCTGGGAGGAGCGTAATGGAGAGGAAGAATGCCAGCATCACCCCCATTGCGGACATATTGCCGAGATCACGAAAGGGTGGGATCTCGGCGAAGTTCATGCTCAGAAAACCGATGGCGGTGGTGAGTGAGGTGATGAAAATAGGCCCAAGATTGATGCGTAGACTCTCCAACATCGCCGCTTGTCGCTCCAACCCCTGGTGCAGCTTGTGCAGATAGTTGACCAGAATATGCACACAATCGGCGATGGCTAGCGTCATGATGATAATGGGCACGGTGACGGTGGGTGGTGAGAGCTTGATGCCAGCATAACCAGTCAGCCCCATGGTGCCGATAATGGTCAGAATGATCACCAGCAGGGTCGAGAAGGTACCCGGAATCGAGCGCAGCATGAGATAGAGCGTTACAAGAATGACCAGCAACATGAGGGGGTAGAGGGTCTGCATGTCATTCTGAGAGGCCTCTGGGAAGCTGGCATTCATCATGACGATGCCGGTCAGGCGTATCTCAATGGCGGGGTGTTTAGCCTCCATATCAGCGGCTAATTGACGTACAGAGGCGGCAATTATGGGCACTTCATCCAATGCCTTGCCGGGCAGTTGAATGGTGATGTTGATGCCCGTCACTGAGGCATCTGGTGAGATCAGCCGATGGAGCAGCAGTGGCTCTTGGGTGGCGATCTTCTCTGCTTGGGCGAACTGCGCTTCTGAGAGCCTCTCGGCGTTGAAGATGAGATCCTCAACAATCAGATCATCCCCGTCAGCATAGGTGTGTTGGTAGTTGGTGATTGAATCAACCCGCAGTGAGAAGGGGGTCTGCCACGCCTCTTTGGTCAACGCCTCAATCGCTACCAGCGCCTCGCGGCTAAACACCTTGCCGTTTTTAGGGGTGACGATAAACAGCACATTGTCATTATTTGCATAGGTGTTTTGCAGCTGCTCGAAGGCCTGAAGCTGAGGATTATCCTCACTGAAGAACATGCGGTAATCATTATTGAACTGCAAAAGTGACAGGCCGTTACCGAGTGCGGCGGTGAGTGCAATGCTGACGATCAGAACAAAATAACGATATTTAAGAATGGATTGAAAAAAACGCTCCTGCATGGATAACATCCTTTTATATTATTTAACCACACGGAGTGATTTGATATGGGGAGGGAATAGCGATTAATTTAAAAAATCACTGACATACGGCATCTATAGGAATTTCAGTCTATATTTAGCTGTATCAGACATGGTCGAATATGGTCGCATACGCCACCTACTCCGACAAGAGGTTAACCCTAGTAGTGTGATCCGTTTTAGCTTTGATTGGTTTGATCAACCGAAATACAAATATGGATATTATTAATGGGCACCTCTATTAATTCAGAGTGAGACAGATTGAGATTTATAATTTTCATGAGCAACGCTGTCATTGGGAATTATGGGTTCAATCTGCTCATCTATGAATTAATAGAGGTGGCCTAATATAAAAAGGAGTGCGCCGCTATAGTGACAGCTCGCTATGGGGCGTCACCAGGAAAGTGGTTGATGAAATATGTGTGAAGCAAATATTCTGTTGATTGAACAGTGTTCTGATGGACTTAAGAATTGTAAGGCGGTCTTTGGCGATAGTATCCAAATTTTCTGTGCAAAGAGTGCAGAGGAGGCTGTTGAGCTGGTTAAGCAGCAGCATATTGACCTGATTTTGTTGCAGGTTGAAGGTGAGGCAGAGTCTGCATTTGAGACCTGTAGACAGCTCAAGGTGGATCAATCAATCAATACGATACCTGTCATTTTTATGTCTGAACAAGGCAGTTTTAATGACAAAATCCTCAGTTATGAGGCAGGTGCTTATGATTTCATTATCAAGCCCTATACGTCTAATGAGGGGCTGGCTAGAATTCGCTTTATCCAAAAAAGGCGTGAAACAGAACGGCAGCTGAGTGAAGAGGCTAAGTTGGCTACTGAGACAGCACTATCCGCCATGGCGGGAAGTAGTGAACTCGGTCAGGCGATTCGTTTTGTTGAGCAGAGTTATGATGCCAAGGATTATGAGGCACTGGCAAAACTCTTCATGACGGTGCCGAACAATCTAAACCTTAACTGCTCACTCCTTTTTGAAACTCATAGGGGTGATCTCTACTTTTCATCGAATGAAAAGGGCTCCTCACCGCTTGAGAAAAAGCTGATGAAACGTTTTCATCAAGAGGGCAAGCGGTTCCAGGATTTTGCAAAACGTACCATCATCAACTATCCGCGTGTACAGCTTTTGATCAAAAATATGCCGCTCGATGATGAGGTGCTCTATGGTCGATATAAAGATCTCTTTCCCGCTATGTTGGGGGCGGCAGATGCAAAAGTTAAGGCATTAGATATCCAGCATGCACTGTTGGAACAGACCAGAAGTGTCTCCTCCTCCTTTGATCAGGTGCGTGAAACACTGACCAATCTATCTGCCGCCTTTATGGATAATCAGAGCAAGAGCATGAACTCCATGCGCGCCATGCTTACAGACCTAGATCAGGCGCTCCCCTCAATGGGGTTGGAAGAGGATCAGGAGAAGTTTTTGATGGGCCGAGTGGATAGTGCGGTTGAAGAGGCGAGTGAGTTGATGGATCAGGGAGAGAATCTAAACGCCGCTTTTCATAGCATCTCAACGCTGCTTGATTTTCTCTCTGAACAGCAGAAAGAGTTGACTGAGTGTGTCATGGTTAATGCCAACCTTACCGATGATGCTCAAGAGGGCGATATTATTGATATTGAGCTGTTTTGATGGCTACGTCGCTAATCCCCCCACTGCTCGCCTAAAGCGCCTACTGTTGGTGCAGCAAAAGATTTTGTAGGTGCGGCTTCAGCCGCATACGCTCGCCTTACAGGAATTGTTCCCAACAATTCCACTGCATTTGCTCCATCCATGGAGGTCAAGGCGAACCTACAAACAGAATACCCCGCCTGCTTGTGGCGGGGGTGTTTATTCATGAGATCAAAGACTTGCTTGATTAAAATTAAGGTAAACCACTGGTTTTGACGTTGCAACGTGTAGGGTGCCTCATGTAGCTACCAACAAGAATAAACCACAGAGGACACAGAGAGCACAGAGAAAAGAAGGAACTCATACAAATATAAAGGTGATTAGCGACCCAGGCCGCTACGCGACCACAAATCAAAGAATAACATGCGGCCTATCGAAAATGGTGCACAATTAGATTAGGTGCATACAGGAGCAAAGGCCGAAATTACACTGGTGCTGAAA
>JAKITT010000068.1 GCA_021647945.1 Candidatus Polarisedimenticolaceae bacterium
ATGTTCTATAACAAACGGCGTTTGCATTCATATCTGGGCTATATGAGCCCAAATGACTATGAACAACAACTATTAGGAATGAAAAAAGCGGCTTAACTGGGGTGTCACAAAAAGGTTGACCACGTCAATCTTATCTTTGCGGTAGAGCCAATCAAGACAGCGCGCCAAGGCCCCAACGTGATGACGGATCGTGATGGGCGTCAACTTGCGGTGGCGTTTCATGCCTGCAATCCACCGTTCAGCCCAGCTGTAACAGATCTCGGAAACTCTTACCCCGCCGATTCGGTCACACTGAACGCCCAATAACCGGGAATCAGGATCAGAGTGCGCGCTACTCTTTAGATATTTGCGGATCACATCAGTGAGGTAGATCAACTCACCACCGCTTGTTTTTAGCTCCTCAGGAACAATGCCATTATCGAGCAGCTTCTCTAAACGAGCACAGTAAGCTATGCCCTCTTCCTCTGAATCAAATGTTAAATAGACGTAACCAGGCGCGGGTAAAACCCGCTTACGGGTTACCTTAAATTCGAATTTATCACCGCGTTCTCTGAAAGTTGCCATGCTGCCACCAAACTGGAGTCCACGACCAATCTACACGTGGGCGTGTGGCAATGCCACTTTTTGCGAGTGGCATGAGGCGGTTTTGAGGGGTATTGATACGGTAGAAACAAAAAAGCGCCCTAGAAGGGCGCTTTTAAGCTACTGATTTAACAGCATATCTTTGGAGGCTGAGGGCGGAATCGAACCGCCGTCCACGGCTTTGCAGGCCGCTGCATAACCACTCTGCCACTCAGCCAAAGGGGTGCAGATTCTAACACCTTAATTTATAGGCGAAGAATCAAAAAAACCAAGTATCACTTGGTCTCTGTAAATCTGGAACGGGACAAGAGCCTTAAACTCATGACCCAAACCCTGCTACCTATACTTTAAATCATCCCTTACTCGTTTGAATTATAAGGATAAATATAGAAACCAAGGGCGCTAAAAACGAGACGAATGGTACTAACAATACCTGCAAGTTACAAGCGCTTATTGAAAGACTCAATAGAGACTACACGATTCAATTTCCACCACTTTTAATATCATCATTCCAGTAGCTACGTTGTATCACTCGCTCTTCCACCGGCCCAATAATGTCACCACTCAGAGTCACCTCAAAACGCAACGCTCCGCTTGAAGCGGTGTTGTAGAAGGTTGCTCCTGATGTAAGCCAACGCTGTCGAACCTCTTCTTTTGGGAAGGAGAAACGATTTTTATAACCAGCCGATACAACGGCATATCGGGCTGAAACGGCATCAACAAAGGGGGCAGTTGATGAGGTTTTACTGCCATGGTGTGGCACTTGAACAATATCAGCACTCAATTTAGTGCGATTATTGGCTAACAATTGCCTCTCTGCCACCGCTTCAATATCACCGGTGAGTAGTAATGATGCGGCCCCGTTTGTGATGTGGATGACACAGGAGAGGTCGTTACCACTCAACGCGCTATTATGATCGGGATGCAGCACGCTGAATGTAACGCCATCCCACTGCCACTGCATCCCCGCCTCACAGTAAACGGATGGAAGCAGCGGCAAACGTTCTGGCTCACCGCTCATCACTTTTGTCACCTCAATTCCCTTATAGAGGGCCGGCCCACCACCGGCATGGTCGGCATCACCATTACTAATCACCAGCTGATCAACTTTGTTGATGCCTCTATATTGGAGATAAGGTAGGACAATGGCGCTACCAACATTGAATCGATCTGAAAAGCGGGCACCCGCATCGTAGACCAGGGTGTGGTTTTTAGTCTCAACGATGGCAGACAACCCCTGCCCCACATCCAATAGGGTGAAGTAAAAACCTCCCAACGGGGGACTCTCAGGTTTCATCATCAACGGTGGCAGCAGCAGAACCAAACCTAACCAGCGACCAGGCAGGCCACGCGGCAGTAGCAACAGCAAAATAGCCATGAGAATGAGTGGCCATACCCAAAGAGGCAGATAACTACTCTGCCAGCTGGCTATAGGAAGGGCGGCAACGTAGCTGAGGCCCTCTTCACTCCAAGCCAGCAGTTGTGTCACGCCATGCAGGAGTGGAACAGAGAGGGTTGGCAGCGGCATTAAAATAAGCACCAGTAACGCCAATGGCACCAGCAGTAGGGTGAAGAGAGGTACGGCGGCCAGATTGACCAGCGGGGAAACCAACGATAGTTGTGCAAAGAAGAGCAGCAACAGTGGAATTAGGCCGATAGCCACCACCCATTGAACACGCCCCCACTGCTGCCAACCGCTCATGTTTAGTCGATTGCCCATAGCAAACAGGATGACACCAACGGCGATAAATGAGAGCCATAATCCGGGTGATAACGTGGAGGCAGGGTCAATCAACACCACCACGAAGAGTGCGGTCGCCAATATCTGTGATGGCCTGATTGAGCGCTGCATCATCTTTGCCAGCAAGGCAATTGTTAACATGATCAGAGCACGTTGCGTCGGCAGGGAAAAACCGGCCAGTGCGGCGTAGATCGATGCCGCCAAGAGTGCGATGACCGCTGCCGCTGTAGTAGCTGGCACTCTTAATGTGAGCCATGAGCAGCGTGACCAGATAAATCGCCCGATAAAAAAGAGCCAACCGGCAACAATGCCGATGTGAAGACCTGAAATGGCGACCAGGTGGTTAGTACCTGTTTTTGAGTAGGTCTGCCACTGCTCGGTGGTCAGACCACTGCGATCACCAATCGTTAACGCCTTAAATAGGGCAACACCCCGCTGCGACTCACCCGCCATCTGATCAACATGCTCACCAATCTGTTGGCGAAGACGATGGATAAGTGACTTAAAATGACCACGTTCAAGCTGTCGATTGCCATCCCACTTTCGAATATAACCACTCGCCCGTATGCCACTGCGATAGAGCCACCCTTCATAATCCATCCCACCAGAGTTGTAGGAGCCATGGGGACGTTTCAGCCGAACCATCAACTGCCAGCAATCACCTGCCTGAAGTCGCCTACTGTTGGCCGAATACCAGCTCAGGCGGATACGATCTGGCCCAGCCACTCTGCGACCATCGTGTTGCATCTCCTCAACATCAAATTGGAAGCGAACGCGGCGACCGATCTGCTCAGGCAGTGAGGTGATACAGCCTGAAACCAGCACATTTTGTCGTTCCAAATCTGGAGTTAATTGAGAAGAGAGTGCCAGCGTTGCTTGTAGAAATGCCCAGAGTAGACCTGCAATAAAGGCCCAGAGAGTGTAAAGTTTAGGGGTTCTAAGCCAGAAAAAAGCAAGTGGCAGAGTGCAGAGCAGCCATCCAGGTGCGGGCAGCACCGGAGAGAACTGGAAAAGTGATACGCCCGTGACAAAGGCGACTGCAAAAATGACCATTCCTTAGTCTCAATTTCCCTATTTACCGCCCCAAACAGCGAGTATTAACTGGTCAATTGGGGGCCAACGTGATTCAATATGCCACGTATCTACTTGATCTGTTCTGTCGCTCTCTTTTCCGCAGATCGAGCGACCTATTTCCAGCCTGACATTATGCCTAAACGCCTGCTAAAACGCATTATGCCGGATGCTCATACCATCCGACACCACAAAAATCTGCAGATGTTCGGCACCCTGCTCCACAGCGCAAATCTCTGGCACCTTAATCGACGTTCAGCCTCCGGCGCCTTCGCCGTTGGTCTCTTTATGGCCTTTGTGCCGGTTCCATTTCAGATGGTATTGGCGGCAGCGGGCGCCATTGCCTTCCAAGTCAATATGCCGCTCGCCGTTGCGCTGGTCTGGATCACCAATCCAGTCACCATGCCAGCGATATTCTACTTCAGCTATCTGGTAGGCACGTGGTTGATCGGTGCCCCTGAAGGTGAGTTCCATTTTGAGCTTACTATTGACTGGCTAATCAATGGCTTGGGGGCCATCTGGCAACCTTTCCTACTCGGCTGTTTTGTCTGCGGTACTATCGCATCAATCACATCCTATACATTGATTCGACTATTGTGGCGCTGGAATGTGGTTAACCAATGGAATAGACGCAAACAGAGAAACGACTAGGGAACCTCTGAATTAAGCCTGAAATATAACTGTTTCGATTTGTTTTGAAGTGAGCTGCAATAGCCGTTCTATTGCGGCGATCTTCAAGATAAATCGGGGCAGTTTTAATCAGTCTAAAACAATCATGACTTATTCAGAGCTTCCCTAAAAAAAACACCTAAATTTAATTAAATCATTACGAGGTTGAAGACGTGTTAGAGAGTACACATTGTGAAGATATAAAGCTGGATAGATCAAACCGCCGTGACCCAAAGATAGCCCTGCTGCTATCCATCTGTCCTGGTTTAGGACAGCACTATGCGGGACACCTGGCACGTGGCATCAGCGCCTACATCATTCTGATCACCACATCATGGCTAGCGGCCATCGGCTTTATGTTTGTCGACAGCAAGATCAGTATTATTCTACTCGCCACCCCCTTTGTTGGTGTCGCCCTGATCGCATTTGATGCCTACCTCTGCGCTAAAAAACAGCCCGAAGATTATCAGATACAGTGGTTCAATAAAGAGTGGATCTACGGCGGCGTCTTTCTGCTGCTGATGGTGACTATCAACCCACTGATGGACTATCTCGTCGGCCATAAAATCGTTCGCGCCTATATGGTCAACAGCCCTGGCATGACACCCACACTGCTCCTGAATGACATTGTGCTGGTCAACAAACTGGCTACACCCAAGAAAGGGGAGATCGCGCTCATCAATCTAAGAGATTCAAGCGCGGGTAATGTTCGTCAATTTACCAATATGGATGGTGCCAATAGCGTATTCAATCGAATTGTTGCGGTTGAGGGGGACACCGTTGAGGTCAATAGCAAAGGCATTTTCATCAATGGTGCGCTATTGCATGACCACGAATCAACTGATGCGGCCGCCCACTTTACGGAAGAGGATGCTCTTGGCCCAGAGAAGGTACCCGCAGGCAGTCTATTTTCCCTAGCGGATGACCGCCTATATGGCATCGACAGTCGTATTCTTGGTTATATCAAGCAGGAGCAGATCGGTGGAAAAGTGACCAAGGTATTCTGGTCTTGGAACCTTGATGAGGGCAACTTCAAGTGGGATAGAACCGCACTGAGTTTGGCGGGTAAATAACACCACCGACAAGCTTTACGGAATTAACCACAAAGGGCACAGAGGAAAAACGCTGATGCTAGCTTTGCTAGCATCATAAATCTCTGTCTACTCTGTGGTTATTTAGCTTGGTGATTAGGTACAAAGCTCAGTCATTCAGATGATTCACTGTAGGAGCGGCGCCTCGCCGCGATGAATCCCGCTGCCAAGCCCAATCGCGGCGAGAGCGCCGCTCCTACAGACTCTTTACATAGACATGCTGAGCCTTGTACCTAATCACCTTTAGCTTTATCACTCACTACTCAAAACACCATCCTCTAGATAACAGATACGATCCATACGTTGTGCCAGCGACTGATCATGAGTCACCACAACAAAGCAGGTATCCTGCTCTCTATTTAGCTCTAACATCAATTCATAGACCCGTTCAGCTGTCTTGCGATCTAGATTACCGGTCGGCTCATCAGCCAGCACACAGGCGGGCCGGTTGACCAGGGCGCGTGCAATCGCGGCTCGTTGGCGCTCACCACCCGATAACTCAGAGGGTTTATGGCTGATCCGGTGTTCAAGCCCCACCCGGCCCAGCATCTCAGTCGCTCGCTGCCTCGCACTACCAATCTTCTCCCCGCCAATTATTAGCGGCATTGCCACATTCTCTAATGCGGTAAATTCAGGCAGCAGATGGTGAAACTGGTAGACAAATCCCAACGTCTTATTACGCAGCACCCCCCGTTCCCGCTCCTTGAGCGAGAAGAGATCTCTGCCGTTGATAGCCACCTCACCACTGGTCGGCTTGTCCAGCCCACCCAGACAGTGCAATAGGGTGCTTTTACCCGAGCCGGAACTCCCGACAATGGCGACACGTTCACCACGTTCAACGGTCAAACTAACCTCATTCAGCACATCGACACTCATATTTCCTTGTGTGAAGTTGCGGCTCACATTGGTCGCTTGCAGCACAATTTGGCGATCACTCATAACTCAGCGCCTCTGCCGGTTGGGTTCTAGCCGCTGTCCATGCAGGGTAGAGTGTCGCCAAAAGCGTTAATGCAAAGGCGGTTAGACCAATAATCGTTACATCCTCTATATGAATATCAGAGGGCAATTGACTGATGTAGTAGACATTTGGATCGATAAAATCGACATTAAATAGCCCCTCAATCCAGCTCACTATAGACTCTAGATTGGCCGCAAGAGCCACCCCACCAATCACACCAAAAATAGAGCCAAAGACACCCAGTGTCGCCCCTTGAATGATAAAGATCGCCATAATACTGCCGGGTGAGAGACCTAAGGTGCGCAAGATAGCGATATCACTCTCTTTGTCTGTCACCACCATCACCAGCGTCGAAACAATATTAAAGGTGGCCACCGCAACAATAAGAAAGAGGATGATCGACATCATGCGTTTCTCTGTCTGAAGCGCAGAGAAGAAGTTGCGGTGTTTCATGGTCCAGTCACTAATTCGATAGTAACCGCCCATGCGTCGCGCTAGTTCACGCGTCACCTGTCGCGCCTCATACATATCATTCAGCTTCAGACGGATGCCGGTCACCCCTTGACCAAGACGCATCAACTTTGCAGCATCTTTTATATGGAGGATCGCCACGCCACGGTCATACTCCCCCATCCCCACTTCAAAGATGCCACGCACGGTAAAGCGCTTCAGGCGAGGCATAATGCCAGCGGGGGTCACCGAGACCTGAGGGGTCACCAGAGTCACTTTGTCACCGACAATCACATCAAGCACATAGGCCAGCTCTCGACCTAAGATAATGCCATATTCACCCGCCACCAGATCATCCGCACGGCCCTGAATCATCGACTCAACCACCGTAGAGACCTGCCCCTCCTGACTGGGCAGGATGCCACGCAGCATCACACCACTCACCTTCTGGCCGTTGATCAGCATGCCCTGCCCCTCAACATAGGGCGCTAAGCCGATCACCTCAGGTAGTTCAGCGGCTCGATCCATCACCTTGTACCAATCATTCATACCGCCCTGTACGGCGGAGATGGTGGCGTGTGAAGCCATGCCTAAAATTCGCTCTTTCACCTCTTTATGGAAACCATTCATCACCGACAACACGACGATAAGCGCCATCACACCCAACATAATGCCAAGCATGGAGGAGAAAGAGATGAAAGAGATAAAGTGATTACGGCGTTTTGCGCGGGTATAGCGCAGGCCGATAAAGAGTTCAATTGGACGATACATGGGCGCAGATTAAACCATAAATAGTGTGATATGACCTTAATAAACAGATGATTTTATTTCTATAACTGGATATAGAGTGCTATATTTTTAAGAAGATATAATTTGGAGTTATCTGCATGAAACCCCTGACACTTCTTCCTCTTGCTGTTATCTCAGCCTTAGCCATAAGCAGTCCTATCAGCGCAGAGGTTCTGTTGCTCAATAAAATTGCAGAGGCGCCCGCCAACCGAGCCATTGAAAAAGGCCTTACCCGCCCAACAAAAGGGATGTCGATGGAACAGGTGGTGACACGATTTGGTGAGCCTTGGGGATCACTTCCTCCCGTAGGCACCCCGCCTATCACACGTTGGCACTACCCAGGTTATACCGTTGTTTTTGAGTACCAATATGTCATCACCAGCGTGGTTGAAGATTAACCTTCCCACTCTAGATCAATCATGGCTTAATCAG
Organism: Candidatus Polarisedimenticolaceae bacterium; assembly: GCA_021647945.1. Taxonomy (GTDB): domain Bacteria; phylum Pseudomonadota; class Gammaproteobacteria; order Chromatiales; family Chromatiaceae; genus JAKITT01. Next base: position 7,784 of record JAKITT010000068.1, read on the forward strand.
AGACTCCTTAACATCACGCCTTGCTCCAAAGAAAGCGACGCAAGGTAACAAAACCGTAATAATTGCTCCGTATAGTTCCGCTCATCGTAAGTTTAACTTTGAATGGAACCCCCCATGCAACTCGCACAACCTCTTAAGATCGCCACATTTGCCATCGCACTCTGTGTCAGCTCAACCGTCTCAGCAGCTGATCGCTTTGTTATTCAGAACAAGGGTTCCGATACTCTGGTTAACGTTGCTCAAGCCTGGGCCGAGCACTACCGTGATGTAAAACCGGCGGTGGCTATCGCCGTCTCTGGCGGCGGTTCTGGCACCGGCATCGCGGCCATGATCAACGGTACTGTTGATATCGCCAACGCCAGCCGTGCGATGAAGAAGAGAGAGCTGGCAAATGCCAAGAAAAGAGGCCAAGACCCACAGAAGTTGACGGTGGGTTATGACGCGCTGGCCGTGTTCCTACACAAAAACAATCCGATCAATGAACTCTCTATCGACCAACTGGCTCAGGTTTTTGGTCGTGGCGGTAAAGCAACCAAGTGGGCTGATTTGGATGTTAAGGTGCCGGGCTGTGGCAGCGATAAGATTGTTGTGGTCAGCCGTCAAAATAACTCAGGCACCTACGTCTATTTTAAGAAGGCGGTACTCAAACCAGCAGCTAAGAACGGCACCATCGCCAAAGGCAAATATCGCCAAGGCACACTGGATATGCACGGTTCTAAAGATGTTGTCGATCTGGTTGAGAAGACCCCATGCGCCATCGGTTACAGCGGCATGGCTTATGCCAACGAGCACGTTAAAATGGTCTGTATCACCACTAAAACAGGGGAGCAGTGCATCACCCCGAGCGTGGCGACTGCCAGTGACCGAAGCTATCCTATCGCCCGTCCGCTGCTGATGTATACCAACGGCCAGCCACAGGGTGAGATCAAAAACTACCTGGATTGGATCTTAAGCGAGAAGGGCCAATGCATCCTGAAAAAGAAGGGTTACGCCCCTATCAAGAACATAAGCTGTAGTTAATTTGTACTAACAATTAGGTGGGAAAAAGAGCGCCCACCCTATAATTTTTAAACCATAGAGAGTTAATTAACCCTCTATGGTTTTTCTACACCTGACAGAACACGAGGCCACTATGTCGCATCTCGAACAGCGCTTGGAAAATGACCTAAACGATATCCGTATGCAGGTTGCAGAGCAGGCCCAGTTGGCTGAGGCCGCTATTAAAAATGCCATACATTCACTGCAAACAGGCAATAAAAAGCAGGCCTATAACACCGTGTTGAACGATCTACCGATCAACCGCAATATGCGGGAGATTGATCGACTCTGCCACCGTTTTATCGCCCTACACCTGCCCAGTGCGGGCCATCTGCGGCTACTCTCATCGGTGATCCGCGTCAATATTGAGCTGGAACGTGTGGGCGATTATGCGGTGACTATCGCCCGAGAGGGGATGCTATTCAGCGAACCGCTATCCACCGAACTCTCCGACGAGCTGGAGCGCGTCTCAAACGAGACCCAACTACTACTACATCAAGCGGTTCAGTCATTTAATGAGTTGAATGCTGAGATGGCAAAAACCACCATCACCATGACCGCAACGATGGAAAATAGTCTAAGCAGCTTCTATGACCGTCTGATCTGCACCGATAACGGCCTGAAACTGAAGGATCTATTCGCCATATTTATCGTCTTCACCCAACTCAAACGGGTCGCCGATCAGGCCAAAAACCTCTGTGAAGAGACCATCTTCGCTGTCACCGGAGACCAGAAGGCACCTAAAATATATAAAGTGCTTTTTGTTGATGAAGATAACGGCTTGCTCAGCCAGATGGCCGAAGCGATCGCCCGTATCAACCACCCCGATAGCGGCAGTTTTAGCAGCGCCGGTCGAGTGCCATCAACATCTCTCGACTCCCGTCTAATCAACTTCTTAGAACAGCATAACGCTGAGCAAACAGCCGCCAACTTCACCGCTATTGCTGACATCACCCAAGGTGAGTTGGCAGAGCAACATGTCATCGTCACCTTGCAGGGTGGCAGTAATGAATACTTCGATACCATTCCATTTCACACCTCCGTTTTGGAGTGGGATGTCACTCCAGCGAATGAGATCGATACCGAGCAGAAGGTGGATATGCTCTATCGTGAGTTAGCTATTCAGATTAAAGATCTGATGACCCTACTGCGCGGTGAGGAGCTCGCCTGAGATGACCACACAATCTAATCAGCTGGCAAGCTTCGATCAGCGTGACAAAGAGTGGTATATCGACAAGGCTATCCAGATCATTGTTTTTATGTCTGGCATCTCTGCCATTCTCTTTGTTGTTGGCATCTTCGCTTTTGTCACCATGGAGGGGTTCGGTTTTCTGCTGAAGGACTTCAGTATCTCAGAGTTTCTACTATCACCCTGGTGGGAACCGACGGATGAAGATGAACCCACTTACGGCATCCTAGCGCTGGTTGCCGGTACCGCGAGCGTTACCGGTCTCGCCATGTTGGTGGCCGTCCCTTTCTCCCTCGGCGCAGCGATCTACATTGGTGAGTTTGCCAGCGGGAAAAAGCGGGAATATCTGAAAATTCTGATTGAACTTTTAGCCGCCATCCCTTCGGTGGTTTGGGGGTTTATTGGCCTGACGATCATGAATCCATTGATCATCGCCGTGTTCGATGTGCCAGTCGGCCTCAATGTACTCAACGCCGGTATCATCCTCGGTTTGATGGCGGCCCCAATCATGACCTCCATTGCAGAAGATGCGCTGAAGGCGGTACCTGATCGCTATCGTGAAGCGGCTGAAGCACTCGGTGCCACCCGCTGGCAGGTGATTTACAAGACGGTACTTCCAGCAGCGAAGAACGGCCTGCTGGGTGCCGTATTGCTGGGCGTTGGTCGAGGCTTTGGCGAGACCATGGCGGTGCTCATGGCCACCGGCCATGCGATCAATATCCCAGGCAGTGTATTCGATCCAGTACGTGCACTGACCGCCACTATTGCGGCTGAACTGGGCGAAACGGCTGTCGGCTCAACCCACTACGAGGCACTGTTCACCATTGGCATTTTCCTCTTCCTGATCACCTTTATCATCAACCTTACTGCCGACCTGATTGTTCGCGGCATTCGCAAGCAGTAGGAGGAGTCGACATGAACAGTGAAATGTTTATTGAGTCAGATCTCAACAGAACAAACAAACGGACGCAGGCACTCTATCGTACCTTGTTCATCATCATGACCCTGTTGCTCATTCTGCCAGTAGTGATCATTTTAGGCACATTGGTCTACAAGGGCGGCGGCATCATCTCAATCGATTTCCTCTTCACCGACCCCATCAATGGGATGACGGAAGGGGGCATCTTCCCAGCCCTGGTCGGCACTCTCTGGCTGGTCTCAGTGGCGCTGTTGATCTCCGTACCATTAGGCGTCGCAGCAGCGATCTACCTAAGCGAATATGCCGCTGATAACTGGTTTACCCGCATCATCAATCTGGCCATTATCAATCTGGCCGGTGTGCCATCCATTGTGCATGCACTCTTTGGCGTGGGAGCCTTCGTTATCTTCTTTGGCTTTGGTACCAGCATCTTGGCCGCCAGCCTCACCTTGGCGATCATGACCCTGCCGGTGGTGATCGTCTCCACCCGTGAGTCTCTGCAATCTGTGCCCTACGCCTTTCGTGAGGCGTGTTGGAATATGGGGGCCACCCGCTGGCAGACCATCCGTCGCGTGGTGCTACCCAATGCGGTGAGTGGCATCTTGACCGGCATCATCTTGGAGGTCTCCCGCACCGCCGGTGAGACCGCCCCCATCATGTTCACCGGTGCCGCCTTCTTTCTGCCCTACCTTCCGCAAGGGGTGTTTGATCAAACCATGGCGCTATCACTGCATCTCTTTGTTGTCGCCACACAGGTGCCCAATGTGCCTGACGCCCTTCCCTACGGCGTGGCACTGGTATTGATCGGTCTGGTGCTGCTGATGAACAGCATCTCCATCGCCTTCCGTATGCATCTACGAGGCAAGAAAAAATGGTAACCACGACAGAGATCACGCCAAAGCTACAGGTCAAGGATCTTACCATCCGTTACGGCAGCCACACCGCGCTAAGTGGCGTCAGCCTAGAGGTGATGCCGAATGAGATCTTCAGCATCATCGGCCCCGCCAATGCCGGTAAGACCTCATTTCTGAAGGTGCTAAACCGCATGGACACCTTTAACTCAGAGATGAAGTACGACGGCAAGATCTTTTTCAATGGCCTTGATACCCGTCATCTACGTAACCACTATGCACTGCGCCGCCGTATCGGTGTGGTTTTCCCACTGCCGGTTGGCCTTCCGATGACCGTCTATGAGAATGTGGCGCTGTCACCTCGTTTACGTGGCATCAACAACAAGGCGGAGCTCGATGTGATCGTTGAACGCTGTTTGCAACGCGCCGCGCTGTGGGATGAGGTAAAGGATCGTCTCGACTCACTTGGCAGTCTGCTCTCGGGTGGCCAGCAGCAGCGTCTCACCATCGCTCGTGCGCTCTCTCAAGAGCCTGAACTGCTGGTGTTGGATGAGTTCTCCATCGCTGTTGATCCTGTCACCACCATGCGTATCGAGGAGGTGTTGAAGGAGTTGAAAGAGGAGATGACCATCATTCTGGTCACCAACCTCGTACAGCAGGCCCGCCGCCTCGCTGATCGCACCGCATTCTTCCTCAACGGTGAGTGCGTCGAAATGGGCATCACTGAGGCGCTATTCTCTGGCGAAGCAAAAGATCAGAGAACCATCGACTATATTGAAGGGCGCTTTGGCTGATGATCACTTCAAACAAAAATTTTGCAATTGAGACAAAAAACCTCAACCTCTGGTACGGCACTTTTCAAGCGCTGTTTGACGTTAATTTACAGATCAAAGAGGGGCAGATCACCTCACTGATCGGCCCCTCTGGTTGTGGTAAATCAACACTATTAAGAAGCATCAATCGCATCAATGAGCGACTCGGTTATGTACGCATTGACGGTGACATTGAGGTGTTTAACAAGAATGTCTACGATGCGGATGTAGCGCTCGTTCAGTTACGTAAACAGGTCGGCATGGTGTTTCAGCGACCCAACCCACTACCCGGCAGCATTCGCGAGAATGTTCTCTATGGTCACAAACTGCACAAACCGGGGAAAATCACCCGTCATCAGCAAGATGAGATTGTTGAGAAAGCGCTAAGTCAGGTGTTGCTGTGGGATAAGGTTAAAGATCATCTCAACAGACCTGCCAGTGGGCTCTCTCTTGAGGAACAACAGAAGCTCTGCATCGCTCGACTCCTACCAGTACAGCCAAAAATCCTACTCATGGATGAGCCCTGCTCCGCCCTTGATCCCGCCGGCACCGCCGCTGTCGAAGAGCTGATATGGGAGCTAAGAGGTGAATATACTATTCTCATTGTTACCCACAACATGGCTCAAGCGCGCCGTGCCAGTGAAGAGTGTATCTTCATGTTAATGGGTGAAGTGGTCGAACACTCACTTACTAGCGAGCTATTTGTGACACCTCAATCGACTAAGACAGCAGACTACATTGAAGGGCGTTACGGATGAGCAACAAGATACTGGTCGTCGATGATGAACCGGTTATTCGCGAGCTGATTCGTCTCGCACTTGAGACGGCAGGTTTTCAGGTCAGTGAAGCGGGGCATGCCGAAGAGGCACGCAAGGTGCTGCAACAGGAATCACCCGATCTACTACTGCTAGATTGGATGTTACCCGGCCGCTCCGGTTTGGAGTTGGCACGAGAGCTAAAGAGAAACAGCGCCACCCGTTCGATGCCCATTATTATGTTAACCGCCAAGGGCGAAGAGCGAGATAAGGTTGAAGCGTTGGATGTCGGCGCGGATGACTACATTACCAAACCCTTCTCTCCTCGCGAAATGACCGCCCGTATCCGTGCTGTACTGCGCCGCACGATGCCGATCGACAGTAGTGCCAACATTGAGATTGATGGTCTGTTGATCGAGCCGGATAGACATCAACTATCCATCAACGGCAAAACGGTTGAAATTGCACCCACCGAATATCGCCTGCTACACTTTTTTGCCACGCATCCAGATCGCGCCTACAGCCGAAGTCAACTACTTGATCAAGTTTGGGGGGATGATGTCTACCTGGAAGAGCGAACCGTCGATGTGCATATCCGTCGCCTGAGAAAACAGCTTGAGGCGAGTGGACATGACAAACTGATACAGACCGTCAGAGGCATCGGTTACTGCTTTAGTCAGAAGTAATCCAACTATTAATACTCTCCTGTAACTCTTTAAAAGTGAATGGCTTACAGAGGAAATCATCCATGCCAGCCGCATAACAGCGCGCAACATCATCATCTTTTGAATTAGCCGTTAATGCCACGATAGGTGTACGTTTAGCATCCCGCGGCTCCAACGCCCGTATCTTCTGAGCAGCCTCAATCCCATCCATCTCTGGCATCAGGCAATCCATCAACACCAGCTGATATTTACCTTGTGAAAATTGGCTAACCGCCTCCCGGCCATTGTTAGCAACATCCACCTCAAGCCCCAACTTTTTCAACATGCCGAGTGCTACTTTTTGATTGACTGGAAGATCCTCAACCAACAGCACTTTTCCACTCAGCATAGGCATTACGTCTGTTGTTGTCTTTGTTGCCGTTGTATCCTCTTTAACTGAGTGTCGAGTAATCAGCTGTCTCTCTTTATCGTCACCATCATCAGTGAGGCTCATCACCTGGGCCAATGCACGTTGCAGCGTGCCGAGATTAACCGGCTTGGTCAGAAAAGCGCTATACCCTGCACGACACGCCTCCTTGCCTACCCCCTTTTGGGCCAGTGAGGTCAACAGTATCAGTGGAATCTTTGCTGAGACGGCGTCTGATCTGATCTGCACAGCCAGATCAAACACACGGTTATCCAGGGCCTGCTCATCAATAACGATCAATTGGATGGGTTCACCCTGTTCATCTGCACTCGCTAGTATCGGCACCATCTCACTGTTATCAAAGGTGGAAACCACCTCTAACTGCAACAGTTTCAGTTGACCCTGTAGCGCCTTCAGCCCCATCTCTGTGGCACATAAAAGTAGTACTCGCACACTCATCAAGCTCTTTTCAGGGGCCAGTTGGCTCTCTGAGGCGATAGGCAGTGAGACGGAAAAATGGAATGTTGAACCCACCCCCTTTTTACTCTCAACACCGATATCCCCTCCCATCAACTCAATCAACTGTTTGCAGATCGCCAGACCCAGTCCGGTGCCTCCATATTTGCGTGTTGTTGAGGCATCTGCCTGGGTGAATGACTGAAACAGGCGTGGAATTACATCAGCCTCAATACCGATACCTGTATCTGAAATCTCAAATTTTATCAGCGCCTCTCGTTCAGATTTGTTAAGGCGACTGACCTTAACCATGATGTGCCCTTGCGGGGTAAATTTGATCGCATTGTTAATCAGGTTAAGGATCACCTGCCGCAACCGACCGGGATCCCCAAGCAGGCGACAATAGCACGCTGGTGAGTAGTCAATCACCAACTCAATCCCGCCATTTTTAGCATTGGTAGAGAGCAGCTTAGTGGCATCATAGACCAGATGTTCAAGCTCAAATGCGATCGGTTCTAGTTCTAATTTACCCGCTTCCATCTTGGAAAAATCGAGGATATCGTCGATAATGTTTAACAGCGAACGGGCAGATTGATGGAGGATAGATAGATACTCACGCTGCTCCTCATCAAGCGTTGTATCCTGTAGCAGATCACTCATGCCCAGCACGCCATTCATTGGCGTTCTAATCTCATGGCTCATGGTGGAGACAAAGGCTGACTTCACTCGCAGCGCCTTCTCCGCCTCCTCTTTTGCCTGTTTGAACTGACGGGTACGCAGTGCCACTTTCTGCTCTAGCGAGGTGTTCAGCTCACGAATTTCATCATTTTGCTGGTTTACCGTCTTTGTGCGTTTCTCAAGTTGGTTGGACAAATCACCAAATGCATCGCCCAACTGCCCCACTTCATCATCTGAATTGATGCGCTGAAGCTCATCTTTAATATCAAGATTTCCTCTGGCAATTTTACCTGTTGCTGTGACCAGCTGATTGAGTGGTTTAGTGATCATACAGCTGATCAAGCGTGCAAAGATGATCCCTATAAGCAGGGCCAGGAACAAAACTGCCAATTCAATATAGACCATGACACTGACACGGTCGGCAGAGGCATGGGTCATCAACTGCACCGCCGTATTCATATCGTCAAGCACCCGGGTACTGGCATGCATCAGCTCTTTGAGTAACAGATAGTACTGTTTGCTGTTGACCTCAGTGGTTCGAATAAAACCTGCTATTGCACGCAGTTCATCCCAGTGAAAAGCAACCTCTGCTAACTTATCCTCAATATCGGACTGCTGGTTTCCATCGACGGTGATTGGCTGACTCATGGCCAGATCTTGGTAGGTCTCACCACCATGGCGAAGTGCTTTATGGGCATTATCAAACAGTTTTGCCGTTGCCTCTGCCGCCAGGGAGCGGTTTTTCTGCGGCAGATTTTTTACCATATCTGGATCATTGGTAATCTTGGCAGTAAGCACCAAAATAGCCGTCAACCCTGCCTCATCAAGAGATCGTTTATTGCTTGCTGGTAGTGCGTCATGACAGGTTTTACAATCAGACTGCACCCTATCTGTAATGGCATAGTGCAAAACCACCCACTCATCCAAAACAACCATCTCTAAATAGGATTTTTGGGGGTGGGCCGAAAGTGCCTTCCAGGCACGACGATCAAAATCTTCCTGCGGCGCTTGACTCTTGTCGATATCAAAGTGATTCACCAAGCGGTAGTCATACCTAGGTTGCTCACCCTGAATGACCGTCACATCTTGGACTAATGTCGAAGGGAGTGGCGTAGAATGGAACTCTGCATGGTAACGAGCCTCTGTGTCATGGTGCTGTAACTCTTCAGCGACATGTTTGGCGTAGTTAACACGGTCAAGCATCATTTGATTTGCTGCGACACTGGCCAACTGTCGAGCGACGGAGAAAAATTGACGATTCTCTGACTCACTCAGCACCTCTAGGGTATATTTTTGCGTCAACATCCGCTGACGACCCGCAATATCAATAACGGAGGCATCCTCCTTCTGCTGCTCCAGCGTGATCACTGTATATCCGGTAACAGATATCAAGATGAGGCAAAAGAAGAGCGTAATAGCTAATATTTTAGTAACTACTCAGCGAAAAAAGTGCTTGACAGTGTTTTTCGTTATTTTTCCCGATGGTGCAGGCATTCGTTTGGTCTCCCCAATTCGGCGTGCTGCATCACTCTAGCGACTTATGGCTGCGCCCAATA
>JAKITT010000069.1 GCA_021647945.1 Candidatus Polarisedimenticolaceae bacterium
TTATTGCAGCTCAATCTGTTTGAAAAACGAGACTTGATGGCCTTGTTGCGAGGCAATCCTATACATGACAAACAATTTGATATTAATCAGATGGCTTTGCTGTGAAAGTTAACGGGACAGCAGTGATCACAATTATTAATGCCAAGTTTACACTTATGGAGTCAATCAATAGAATTGGCACTTGCTTCAGTGCAACCAGACTTAATCAGAGGTTCCTTTACTGTTTGGGTAATCAACCCCTAGGCCTTCTTGTTCGTAGCAGTCGATCTCTAAAATGTGACCCACCCCTAAAGATTCAGCTAAGCCGATAGATGAGAAGCTGATTCGTGATGTAACTCTCGGTTGCAGTCGACCTATTGCGGGATAACGTATCTCCCGATTGAGATGGCTGAGAGATAAGACTCTAATTTGAGGAGACCTCAAAATAGAGTGCGAGAAGAGAGATGACAAGTGAACTGCTTTTTCTAAGTTACAAGCAGGGTGACCTACATGCATTTAAGTCACTCTATAACCAGCATAAAGAGTCGCTTTACTGTTTTTTGCTGCGTCAGACTGGCCAGTGTGATGTAACGGAAGAGCTCTATCAGCAGATATGGCGTGAGGTGCGCACGCGTTCAGATTACGTTATCGGCAACTCATTCAAGCCCTATCTCTATTCAGTTGCTAATGAGGTGGTTCTAAAATACTACACGCTGGAGTATGGCGCGCTACCGACCTCCTTTAATGTTGACTACTTCCCGAAGAGACAAAAGGGGCAAGTAGCCATGACAGATGAGCTGAATGCTGCAACGACACTGCTTTTCCAGCTGAGGAGACTACCCGCTGCGCAACGGCTGGTATTTCTTCTTTATACGGAGGTGGGTCTTAATATTGATCTCATTGCTGGCTGCATCGGTTGTGGTCGAGAGATCGTTAAGACCCGGCTGCGTTATGCCGTCTCTTTTCTCAACAGCAGCATCACTATTGTCGATGATCATAAACGGCTCGATACGCTACGGCTCTACGCGCAACTTGCAAAGAGTCATCCCACCATCACGTTGAGTCACTACGTCATATCAGAGGCGCTGTTTGCGACAACACGTCTGCAAAATGTGGCGCCTGCTAAACGGAAGCGCCTGATCAAGAAGGCCAGCAAAGTGACCTCCACTATTGTCGAATCACTCAAACGATTTGTGGCCTGACTCTCGTAGGGCATAGACGGTCTCAGATGAACTTAGGCTGAGATCAGCGGTTCAAAATCCCCCCAATGTGAGTGGCAAAAGCTGCTCCCTCTTAAGCCAGCTGATATGGCTGCGCGACAATTTGTCACTCCCCAGTACCATCCATTACACGCTACTGTCCGCCACCATACCTTACAAAAGGTAATGGCTTCTCGCATGTTGATTAGAAAAAAGGTGGTTCTGTGAATAGGGTTGTGAAAAAATTTGATGGGGTTAGGGGGGGCGCAATAGCACTTTTTGCGGCTATTTTTGGTGGCTTGATTTTTGCCGGAACATTGCAGGCAAATGATGCGCCAGAGCTGCATCCTGCTATACATCTGCTGGATGAGAGTGGGACTAATGTATTGGAGTCAAGCAAAGCCTACAGCCCACGTAAGAGCTGTGGCGGGGGTGGCTGCCATGATTACGATATCATTACCCATGCCTATCACTTTGAGATGGGGCGTGATGAGGCGCGGGATGACTTTGGTGCTGAACGTGGTGTTCCGCAGTTAGTCTCCCCTGGCTATTTTGGTGGTTACAACTGCATGGGCGGCAATAACCCTGATCAGTTGTCTAAGAAGGTCAATGCTTCTATTGACGATTTCGCCGATAAAGGTTCTGCCGGCTGGATTCAGCGCTGCGTTGGCTGTCATAACGGCGGCGGTTGGATGGAGTTGGATCGTAACGGTGTTCGTTATGATGAGACCGATCCTTCTACAGTGACTGAATTTGATGGTGACTACTACAACCGTGGTACCGATGAGAATAACCAACCGACTGATGATGAGAGCATTGTTACTCAGTGGGACTGGAAAAAAAGTGGTGTTGTAGAGGCCGACTGTTTTATCTGTCACGCAGATTTCCGCGAGATGGTGATCACTGATCCTGAGATGGTTGGTGGTGATAGTGGTTATGATCACTTTAGAGATCTTCGTCGTGGCCAGTTGATTGATGAAGGTTTTTTCCGCGTAGCGGGTACAGCCATCCTAGAGTTTATCAATCTGAACCATCCTGAGTGTGGTGTAGCAGAAGGTGATGGTTGTGCAACAACAGATATTTCACTGCTGAATTTTGACCGGACTGTTGTCCCAGATAGTATCTCGGTTGGCTGGGATGGTAGTGCAAGCGGCCCTGATTACGCGCTCAATCTTGATGCTGATGGTCAGCCAGTGATCAACTGGAATGCCTCTGCTTTCAATGCTGAGGGTGAAGTGGTTATTCCTATGCTGCGTTTCCCCGCCAATGGCAACTGCATGATGTGTCACCGGACCGGTAATTCACGTCGTGCATTTTATGGTTTTGGTGATGAGGCGGAGTCCACTGAGGATGAAGATGGTCTGATCGTTGAGGACTACAAGGATGATGTCCATAAAGGTAAGTTGTGGACTGAGAATGGTGTCGAGCGCAAGATTGAGGTGTGCAACACCTGTCATGGTCGTAACTACTTCCGCAATGGTGGTTCTGATCTGGATGCTGATCATAATTTCCCTAAAGGCAACTCCGATATGGAGCTGCGCAATGACTTGGACTACAAGCCTGATGCGCTCTCTTGTGAGTATTGTCATGATCAGTCTGAGAACGCCATTCAGGCCAATCCTTCAGATTATGAAGATATGCTGACAGCGCATCTTGAGCGTTGGAAGTTTGCTGGCGATATGGCTGGTTACCCAGGTGATGAAGAGACTCTGACTCGCATCACCCAGACCCATCTGGATGTTGTGAGCTGTCAGGCGTGTCATATCACGGATAAGGCAGATCGTAATGGCGACCCGATGAAGATCATGTACCGTTACCGCCAAGCGGCTGATGGTAAACAGACTATCGTGCCTTACAACCCTAAAGTACGTTCTTTCTGGAGAGATAAGAACACGGGTGTTGTCTTGAATAAGACTGAGCGCAACAGTGTCTTTGTCTTAATGGGTGGGGAAGATCATGAAAGTAGTGATGACATGGATATGGATATGGGTGATGAGCAGCACGGCATGATTGTTGATCTTATCTCAGGTGCTGAACTGGGTCAGGTGTCGGTTCGTATGTCTCACGGCTCACTACGTTTTGGTGATCCTGAAGATTACGGTACATTTTTGGCGCTGAAAACGGCTTATGATAGCGTTCTGAGTCTAAAAGGTGTTGAGACTCCAGACGCAGTACAGGTCTGGGCAGATACAGCGATGTATCTGATGTCACACAACACCCGTCCAGCAGTCTCCTCTGTACAGTGTGAAGAGTGTCATGACACAAGACAGGATGGTGCTATTAGCGCACTCGTCTCACAAGCTGGGCTATTTGGTACAGGTGAACTGGCGACTAAGGCGGTGGCATCAATTCTAGATCCTCGTCTGGTGAGTGAGGGCGTTGTTATCCTTGATATGCCCTATATGAAGCTCTCTGAGGTTGCCAATGAGGATGGTGAATTTGATATCACCGAGAATGTCTCCGATATCCTCTACGCTTCCAGAGTCGACCCGTCAATGAGCATCCTGGCTTCTGCCCGTGCCAAAGTGATGGTCGGCAAGATGGATGATCCCGTTACACCTGCTGAGACCACTGCTAACAGCGGCATCACTAACCAAGATGATGTTGACCTGTTGAATGCTGAGCTTACAGGGACTGGTTACTATCAGTTTGCTCCTCAGTATGGTGATGATGAGATCCGTCGTGTTGCACTTGTGATGGAGTCTAATCATCAGACTGATCCATTGATTCCGACCTACAAGATGGAGATTGCTGTTGCCAAAGAGGCTACTGTAACTAAGGCGGATGGCGCTGGTTTTGGTGGTCTTGTATCGCCTGTCATCTCACTGGAGGCATTCGATATTGCGGGTGGCGAGGTGAGCCACTTTAATGGTAACCGGATGTTGGTCAAGCTGCCGTACGATGGCAGCAGTGATGACCTTGAGCAGGTACGTATTATCACCTCTGCTGATGGTGAAACCTGGACAATGGTTGATCCAGACAACATCGTTCTGGTTCGTCCTAAAACCAACCTTGCCGATGGTTATGTCGCTTTTTGGACAGAGCACTTCAGCTACTACGCCGTAGCGGATACAACCATTGAAGCATCGAGTACCACCACTGCAACAACCTCTGCTAGTAGTAGTGACGGTGGTGGCGGAGCCCTGGGTTGGCCATTGCTGATGTTGGGCCTCATTGGCTTGGCAGTAGTACGGAGGAAAAACGGCTAAAAACCGATCGCCCTACCCCTTTCGTTTGGAGAGGGGTAGGGCTTTTTGCCGTTCTATTTAAATGCATGATTAATAAAAACCACCCCATTATTAAACAGATTCAGCCACTCGTGCCTTGGTTAGCTGGTGCTGGCTTTGCCATTGGTCATATCGCTGCAACTTCGAGCTGTACCTTGCCTAAAGAGGGGCGCTGCGCCACCTGTGGAGGCTGTGTGATTGCACTCGGTTCACTGGTCGCTTGGGCCGTGATGAAAAAGCGTAAAGATGACGGGTTCTACTCATCTGACGATCGCGGGGCAGTTTGAAACTGCTCTTATTAGTGTTAGCACGATGCAGACCCTACCTCTCACTCCTTCTACTGTTTCTCTTACCATTAACAGTGGTAGAGGCGGAGCTATATGGACGGCTCGATGCTGGTATGCAGGTTGATAACCAGCATGGAAAACCAAGCCTAACGCAGCATGGGTTAGCCGATATCCACTTTAATGACAGACAACAGGGATTGCGAATCGGCACCACTCTCTTGATTCGCCAACGTGATAAAGAGAATGAGCAGCAGGTACAGCAGCTCTACCTAGAAAAAAGCCATGGCAACAGCTCCCTCCTCATCGGCCGAACTGAACGCTACGATAGCCTTGGTCTCTACACTCTTGATGGTGGCAGCTTCAAAATCAGACGTGATGATACCCTTTTTGAACTCTATGGCGGCAAAACCAGCCGGGTTGAAGGGATCAATAACACCCTAGCCGAGTGGCTTTATGGCGGGCGAGTTCTACTCAATCACAAACTCAATTGGACGCTAGTCAACCGACTAGAGAGCCGCTTCTCACTCACCAGCTACCAAGACCAACCAGGCGATAGCGCCACACGTTTTGGCTTTGGCCTGCGTAGTGATGGAGAGACCGGTGCTCCCCACCATGACCGGCTCCACCTGCTACTGCAAGGCAACTACCTCATCAACGAACAGCGTTTAGAGACGCTGCACGCCCGAGTCATCACCGTGCTTGATAAGCAGAGCGACATCAGCTTTAGCTACCAGCGCCAACAGCCTGATGAGCAGCAACCCACCTTGAGCGGACGTTTCTACAACAGCTACTCAAGAGGCGAACAGAGCGTCATGCGCCTCTCCTACAACCATCGTCATCTGAATAACATTGATTGGTCACTGACAGGCCGAAAAGTGTTCCACGCCTATGGCGCTTCAGGTGCCGGTGCTAATGCAGCACTCCGTTGGCGACAAACGGATGGTGTGCGCTGGCAGACAGAGGGTGATTGGATCGCCTTGGGTGATGAGCAAATTGGCACGCTCTATGTACGACGATCAGCAAACCTCTCCCCTAAACAACGGTTGACCTTGGGTGGTGTTGTTCAACAACAACTTCAGTTATATGGCGACAATAACAGGGGTGTAGGCATTGAGGCCAAATGGGAGCAACTACTTAGCTCAGAGCTACGCTTCTCTCTCTCAGCAAAGCGGATGAAGAATACCCATGCATGTGATGATTTTCAGCTGGCTGCCCGTCTCAGCTACCGTTTTGATGACCGAAAACGGAGTCTGTGGCAATGAGAACTTTTATAAGTAGTCTGCTAGTGATGGTTTTTCTCCTGCCCTCACTCCTCTTGGCAGAAGAGCCAACTAAAGAGAAAAGTTGGTGGCAGAAACGACACGACCGCACCGACCTCTACTACCCGCACAAAGCGCACTTTGAGGCGATGGATGAGGGGGGCGATAGCTGTCTCTTATGCCACCCATTCAACAGCAACAGGCTGCTTGATGAGAAAACGCTAAACGCCATAACTGTGATCGCCAATGAACCAATGGCAGCGATCTGCCATGAGTGCCACATGACCAACATCAGCGCCCCTTACGCCTGTGATGTTTGCCACGATGAGCCAAGTAAAATCTGGCCAGACGATCACAATGTTGACTACATCAACCGCCATGCCGAGGACTCGCGGCGCGATGATGGCGGCTGCCGAACGTGCCACCTAGAGAACTCTTTTTGTAGTGAGTGCCACTCACAGCGAATGAGTTTGGGTCGCCCGATGCACAACCTTGGTTATATCAACCAACATGCACTGGATTCTCGTATTGACCCCGCAGCCTGCGGTGCCTGCCACAACCGGTTCTTCTGTAGTGATTGCCACCAGGGGGTGAAGTGATGTTGGCTAATCGTTTATTGATGATGCTTCTATTGATTGTCGTTGCTTTAACCGGCTGTGTCTCGGGTGGTGAAGAGCCGACTGTTTCAGTGGCGTCAGGCAATCTGATCCTCAATGAGAACCATGCCGATGGTGGGGCCTGGGGGCTACCTGACTGTGATGCCTGCCATGCACTATCGGCCATCCATAAAAAGGCAGACTTGATTCGAAATATCACCAAAGATAAAGGCTACGACACCTGTGCCGGTTGTCACGGCAGCAACGGCACCTCAATTGCCCGCCGCTGTATCATCTGCCACAACACGGCTGATCTGCCAACAGCACCCCGTCAGCAGGGGCGTTTTAGCCACCACTACACCAGTGATGTGGCAGGCTCAATGGATGATGCCCACTGCCTCAGCTGCCATGATGCCTCCGATATGGATGGCCGCTTTGAGCTAAACCAAGATCTAAAACACTACCCCGATCAAAACCAACTGCTGACTAACTACAGTTCTCTTTCAGATTTTTGCCTGCGCTGCCACAACCGAGACCATCAGCAACCTGGGTATGAGATCACGGATACAGACTT
This sequence comes from Candidatus Polarisedimenticolaceae bacterium, assembly GCA_021647945.1. Classification (GTDB taxonomy): domain Bacteria; phylum Pseudomonadota; class Gammaproteobacteria; order Chromatiales; family Chromatiaceae; genus JAKITT01. Next base: position 7,122 of record JAKITT010000069.1, read on the forward strand.
TTATGATCCGCTGATCGCCATAGAAGAGGCCTTCACCTACGTTGATAAACATGGTGCTATTGATGGTTTAGGCACCCGCACCTATGCTGGTCTGCGTGGCGACTATCGCTACGCAAGTGAAGTGCCCTGCACCGACTGCCACGCCATGCACGGCACCGAAAATGGTGGGCTTGTTCTTGATAGCACCGCGACTGGTTTCTCCCTGCTCAATGAGACGCAAACCTACGATGTCATAACAAACGGCCCAGACTATACCCAGCTCTGCGTGGTCTGCCATCTGATGGAGACCATTCTTGAAGATGGTGCCACCGATAGCGGAAATGGCTTGAGCGGCGTGCATCAAGTGGGTGGCGATTGTTATGTCTGCCACAGCCATGGCGAGCCAGTGCAGGCGGGCATGTGATGATGAGGTTAATAATCTCTTTGGGGTTAACCCCAGGTTGCTTGCTACGCTGTTTTTGTAGGAGCTTGCCCTGCAAGCGATCGCCAGCAGGGCTGGCTCCTACAGGGCGGTATCTCATCTGCTCGTGGTGTTTTTTATCTATTGCTACTCTCTTGCTTGTAAGTGGCGTGGTGTTTGCTGAAGAGAATCAGATGCCCCCCATGCACCATCTGGTCGAGGTAAAACCCTCTGAGCAGATATCGATCCCCGATGAGTTTGAGCTGGATGACAGAGGCCAGATCAGCTGCAAAACCTGTCATGGCCTAAAAGATATTAAGAAAACACCACTCGATAAGGTAGATCGCAAAGCAGACAACTTTTTCAATGGCGGGCCATACCCACGCCTAATCGACTTCTGCCACCGCTGCCACGATAAAAAAGCCTACGCCCGTCCCAATATCCACCAACTGCTGGATGATAAGGGAGAGCATGATAAAAAAGCCTGTGAATATTGCCACCTAGAGGCACCCGATCCAGAGAAAACAGCCGATCAACAAGAGATCAAACTACGCCTGCCCGTGGGAATACTCTGCTACGGCTGTCACCTAAAGACCCCACATCTCAATGCACTCAACCATCAGGTAAAACCCGATGAAGAGATGGTCAAACTGATCAAAAGCTCTGAAGAGGAGCTAGTGGTGATTCTGCCTCTGGATAAAGAGGGTCGCGTCACCTGTGTCACCTGTCACTCGCCGCACCAAGCGGGGTTGATTGATCAGGCAAAACCCGCCGGCAGACAGATAGAAGATACAACACTCAAGGAGGGGGTGAGCTACCAGCCACACCCTTGGAGTGCAGTATTTGCCGAAGATAAAAAAGATCGTCTAAAGGAGCTGACTGAAGAGAGTAGTCACTCGTTTAGCCTTGAGTATCAACGCCTTAAAACCGAAGTTCTACTACGACTTTCCGCAAAAGATGGTGCGCTCTGCCTTGCCTGCCACACATTTAAAGACTAATCATGCGCCGTATCTATAACAACATCGTCAACATTCCCAATGGCCAGAAGTACCGCTATCTATTGATAACGCTCTCCTGCCTGCTCTTCTTTGCACCCTTTACCTTTCTGCCTGGTTTGGTAGGCAATGAGGATCTCTGTGGCAAGCTCTGCATGCGCCGCTTCTTCCTCTTCTTCCCTGGTATGGATGGAGAAGATGTCTGGACACAGGTCTCGGTGGCCTACATCGGTGTCACTGTCTTTGCCTCGATTATGGTTAGCACCCTCTTCTTTGGTCGTATGTGGTGCTCCTACCTCTGCCCTGTAGGCGGTTTCCCTGAATTGGTCAGCCGCATGCTGAATGACCGCTGGAAGATCGAATACCGTGCACTGCCACAGGTGCAGATTCGCTACGGTTATTTCACTATGTTTGTCGTGGCGATGCCGGTGATTGGTATTAGCGCCTGCACCCTGTGTAACTTCATCACCGTGCCGCGTCTGTTTGAGGCGATCAGTGGTGGTATTGCTGGGGTTGCTTTTCTCTTCTCGGCGGTCGGCTTGGTCAATCTATTACTGCTCTTCCTGCTTGGCTTCTTTGCCAGTAAAGGGCGTGCCTACTGCCAATTTCTCTGCCCTATTGGTGCGGTTGATGGTTTGGTTAATCGCCTCGGTGCCTACTTCCGTTTTACCCGACGTATCCGTGTTGAGCGCAGCCGTTGTACCGGTTGTAATAACTGTGCGCGGGCCTGCATGACGGGTGCTATCAAGATGATTGATCAGATTCCGGTGGTTGATCAACTCTCCTGCATGTCCTGCCATGATTGTGTTGATGTCTGTGAGTGGGGAGCGATTGATTGGCGTGCAGCCCCCTCTGATGTTGATCCTAAACGTAAGAAGAAGGGTGTCGATTTTCACCCCGCCCCTGTCTGGAGTGCGGTGCATGTGCTGCCACCTGTCGTCAAACCAAGTGGACGGAGAAAGATCCGTTGGCAGCGTATATTCCTGGGTGTTGTTCTGACCTTGGCTGCACTCTTTATGGTGGTGACTAGTGTGGAGGCGATTGAACGCCACCCCGATCCTGACGGTTGCATGGCCTGCCATGCACTACCTGGCCTCGACTTTATTGATAAGAATGGCGTAGCGCGCAGCTCCAGTATCGACAGCTCACACTACTTCAGTTCACTGCACGGCAGTGTGCCCTGCAAAGATTGCCACCGTAAGATTCGTGACTACCCGCATAAGGTGGAGAATGGTGAGGTCGATTGCGCTGAGACGTGCCATGTTGAGGAGCCATCAGGTGGTGAACCCTACACCCATAAGTTGGTTGCTGATGAGTTCCACAACTCAGCACACGGTGAGGGTTGGAGCAAAGGGCTAACGGGCGGCAATCGTCTGCAAGAGGTGCGTGATGAGAGCAACCCATCCTGCCGCAAATGCCATATCAACGAACCCTATATTGGTGAAAAGGATATGGCCAAATTTATGGAAGAGTTTGCCCATGTCGAGACGGAGTGTGGCAGCTGTCATCCTGGCAAGGTGTGGATGAACCGTTTTGGCGGCCATCTTTTGCGCCGTTATATCGGCGCTCGCTGGAGCAAACTTGATAGCAATGCAACCTGTGATCCCTGTCATGCCGATCAACCGTTGATGGCAAAAGTGATTCTCGAAGATGATGAAGGCAAGCGGAAGAAGGTGGGGCCACGTTTTATCCTAGCCACAGAGAGTTACCGCACCACCCTGCATAGTCGTCTGCTGGATAGCGGTATGGAGGAGGGCGTCTCTTGTATCGACTGTCATGCTCCTAGTGGTTTTAAACATGAGATCCGCCGTGATGAGGAGTCACTCGCCTCAACCCATGCTGACAATTTAGCTGAGACTTGTGCCGCAGAGGGGTGCCACGGTTTTGCCACGCATCCGCTAAACAGCGAGTTTGTTAAAACAGATTTGCACGACATTGATATGGCGCGTGCAGATAGTGAGGTGGTTGCTAAAGATAAAGCACGTTTGGAGTCCAACTGGACACGGGCTGTGATGGCACTGCTACCCATATTAGCCATGTTTGGCCTCGGTAGCCTGCTCTGGATCATCTTTGGCAATAAGAAAAAACGAGGTGTCACCTTTGCGATACTGGGCGGTGATAGCTTCCAAGAGAAGGTGATAGCACGAACGCCCAAAAGCAAAGTGAAAAAGGCCAAGCGCTCAAATAAGGAGGAGAAAAAATGATGCGACTAACACGATCAACCTCTCTCGCACTTTTATCGAGCCTCTTTCTGCTGCTATTGAGCCTCTCTGTTTCGGCTGAAAACTACTATTTGCTCCAGGTGGATTATGCAGAGATCAGTGAAAAAGAGCTGCAAGTGGCGCTTAAACAGATCCAAGAACTTAAAGAGTTGGAGCTGCAAGAGCTTGCCAGTTTGCCCCCTTTTCATCAGCGACAAGATGCACTTGATACGGAAGAGCACTCCTTCTGTCTCAACTGCCATATCGCCCTGCCACATCGAGAGAATGAGCGGCAACGCACCTTTCTCAATATGCACAGCCGCTATGTGGCGTGTGAAACCTGCCATCTCAAAGCAGATAAGCAGACCACCTTCAAATATCGCTGGTTAGCGTTTAACCAACCCCATGCAGGGCATGAGGTGGTGGCAATGGCGGGTGACCCCAATGCAGAGGAGGCTGCGCCATTCATGCCACTACCCGGTGCAAGAATAGCCCCATTTGTGAATGGTGAACCGGCGGTACTGTTTGAGAAATCACACTCAGCCAAACGAACCCTAAAAGAGTGGGAGACAGCAGATGACCTGACCAAAGCGAAGCTCAAAGCTCGTCTCCATGCACCTTTGCAGAAGGAGGGGCCAGCCTGTGAGGCGTGCCACAATGAGAAGAGCCTATTAGATTTGGTGATGCTTGGGGCCGACCCCATCAAAAAACGGCAGATTGAGCAGAACGGCATCGCTAGCTTCTTTGCTCGCTTTAATGAGCAGACAGAACGCCTGCGTATTACTGACCTGTTGCGTTGAGTTGATGATCCTACGGCAACTCATTACGGTGCTCTTTCTACTGGCCACCATGCAACCCCTCTCAGCGGCGTTAGTGGCTGAGAAGGTGAGGGTATTAGACAGTAGCGCCAACCAGCCAACCGATGTTGCGGTGGCTGAAGATGGCCGCGCCTATTTGCTGGATGGGGTTAATGGTCGGGTTATCGTTTTTAAACCAGCGGGTGGTGTCGATTTCATTATCAAACCGACGGGTAGAGCGGCGCTAAAATTGCCGATGGGTTTAACCATCGGAGAGCAACGACTCTACATTGCTGATAGTGGTAATCACCGAATAGTTATCTTCGATTTGAGAGGCCGTTTTCAGCGAGCAATCCCGCTGGAAACTGGTAAACAGCCGCCAGAACCGGTCGCCATTCTATTTGAGGAGAAGCGCCTCTTCTGGAGTGACCGAAAGAATCACCAACTCTGCCAGACTGATCTGAAGCAGCAAGACCTAACCCGCTGCTGGGGCAAACAGGGGCGGGGCAAGGGTGAGTTTGATTTCCCCTTCCAACTAGCGGTGGATGAACAGGGTTATCTCCAGGTGGTCGATGTGATCAACGCCCGTGTGCAGCAGTTTAACTTTGCTGGCCGCTATTTCTTTCAGTTAGGTGGTCTTGGGCTGGCCGGTGGGCAGCTCTATCGTCCCAATGGTTTGGCGATCAGCTCAGCAGGCCAGCTATTGGTGAGTGATGCCTACTTGGGATCAATCTCACTCTATCAAAAGAACCGTTTTATCGGCCTGTTGCAGAGTAAAAGCGGTAAACCATTGCGGTTCTCGGCACCTGTTGGCTTAACGATCTGGCAAGATCGTCTCTATGTGGTTGATACCAGCAAAAACCGAGTAGAGGTTTTCCGTTTAATTGACAACGGTGAGCCGCCCTCTTTGCAGAAGGGCAGAGTTACCGAGGATAGGAGTTGTGCCAGTTGCCACCTCGTTTGGGCCAAGGGGTATCAATCGGCCGATCGTGGCATCAAACGTATTCCGCCGGTTGCCTCACTGGAGATGTGCTACAGCTGCCATCACGGTGTGGTGGTTGAGTCGCGGCTTGATATTGGCCAGGGTGAACAACACCCTGACATCCACTTCCCTCTAGAGAATCAGCCAGAAAAACGTGAGGATAAACTGCCCGAAAGTTTCCCGCAGATGGCCGGTGAACTCTACTGTGGTAGCTGTCATACGCCACACAATGTTGAGGTTGAACAGGCCAAATTGGAGTACAACCCTTGGCTGCGGGTGCTGGATGAGGATGGCGACCTTTGCCAGAAATGTCATGAGTCAAAACTCGATAGCACGCTGGATAAAAAACATCCGCCCAGCGGTATCAACCACCCCGTTGGTCTCTATCTGAAGCAACCGCCCACTGATAAAGCAGCGGGTTATGCCACGGCTGAAGCGCTCTGGAAAGGGCTGCCAAAAGAGTTGGATGGTGGCGCTGTAAAGCTGGGTAGCCAACAACAACTGATCTGTCAAAGTTGTCATCAGATGCACGGTGCAACGGCAAAAGCCCTGCTGCCGATTGAAAACAAGGATAGCGAGCTGTGTGAGAGCTGCCACCAACGCCATACTGCTAAGACGTTAGAAGAGGCGCGTGAAAAAGGGATTCACCCCGTCAATATCGATATGGAAGAGCCGGTAAAGATGGGTGATATCGAAGTAAAACGGATCACCTGCCTCACCTGCCACAGCGCCCATGATGGCGTTAAAGGGCGACCCTCTCTCCACTTTGATCATCTCAATGGCGAACTCTGTAGTTTCTGCCACGAAGAGTTAGAGGCGGTTATTGAGAGTGATCATGATCTACGCAAAACAGCCAAAGAGAGCAAAAACCGCTTTGGTGAAACCCCTGAACAGGGCGGAGCCTGCGGTGGTTGTCATACCCTGCATAGGGGCGATGCTTCGTTGCCATTCCTCTTTGCCGACAAAACGCGCACCTACTCAGGCGAAGAATACACCACTCAGCGAGACCTACTCTGCCTCAGTTGTCACCAAAAAGAGGGTGTTGGAGAAGGTGCAGTCGTCGAGGAATTTAGCCACCCACGAGAGGATATGGTACTCAGATCGGAGCCAAAGGTGATGCCGCTGCTAAAAGAGAGTGAGATAAAAGAGTTTGGTGAGATCGCCTGCGTCACTTGTCACAATCCACATCGCTGGACGGCAGATAAAGATCAAGCAGCCCCAACGGCAGAGAACTCCCCGGGAAATATCAGCAACAGCTTTCTTCGGGTGAAAACGCTAAAAGGGACTTTCTGTGTCGAGTGTCATGGCCTAGAGACTCGCGCTAAATATAAGTACTACCATGACAAAGTGGTGCGAGATATTGGGGTCGACTACCTCAAATAGTCAGGCCTGTTCGGCGGCTCTCTGAGGGAGATGTGAGAATACAGATGCGGGGTGTTATTGGAACAAAAGAAGGGGTGGGTACGTCTATCGTGCCCACCCTATGGGACTTATGCTGTTGCTTTGCGGCAGGCAGCGAGTCCAAGGAGTCCTACACTCAGGAGAAGAACGGTTGATGGTTCGGGGATGGTGTCGACCTCTAATACTGAGTCGCCAACATAAAAATCACCCATCAGTGAACTCACTGTTACATCCAAATAACCATCCGTATTGAGTGCGGCAAGAGCATTGATCTCTAGATCACCAGTAAAGGCGGTGCCGAATGTCCACCCACCTGTATCAAAATCAAACTCTTCAACGGTAAAAACGATAACTTCATAAAAATCATACCTCCCTTCATCATCATCAGCGATGTCGATGGATAATGTTCCACTGGTGGCGCTACCCAACACAAACCCATCGTCATTAAGGTTATGAGTATAACTATAAGAACCTAACCAGTTGACATACTCATATTGAGAAACGGTATCAGTAATAATTGCGGCAGAACTCATTGTAGCGATGCTGAGCAACATGACCGCACCTGCAAATAATGATATGAATTTTTTCATTTTCTTGCTCCTTATAAACATAAAAAACATTGAAAACGTCACGCATATATAATCAAGCATATGCTGCGCCACATCTATAACTTACTGAATGATAAGGAGAATAAAGTTTGTGCTAGAAAGGTGCTTGTTAAGATGTAAAGAAAGTCGACATCTTCTGATGGAGTTGAGATAAGTGGCTAAATAGCCCCAGTTTACAACAAACCTGTTTTGCCTGTTTTTGTATAAAGTCAATGAATACAGGTAGATATGCTAAGTCCGGTGCAATCCAATCAATGATGGATAGGGGCTCCTTTGTTTAATGATTTAACGGTTCTTAAGCAAAATCGATAGAGTGTCGAAATGCTTTACAAATTAGTTGCGTGTCAAATGGTGGGTTTAGCTCGCAGATTCCACATCAGGCTTCGACTCACTCTTCTTAACACGGATTTTGTAGCCGTCAATCTCTTTGCCGTTGAGCATTTTCATCGCCGCTTTAGCTTCTCCCTGTTTAGGCATCTCGACAAAGCCAAAACCCTTTGAGTTACCAGTCTGCTTATCCATTACCAGGGTGCAGGATTGAACGGTGCCATATGACTCGAATATAGTGCGGAGTGTTACATCTGTTGTGGTACGGGCGAGATTTCGTATTAGTAGTTTCATAGTGTCACCGTGTTGTTGTAAGTCATTGCAGCTATATAGCCCATATGATCAATAGAGGGCCAGGGCGATAGGGCTTAGTTTTTTGTGCTGAGCACTTGTATCTCTCTCGCCTTAACGATATTTTCGGAGATAGCGCCACTCGTAGAGCCGTTTTAGCCAGTGGAAGAGGCGCATCTCAGAGAGTACCAAGCTGAAGTTTTGGGTGCGAGCCACCAGTATGCCGCTGGTCTGGCTGTCGATAATACAGATTAACTCTGTTTTGAACGTCTTCACTGGTGTGTCGCCTTTCAACTCAGCAAGCAGATTGGCGGCGGCGACTTCTGCCTGAAGATTGGCCATATGGGCTTGCTTGGGCATCCAGTCGGGGCCGGGAAAGCTGCCAGAGTCACCGGCCACATAGACACACTCCATACGGGTTACCCGGCAGTTTTGGTTGGCGAGGATCAGGCCCCCTTCAGAGCGTGGTAGATCACTGTTATCAAACCATAGATTGCCGGTCATGCCTGGCATGAAGAGAATCATATCGGCGGCAAACTCACCCCCCTCAGTGACCACGCTGGTTTCGCTAAACCGTTTCGGTTTATAGCCCAGGTGGGTCTCGATATTGCGGTGTTTCATCTCGGCTAATAGCCCCTTCACCGCGTTGGGGCCAAGCCGCTTACCCGGCTCAGCAGCGGGGCTGAAGAAGATCAGTTTGAAATTGTCACGTCGCCCCTCTTGGCGCAGTTGTCGGTCGATGCAGAAGAGGAATTCAAACATTGGGCCGCCGCGCATGGCTGAGGGCTCTTTGGGGTTGCCGGAGAAGCCGATGGCGATGGTGCCCCCCTGCATCGCCTTGAGTCGGTCACGGATTTTTACGGCGGCGGGGATGCCTTCGCAGGGGGTGATGGCGTGTTCAATGCCGGGGAGTTTTTTGATGAACCGCCCGCCAGAGCAGATGATTAGCCCATCATTACTAAGTTCGCCGTTATCCGTCAGCAGGGTGCGCCCGCCATCTTTTAGACCTGTGGCTGAGCCTTGGAAGTAGTTCACCTGTTGTCGCTTAAAAAAACGCTCTAACGGGATCAGTAGATCGGCCGGTTGACGTAGGCCCGATGGAATCCAGATGGTGCTGGGCAGGTAGCTAAACTCCGGCGTGGGAGCCACCAGGGTGATCTCTATATCGGGTGCTGCTGCACGCAACTTCTGTACGGCGGTTAGTGCGGCAAAACCGGAACCCACGATGGTGACAGATTGCATCAGGTTGTTCTCCCTTTTCGTCCTGTTAGCGTTGTAACTGGCTGTTATATTAGAGCGCGCTAATATATATCTTAAGCGCTTGTTGCGAGCAATAGATTTAATACTACACTAGTAGCCATTAGTCGCTGTCAGTTTTTAGTGCGGTTTAGGATCAGCATTCAAATGCTAAACCGTAAATTTTTCTGATTTTTGGATGCGCATTAAAGGGATGCTTGAAATGAAAAGAGACCATATATCGGCTGTGTGCCGTCAAAACTCTCGTCTCGCTCTTTTTTACTCGACCAGCATGTTGCTGGTTTTTCTGCTGTTTGGTGCAACGTCACTGTTTGCAGAGCAGAAACCCGCTATTGAAATGGGCATATCTGAATATGCACAAACGGATGAAAAACACCCCGTTACAGTAGGCAAAAAGAGCCGTAAATCCACCACAGATCATACAAAACTCAAAGAGCTGGAGGGGCCATTTTATAGTGGCCCTGAAGTGACCCAGGTCTGCTTAGAGTGCCACAACACGGCGGGCCATCAATTCATGCAAAATAAGCATTGGACCTGGGACTATAAGAATCCCAAAACGGGCCAACGTTTGGGTAAGAGTCAGTAGTGTCCGGTTAGGTACTTGCATGTAAACCCTCCGGATTTCGAGAGTCTACGTCCCCAGGATCTGGTGGTGCGACCTGTGATTCTCGGGTTTCATTGAGGATTTTGGTTCGCAGCTCTC
>JAKITT010000070.1 GCA_021647945.1 Candidatus Polarisedimenticolaceae bacterium
TGGTGAAAGACGTTGTTTTTTTGGCGCGGTGTATTTTCGAGTGTCAGAAAACACCAACTATATTAGAGTATCCTTATGCTTTGGGCTGTTTTTTTGAGCACGTTATTTTCTATGTGGGGATTTGGGTGTTGCTATGTTGTTTTAATTTGAAGTAGCGGTAGAGACACCTATAAGAGCGGTTGTTGGTTTTGCTATCAACCTGAAAAGATCATGATTTCCTGGCTTTGGTTTAATAGGTTGATCCTGTACCCTTGCCGCCATGCTGAAAAATATTCGAATTGTACTCATATCCACCAGCCACCCCGGCAATATTGGGGCCGCTGCCAGAGCGATGAAAAATATGTGTCTGGAGCGTCTGTGTCTGGTAACACCTCGACACTACCCCAGTGATGAAGCGGCGGCACGCGCCTCAGGGGCCGATGATCTGTTAGCACGTGCAGAGGTCTATGATAGTCTTGATGAAGCTCTGGTCGGCTGTCGCCTCGTCATCGGCACCAGCGCACGCATGCGCACTGTTGAGTGGCCGATGCTTGAGCCACGAGAGTGTGCGGAAAAATTGGTCGAAGAGGCGCAGGCAGGCGAGGTGGCACTGGTTTTTGGCCGTGAGAACTCAGGGCTGACAAATGAGGAGTTGGACCGCTGCCACTATCTCGTACACATCCCAACCAACCCCATCTATAGTTCACTCAATATCGCCTCTGCAGTACAGGTGTTGGCTTATGAGCTACTACTCGCCAGTCGACAAGATAGCGTTGCAGATGATGAGGTTTTAGCGCCCGTGGCGACATCTGAGCAGATGGAGAGCTTTCACCAGCATCTGCACCAAATGATGATTGATATCGGCTTTGCAGACCCACGTCAGTCCAACAAATTGCAGCGCCGCCTGCGCCTTCTCTTCAATCGGGCTCGCCCTGACAAAGATGAACTCAATATCCTCCGCGGCATACTCAGTGCGGCCCAAGGCCGGAAATCAATGCGCCGTTAGTGGTATCCCTTTAATTACCTAGTAAAACCTTCAGGAATATGGATAATGCCAACTCTCGGCCAATTCTGGCTGTCAAATTAGAGAGTCGGTTACGCAAGATGTTTGCCAGGATTCGAGAAGATGTTGCATCTGTTTTTGAACGTGATCCTGCCGCACGCAACACCTTTGATGTACTCACTATCTATCCCGGCCTGCATGCATTATTGCTCCATCGCTTAGCACATGGCCTCTGGAAGCGGAATCTCTTCTGGTTGGCACGCTTTATCTCTAATATTTCACGCTTTTTTACCGGTATAGAGATCCATCCCGGTGCCACCATCGGCCGCCGATTTTTTATCGATCACGGCATGGGGGTGGTGATTGGTGAGACCGCCATCATCGGTGATGATTGCACGCTCTACCACGGCGTCACACTAGGGGGCACCAGTTGGAATAAAGGCAAGCGCCACCCAACCTTAGGTAATGATGTGGTGGTGGGTGCGGGTGCTAAGGTGTTAGGTCCACTTGAGATCGCCGATGGGGTGCGTATTGGTTCCAATGCCGTGGTCGTTAAACCAGTGCCTAAAGGTGCTACGGTGATTGGTGTTCCTGGTCGTATTGTCAGTCGTCAGAAAGATGATGAGCAGGCGCAACGAGCTGCAACAGCAAAGAAGATCGGTTTTGAAGCGTACGGTGTGACCCAAGAGGCACCAGACCCTGTGGCGCATGCAATCAACTGCATGTTGGATCACATCCATGGTTTGGATAATAAAATCAAATTGATGAATAGTGAGCTAGTGAAGCTGGGTGCTTGTAGCGGGCTTAGTACCGACCTTACAGACCTTGATTCGTGTGGAATTGTCTCTTCGGCGGAAGGGCTAGAGAAGCTAAAGGATTGAAATTAAACAAGTATAATACTTGACTAGTTTGCTTGGTTAATGCTAGTCTTTAATTGTCGATTGGACTTAAGGAGCGCGACCATTGAAGCTTACCACAAAAGGGCGATACGCAGTGACCGCTATGCTGGATCTGGCGTTGCACTATGAAAATGGGCCTATAACCTTAGCTGATATTGCTCAGCGTCAAGGCATATCCCTCTCCTATTTAGAGCAGCTTTTTTCGCGACTACGCAGAAAATCATTGGTGACCAGTGTGCGTGGTCCCGGTGGCGGTTACCGACTCGGTCATGATGCGAAAGAGATCTTCATTGGCGAGGTGATTCAAGCCGTTGATGAAAATATGGATACGACGCGTTGCGGTGGTGCCCACAACTGCCAAGAGAATGAGCGTTGCTTAACACACGATCTTTGGCAGGATTTGAGCAGCCAAATCTACAGTTATCTTAATAAGATCAGCCTGCAAGATATGATGGATCGGCGTGGTGTCAGAGATGTCGCCAACCGCCAAGACCAAAAAAGCCTAGATGTTGCGCTGAGCGCCTTAGATACGCATTGAATTTGAATTAAGTTAGGACAATAAAAGCGATTGTTCTGGAGCAATTAAATGAAGTTACCAATTTACATGGATTACTCAGCGACCACCCCGGTAGATCCGCGTGTTGCTGAAGAGATGTGCCGCTATCTGACACCTGATGGTATGTTTGGCAACCCAGCATCGCGCTCCCATGTTTTTGGTTGGAATGCTGATGAGGCTGTCGAGAAGGCGCGTATCAACGTCGCGGCACTGATCAATGCTAATCCAAAAGAGATCGTCTGGACCTCGGGTGCTACCGAGTCAGATAATCTTGCTATTAAAGGTGCTGCTCACTTCTATAAGGGGCGTGGTCGCCACATCATCACCTGCAAAACAGAACATAAAGCGGTACTCGATAGCTGTCGCCAACTGGAACGTGAAGGCTATGAGGTGACTTACCTCGATCCCGAACCAAGTGGTCTCATTGACCTGCAGAAGTTAGAGAATGCGATGCGAGATGACACCATTCTTGTCTCCATTATGCATGTGAATAATGAGGTGGGTGTGATCCAGGATATCGCTGCCATCGGCGAGTTGACCCGGTCACGCAAAATTATATTTCATGTTGATGCAGCGCAGAGTGCCGGTAAAGTCACCATCGACATGGCTGAGATGAAAGTTGATCTGTTATCTCTCTCTGCCCATAAGATCTACGGCCCAAAGGGTATTGGTGCACTCTACGTCTCGCGTAAACCGCGTGTGCGTATTGAGGCGCAGATGCATGGTGGCGGTCATGAGCGTGGTATGCGTTCTGGCACGTTGGCGACGCATCAGATCGTCGGCATGGGTGAGGCGTTCCGCATTGCCAAAGAGGAGATGGTGGCTGAGAACAAAGAGATCCTGGTCCTGCGTCAAAGTATGTGGGATGGCTTCAAAGATATGGAAGAGGTCTACCTCAATGGCGATGAAGAGCAGCGTATCGCCGGTAATCTCAACGTCAGTTTTAACTTTGTTGAGGGTGAATCCCTGATTATGGCCTTCAAAGATTTGGCCGTCTCATCGGGATCAGCCTGCACATCCTCTAGTTTAGAGCCGAGCTATGTGCTGCGTGCGCTTGGGCGTGAAGATGAGCTGGCCCATAGCTCCATCCGTTTCACCATCGGCCGGTTTACCACACAAGAGGAGGTTGACTACACCGTCAAGCTCGTACGCGACCAGGTGATTCGCCTGCGCGAACTCTCTCCGTTGTGGGATATGTTTAAAGAAGGGATTGATCTGAAGAGCGTCCAGTGGGCGGCTCATTAACATTAAGGTTCGATCCTAGCAAAAAAGTTTAAGGAGATTGTCATGGCATATAGCAATAAAGTTTTAGATCATTACGAAAACCCACGCAACGTCGGTACCTTTGATGTGGAAGATGAGCAGGTCGGCACCGGCATGGTGGGTGCACCCGCATGTGGCGATGTGATGCGTCTACAGATCAAAGTCAATGATGAGGGCGTAATTGAAGATGCGCGTTTTAAAACCTACGGCTGTGGTTCGGCTATCGCCTCCAGCAGCCTGTTGACCGAATGGGTCAAAGGCAAGACCTTGGAAGAGGCACAGCAGATCAAAAACTCTGAGATCGCCGAAGAGCTAGCCCTGCCCCCGGTAAAGGTACACTGTTCAGTGTTGGCTGAAGATGCCATCAAAGCGGCTGTTGAAAATTACCAGCAGAAAAAGACAGACTAATGTCAGCCATTACCATCACAGCGAGAGCGGCTGAACAGATTGGGGCCTTTCTAACCAACCGAGGCAGTGGTGTCGGCATCCGTTTGGCGGTTCGCACCTCTGGCTGCTCGGGTATGGCCTATGAGATCGAGTTTGCCGATGAAGTGCGTGATGAAGACACCGTCTTTGAAGAGCATGGCGTTAAGGTCATTGTTGATGCAAAAAGCCTTGTATATCTGCAAGGCACTGAGATCGACTACACCAAAGAGGGTTTGAACGAAGGTTTTAAATTCACCAACCCAAATGCCAAAGCGGCCTGTGGTTGCGGAGAGAGTTTTAATGTCTAATCAATGGCTTGAACTGAGAAGTTAACGCTGTCTCTCTCTATTTTATCCTCCAGTTAGATCCTGTTAGCTCATGAAACTTACGCAAAATTACTTTGAACTCTTTGGTCTCCCCGTCGCCTTTGAGATCGACAGCCAGAAGATCTCTGAGAGCTACCGTGCGTTGCAGAAGGTGGTTCATCCCGATAAATTCGCCAGCGCAACTGAGCAGGAGCGCCGCATTGCGATGCAGCAGGCGAGCTTTATCAATGAGGCGCAACAGACCCTAAAAGACCCTGTGGCGCGAGCAACTTATCTGCTCTCCCTACATGGGGTTGAACTCAATCTGGAAAAAGAGACCACCTCCGATACGATGTTCCTAATGGAGCAGTTGGAGTTGCGGGAACGTTTGGCTAATGTGCAGAGTGAGAGCGATCCATTTGCCGCATTGGACCTGTTGATCAGTGAGGTTGGTGGGCTGAATAAGCAGATATTGGCAAAGATCTCCGCCGGGTTTGAAAACCCCACCCCTGAAAAACTCGAAAATGTGCAGGAAGATCTGCGGAAAATGAAGTTTTTGCAGAAACTTCAACATCAAGTGGAAGCGGTAGAAGAGGAGCTAGACGAGCTGCTTTAATTCTAGGGAACCTCTGAATAAGTCATGATTGTTTTAGGCTGGCTAAAACTGCCCCGATTCGCCCCGAAGATCGCTGTAATAGAACAACTATTACAGCTCACTTCGAAATAAATCGGAACAGTTTTATCTCACCCTAAATTTTAGCTGAGCTTTAGCGAGTCTTATGCTTTAGTGCAACCAGACTTAATCAGAGGCTCCCTAGTCTCTACGGTGGGTCGGCCCACTCTGATACCCAGTCACTTTATGTATAAAATCAGCTCTGATTTTGTGATTCATCTGCTGAGTGAATTAAGCTATACAGTCAGTTTTAGGTTTCTGGTGTTGCATGACAGCAGCAAAAATAGAGCCTTCATTCAGCCCAACTACAGACTCTAAGATAATGGCCTTACTACAGATTTCAGAACCTGGGCAGTCCCAAGCCCCTCATCAACACAAACTGGCCGCAGGCATTGACTTGGGCACCACCAACTCACTCGTCGCAACGGTGCGGAGTGGTGAGTCGGTTACGCTCCCCGATGCAGAGGGACGCCACCTGCTGCCCTCTGTGGTGCGTTATTTAGAGCAAGATATTGTGGTCGGTTTCGATGCAAAAAGTGCCGCCACCATAGATCCACTCAATACCATCAGTTCTGCCAAACGGCTATTAGGGCGTGCAGCAGAAGATGCCAATCTACTCGGTACTACATTGCCCTACCGCTTTCAGCAATCTGAATCGAAGGTACCACGTATTGAGACGGTTGCCGGGCCAGTTTCACCCATTGAAGTCTCTGCTGAGATATTGAAGGTGCTGGCCGCCCGTGCTGAAGATAGCCTCGGTGGAGAGCTACAAGGGGTGGTAATCACGGTGCCAGCCTATTTTGATGATGCCCAACGTCAAGCCACCAAAGATGCCGCCAAGCTGGCGGGTGTCAACGTACTGCGACTGCTGAATGAGCCAACCGCTGCTGCGGTTGCCTATGGCCTAGACCATGAGGCGGAAGGGGTTCACGCCATCTATGACCTCGGTGGTGGCACCTTTGATATCTCTATTTTACGTCTCAATCGTGGTGTTTTTGAGGTGCTCTCAACAGGGGGAGACTCGGCCCTCGGTGGTGATGATTTTGATCGCGCAGTGGCGCACTGGATCATGCAGCAGGCGGGCATTCGTGATGATGTTGATCACAAACTACTACGTCGCCTGATGCGTGATGCCTGTGCGGCCAAAGAGGCACTTACCGATAGTGACACCGCCGCGCTGAATGTTGAACTTGAAGATGGTAGCGCCTGGCAGGGTGAGTTGGATATTGAAACCTTCAACAGCCTAATTGATCCACTGATCCGCAAAAGCCTCACCGCCTGCCGTCGAGCACTGCGTGATGCCGGTGTCACCACAGATGAAGTGGCTGATGTGGTGATGGTCGGTGGTTCAACGCGTGTTCGCCGCGTGCGTGAGCGGGTAGGGGAACTCTTCGCCACCGCCCCCCGCGTTGATATTGATCCTGATCGTGTGGTGGCTGTAGGTGCCGCTATCCAGGCCGATATTCTGGCCGGTAATAAACGGGATGATGAGATTCTGCTGCTCGATGTGATTCCACTTTCACTCGGCCTAGAGACTATGGGTGGGCTGGTTGAGAAGGTGATTCCACGTAACACCACCATCCCTGTTGCGCGTGCCCAAGAGTTCACCACCTTCAAAGATGGTCAGACTGCGATGGCCATCCACGTCCTACAGGGTGAGCGTGAGCTGATTAGTGACTGCCGCTCACTGGCCCGTTTTGAGCTACGAGGCATTCCCCCCATGGTTGCGGGTGCTGCGCGTATTCGCGTCACCTTTACCGTTGATGCCGATGGCCTGCTGAGTGTCTCCGCCACCGAAGAGACCAGTGGCGTAAAGGCGCAGATTGAGGTGAAACCCTCATACGGCCTTAGTGATTCAGAGATCGAAACGATGCTGCGTGACTCAATGGAGCATGCCGCAGATGATATGAGCGCTCGTAGCCTACGTGAACAGCAGGTAGAGGCGCAGCGTGTCGTTGAGGCACTTACTGCCGCATTGGCGAGTGATGGTGACAAGCTGCTGTCGACCGAAGAGCGCGAGAGCATTGACGCCGCATTGGCAAACCTCATCAAAGTGGGTCAAGCTGATGATGGTGATTTGATTAAAACAACGATTGAGCAGCTAGAGAATACCTGCGGCTTCTATGTTGAGCGCCGTATGAATATGAGCATCACCGATGTGATGGCAGGCCAATCTATCGAAGAATTTAAGTAGGTTACAAGATGACAAAACTAATTTTTTTACCGCATGTTGAACTCTGTCCAGATGGTGCAGTGTTTGAGGTTGAGCCAGGTATCACCATCTGTGATGCGGCGCTGAAGAACGATATAGAGATTGAACACGCCTGTGAGAAGTCATGCGCCTGTACCACCTGTCACGTCATCATACGAGAGGGCTTTGATTCACTGGAAGAGGCGAGTGACAATGAAGAGGATATGCTTGATAAAGCCTGGGGCGTTGAGCCAGATTCACGCCTTAGTTGCCAGACGGTTGTCGGTGACAAAGATTTGGTGATTGAGCTGCCAAAATACAACATCAACATGGTTTCGGAGAGTCACTAATGAGCCTTAAATGGACCGATTCACTCGACATCGCAATCGAGCTGGATGAAGCACATCCAGATCGTGATCCCATGACCACCAACTTTGTCGATCTGCGGAGACTTACCATGCAGCTAGAGAAGTTTGATGATGATCCCAACCACTGTGGGGAACGTATTTTGGAAGCGATCCAGAGTGCATGGATCGAAGAGCGGGAGTAAGATGAAAAAAATGTGGTTCGATTTAACAACCACACAGTTATAACTTGAACATATCTAATAATAATGGTGATTAGGTATTAATCGTTGCATAAGTATTGGCACTAATCGTCGTAGGCCAAGTTAATATATTCAGGGGAAGATGGTCGCTGTTATCGCTTACCCAATGTCATTGATGGCTGCAATCATGAAGGCTTAGATTAGCTTTGCTCCCAAGGCAGTTCATGAAAGCGCCAGCCACCTTTTGTGCCGCGGTGATGATTATCATCCAGCTCCCCTTCGAAACCCTCTTCGACGTGATGTACGTGCTTGAAACCCGCATCAATCAACATCTTGCCTGCCTCTAGGGTACGTTTTCCGCTACGGCAGATAAGGATCAATGGGGCTGAGGCCTCCTCCTGTGTGGCGCTACCACCTAGTGTTAGCTTTCTGATCTCGGTGATAAAGTCTGGGTTGACCGTCCAATCTGGCTCATCAATCCAGGGTACTAGCAGCGCCCCTTTGGCATGACCAACAAACAGGTATTCCATGGTTGACCGAATATCGATCAGAACCGCTCCCGGTTTCTCTTGCAGAATATCCCAGGCCTCTTGCGGCGTTACATCGATTAGTCTCTCTTCAGTCATCATTAGCTCCTGTGTGTGAACGGTGCATTTTAGATCCTTGTTGCGGCAATGACCAGTTCGTATCCACTTTAGATTGAAAAAGGGCTATGCATGACTGATGTGAGAAGGGATAATTCAGCTCATATCCACACATGAGCCACCTTCTCTCTTCGATGTCTGCCACTTCAAATAGCCTGATTATCTCTACTCTGCTGCATGTCGCCATCGTGGTGCCATTGGTGTTGGCTATGCCGAGTCAGAGCGAGAGGCTGTCAATGGAGGCTCAACGGATTAATGTAACGATCAGTCGGTCAGATCATGTCGATAGCAGCCTCTTGGTAGATCAGCCAAAACAGTTGGTTGAGACCCAGAAAAACAGTGCTGTTGTGGCAACTGAACCGGCGGTTGAGACGGTATCTGAGGCTAAGAAAAGACCTCAGTTCAATGAAGAGATAGCGACCATACCCGCGCCACAAGTGGCTGCTCCAGCGGTTGATGTTATGCCACAACTAGAGATGGTTGCCGTGTCAGAGCAGGGTGCTAAAACGCCTCTTTTCAGGCAACAAAAAACATTAGATAGTAAGATTAACAATCGTCATCAAGTTGATGAAATAGAAAAGATTAACCTTATAGCAGAGAAGTATAGAGACTCTCTACTGGCGGCAATAAGCAGACAAAAACGCTACCCCAAACGAGCACAACGGCTAGGCCTAGAGGGGGAGGTTGTGGTTGGCTTTACGGTAAAAGCGGATGGCCAAATAGTAGATATCGGTCTTGTTGAAAGCTCTGAATATAACCACCTTGATAGAGCTGCACTAAAAGCGGTCAAAAAAGTGGGACAGCTAGCCCCCATTCCTGTGATGTTAGGTAAAAACCGATGGGCATTCCAAGTGCCGCTCCAATATACGCTGAATTGACTCGATCCTGAGGCTCAAGAGGTAGAGGGTTAGTAGCGCTTAACAATTTAGTGGTAACGCCTTGGTGGTATTGCGGCCTTTTCACGCTAACAATGCTTTCAATTCCATTTGGCTCACTATATCCTGCTCTGCGACAGGCGTAGCACGCCGTACTTTTTCAATGCTCCATAACCTTGGTTTAGCAGGCATACCATGACTCAAGCTTCCCATTTCGAACAACTACTCACCTTAGCAGGCCAACAGTCTGAGCCGCAGCGCCTGCTTTTTGTCTTTTTGAAAGCGATTCTGCCAACAGAGGCGAGTGCTGAAGATAAGGGGCGTTTTGAATCTGTCCAGGGTGGTCAACTAAAACCGATGATGTGTGTCGATAAGGAGTTGAGTGAGCTGAGTACGTTTGATGCGTTAGTGGAAGAGTCAAAAGGAATGGGCAAGGATTGGCAGATTGTACTGATCGCTACGTTGGACGGTGAGAATGGTGTAGTGCCAACCTCTAAGGTGGCAGAAGAGGCGCTTGATACCATGCTTAAGATGGTGCAGGGAGGAGGCGATCTCTCTAACTTTATGGCATTGGACCGTGACGGTGACCCGGTTCACTTCAGCTGAGGTTAAGCCAGCCGTTACGACCTGTTATCGCATCGGCAGCTTTTGCAAATCAAAACAGATATGTTGACGAAATCCCGCCTGGAAAAATGCTCCACTGGTAGCTGATCAATAACAGATAAATTGAGAGCGAGAAGTAGAGCGCATGCCTTCCTTTGAAGCGGTTGAAGAAAAAGCGCTCATGGTGATGCGGTACAAGAAGGATCACCGCAAAACTGGTCAGGGCAAATTTACAGACCACAAACATAGATGAACTCTGCTTCAACACCACATCCATCAGTGGATTAAGCTCAACTGCTCCTTGTTGCAGCAGCAGTAGGGTGTTGTGCGCATCAAGCGCGCATAGAAGAAGGATACATGTGGTGACGATGATCAAATGTTTAGGATAGACGTCAATCACTTGAGCAGCGGACGAAGGCTCTTCTTCTCTGCGATCTGCGCGTCGCCGACCTAATAAACGGTGGTAAGTAAAAGGCGATGCAGTGATCTCTCTGCGATCTCTTTTCGTGCGACGCTTTTCAGTTGGAGCATTATTATTATCCATTCTGAGCTGACCCTGCCTGGTGGCTAGGTTCTGAATATGCCTTGGTTACGTGCTGTGGGTCAACTAAAAAGCCAAAAGTGCCGAAGTAAGTTCTTAGTTTAATGTAACTATTTAGCTCACCTGTTATTTCAGGCTGTAGGGCGGGATTTATCCCGCCTGTGGTGTCGAAATAAAACTATGCGGCTCAATTTGGCTCCGCTGGCGGGATAAATCCCGCCCTACAGAGATCTTTTCAAGGGTGCTGAATAGTTACAGTTTAATAAACGTTTCACCTGCAACCGTTCACCATCATCACTGACCCCTGTGATCTCGATATCAATTATCGTGTTCTTTAATCCTGCATCGGCTGGCGCAGCCAGCTCAGCGCGCAGAAAATTGGGCGTGTAACCCTGCCAGTAGGATTGACCACTCTCATCGCTATGGTTCTCTACCAATAGTCTGCTTTGTTTTCCAATAGCGTCTCTCAGCTGCTGCTGTTTTAACTGCTCCCCCAGCTCATGCAGTGTTTGGCTACGCTGCCGTTTACACTCTCGGCTGACCGGGTTGGCCAGTGTGGCGGCTATCGTGCCATCACGAGGTGAGTAGGCAAAGATGTGGATATGGCCGAAGCCAATCGCCTCAACCGTTTGCAGGCTCTGCTGCCACTCCTGGTCGCTCTCACCAGGGAAACCGACGATGATATCGGTGGTGATATTGAGTTCAGGCACCACCTGCCGCAGATCATTGACCAACTTACGGTACTCAGCCACTTTGCAGCGACGCGCCATGCGTTGCAGAACACTATCAGCCCCGCTTTGTAGTGGTAGATGCAGGTGTGGCATAAAACGTGGGTTCTTAAACAACTCAGGGAAGTCATCAGGCAGGTCCCATGGCTCCAGTGAACCAATACGCACACGAGGGATGGTTGTCTCATCTAACACGGTACGAATGAGCTCGGAGAGGTCACTGCCGATATCACTGCCATACCCCCCCAGATGCACCCCAGCCAACACCACCTCATTGACCCCTTCAGCATGCCGCCAGTTGATCTCCTCAATAATGCTTGGCAGTGAGCGGCTGCGCTCATCGCCGCGCGCCTTGGTGACGATGCAGAAGGTACATTGGTAGCGGCACCCATCTTGCACCTTAATAAAGGCACGTTGCCGGTTTCGTGGCAGGAGTGTTAGATCACCCGACTCGGTCGCCATCTCCGGCATGACGTTGAGATCCAGCTCACGGCTGACAATCTCAACCAGCTGCTCTTTATCTTGGTTACTTACCACCAGATCAACGCCGACCGCCTTGAAACTCTCTGCCGGGTTGAGAGAGGCGTAACAGCCACTGATGACAAGCTTGGCGTTAGGGTTCTTGCTATGTGCCTGACGAATCAGCCTGCGCGATTTACGCACCGCCTCTTCGGTGACTGCACAGGTGTTCACTACTACCAAATCGGCCTGCTTTGGATCACGCGTCAGCTGATGTCCACGTTGATGGAACTCGCGAGACCAGCTCTCCATCTCCGCCTCATTAAGGCGACAGCCAAGGGTTTTCAGGTGGACAAACATCGGTGTGGCAGAACCTACTTTTAGGAAAAGAGGCGATTATACGGCCAATGATTTTACTCTGCATGCTTGAAGCAGTAACGACCCATAGAAGTAGGAGATGAGCTGTGCCTGAGCAGTGATGAGATAGTAGGAGCGGCGCCTCGCCGCGATTGGGTTTGGCAGCTGCCTTCATCGCGGCGAGGCGCCGCTCCTACTTACTTAATGTTTAATAACGTGCTGCTGATTCCATGTTCTTCTCGAAATCGTAGAGATTCACCTAAAAAGCCCACAAATTCGGTATAGTCACTTCATTGAGAAGTAGCCTCCTACGTGGTGTGCTTACATAAAAAGAGAACAACAGAGCGGGATTTTTCTATGGAAAAGTGGCAGGTTGCAGGGTTGGTTATTACACTGCTCATCTTTTTACTGGGTGGGGTGATTATCTGGTTGATGATTGAGTTACGGACTCGAATTGAGGAACAGCTGAAAAGCCAGGAGTCGCAACGGCTCAATCTTGAAGAGTTGCTGCGTGAACAGGCGCGGGAGTATAACCGTGAACAGCTGGCCACCCGTGAGGCGTTGGCCGAGAAGTTGGCCAATAACAGCCAGCAGCAGTTGAAGGCGACCAATGATCTACAGCAGAACATGTTGGCCCGTTTTCCCAATCTCTATCAGGCACTGGAGCGCCGCTTAGGTGAGATGCAGACGGCGCTCACCGAGACACTCAGCAAAGGTCAGATTGGTCAGCAGGAGAAGCTGGTGGAGATGAAGGAGACGTTGCAGGCGACCCTCACCAAACAGCGTGAAAATTTTGATCTGCACCAGATTGAGGCGATGAAAACCCAGCAGGAGATTGTGCAGTCGGGTATGACCGATGTACGCAAACAGATCAATGAGATGCTGAACCAGAACAGTAAAGATCTGGGTAAACGTGTCGATGCGCTGACCGATTCGACCGATAAGCGGCTAAAAGAGATCAGTGGGCAGGTTGAGAAACGGCTTAGTGAGGGTTTTGAGAAGACCACAGAGACCTTCAATCAAGTGCTGCTACATCTGACCCGCATTGATGAGGCGCAGAAGAAGATCACTGAGTTGTCGAGCAGCGTGGTGAGCCTGCAAGAGGTGCTGGCCGACAAACGGTCACGCGGGGCTTTTGGTGAGGTGCAGCTCAATGCGCTGATCCGTAATGTCTTGCCCGATTCAGGCTTCTCCCTTCAGCATACGCTGAGCAATGATATGCGGGTCGATTGCATGCTGTTCCTGCCAGAGCCGACCGGCAATATAGCGGTTGATGCTAAGTTTCCGCTGGAGAACTTCCGCTTAATGACGGATGACACGCAAACTGAGACGAAGCGTAAACGTGCCGCTACCCAGTTTGGCAAGGATATCCGCAAACATATCGATGATATCGCCAAAAAATATATCATCCCAGGTGAGACCTCTGATGGGGCGGTGATGTTTATCCCCGCTGAGGCGGTTTTTGCTGAGATCCATGCCCATTTTCCCGCATTGGTTGAGGAGGCCTTCCGCCGTCGGGTTTGGATGGTCTCACCCACCACCATGATGGCGATTTTGACCACCGCCCGCGCGGTGCTAAAAGATGCCGCCACCCGTGAACAGGTGCATGTTATTCAGCACCATCTGGGTGAGCTGTCGAAAGATTTTGGCCGCTTTCAAAAACGCATGGATAATCTCGCAACACATATTAAGCAGGCCCATGATGATGTGGGGCAGGTCAACATCTCTGCACGCAAGATCTCGGGCCGTTTTGAGAAGATCGAGAAGGTGGAGTTGGAGCAGAGTGGGAAGGCCGATCTCCCCATTTTTAGTGAGAGTGAATCGCTTCCCGCTGATGGTTAGGCCTGCGGCTGAATACTTTTAGTGTGGAAGGGACTCATGCTATCGTATGCGCCGTTTTTTGGTCTCTTTAAGGAGTCTCTGAATAAGTCAGGTTGAATTTAGGCTGAGATGGATTTGTTCCAATTTGTTTCGAAGTGAGCAGTAATAGTCGCTCTATTGCTGCGATCTTCGGGATGAATTGGGGCAAATTCAGCCGGCGTAAAACAATCATGACTTGTTCAGAGCTTCCTTAAGAGGCTACGGTTGATCGGCCATTACTCGCCGATATTTAAAGAATAGATGATGAGGATAGAATCAAGATGAGCAGCGTGTGTCACTGTGGATCAGGTAAACTTTTTGAAGAGTGCTGTGGGCCAATATTGGCGGGTAAAGAGAAGGCGATCACCGCAGAGGCGTTGATGCGCTCACGTTACAGCGCCTACGCCATGGGTAAAATTGAGTATCTTGGTGACACCCTGCACCCCGATAATCGCCATGATCATGATGTCGATGCGACGCGTCGCTGGGCGATGAATTCAGAGTGGCTTAATCTTGAAATTGGCGTCACTGAAGCGGGTGGTAAAGAGGATGATAAAGGCACCGTAGAGTTCACCGCCACCTTCAAAGAGAAGGGAATACAGCGCAAGCATCATGAGAATAGTCGCTTTGAAAAGCTTGATGGTGCCTGGTACTACGTTGATGGCGACTTGATTGCACCAGAGACACAGGTGCGCGATGCCCCTAAAGTGGGTCGCAATGAACCTTGCCCGTGCGGTAGTGGCAAGAAATTTAAAAAGTGCTGCGGTTAGTTGTCGATTGTTGTGACTGATACCGTAAAACTGCTGGCGATTGAAACCAGTGCCGAAGGGTGTTCAGCGGCACTCTATCTGAATGGCGCTATCAGCGAGAAGTTCCAGGTGCAGCCACGAGGCCACAGTGAGCTGATCTTGCAGCAGATGGATGATCTGCTGCGTGAGGCAGGCGTGTCACTGAAGGAACTTGATGCGATCGCCTATGGTCGTGGTCCCGGCTCCTTTACTGGCGTACGCATTGCCGCAGCGGTCACCCAAGGCACCGCCTACGGTGCGGATCTTCCTGTGGTGCCCGTCTCAACCTTGGCGGCACTGGCACAGCAGGCATTTAGAACGACCGGCCAGCGGCGTCTACTCACCGCCTTTGATGCACGCATGAAAGAGGTCTACTGGGCCGCCTATGAGATCGGCCAGGATGATCTTCCGCTTGCTGTTGTTGATGAGCAGGTGATCGCACCAGAATTAGTGCCGATGCCAACGGGAGAGGGTTGGTTCGCTGTTGGTGGTGGCTGGAAGGCCTACGCTGAGCAGCTGCCTAGCGGCAGTCAGATTATCGGCAGTGATGAGACGCTGCTCTGCCGGGCATATGATATTGCCCTGTTGGCTGCCGCTGGCTTTCGGCGCGGTAAAACAGTCACCGCAGAGCAAGCGTTGCCGATCTATCTACGTGATCGGGTGGCAAAGACCATTGCCGAACGACAGGCTGCTGGCCAACTAAGATGAGCCAGCGCTCCCTGTTTGATATCGCCCATGCCTGCTTGGCAAGTGATGATGTTGAACAGAAATTGCAGCTCACCGAAGCGGCAAGTCTCGCCTGGAAAAAGGGTGAGCTGACACTCTTTCCAGCAGAAATCCCCGCTCAAATTGAACAGGCGGGCCATCCCAGCAAACCTATATTAGTCGCTCCACAACGTTTAGAACGTCGTGGACTGGGCAGTGAACGGGGCAGGGCGGTGATGATTCACGCCATCACCCATATCGAATTCAATGCCATCAACCTCGCCTGGGATGCCGTCCACCGCTTTCAGCAGATGCCCGAGGATTACTATAGCGACTGGATTCAGGTGGCACTGGATGAGGTCTACCACTTCCGTTTGCTGCAACAACGGTTGCAGTCGTGTGGCCACGAATATGGTGATTTTACTGGCCACAATGGTCTGTGGGATCTGGCTTGCCGCACAGCGCATGACCCATTGGTGCGAATGGCGCTGATTCCAAGAATGATGGAGGCGCATGGCCTTGATGTCACCCCCGGCATCATCAGACGTTTTGAAGCGATTGGTGACAATGAAACGGTTGATGTGCTTCAGGTGATTATGCGTGAAGAGGTAAGTCATGTGATGGCGGGGAATCGCTGGTTTCAGCATCTCTGTCAGCAGCGAGGGCTAGGGCCAGAGTCAACCTATTTTGATCTACTTGATCAGTTTAACGCAGCGAAACCACGTGCGCCACTGAACCGGGAAGCGCGCCTACAGGCCGGTTTTACCCCCATTGAAATCGAACGATTGAGCCGTAACCAGTGAGAATAATATGACCACCGTATTCAACTGGTCTCACTTTAAGGCACTGCCGGTCATTGGCATTCTGCGTGGGTATAGTACAGCGCAGGTCGAGAAAATCATCCACCACTCATGCCGCGGTGGTCTGCGAAATATCGAGATCACCATGAACAGTGACCATGCGGTTGAGCTGATTGCACTGGCAAAAGAGCGGGCAGAGGGGCGGATGAATGTCGGAGCAGGCACCGTCTGCACCCTGGCTGATCTTGACGCTGCTCTCACTGCCGGGGCGACCTTTATCGTCACCCCGATTATCGATGCTGATGTGATCAAGGCCTGTAACCAAGAGGGGGTGCCGGTCATCCCGGGTGGGTTCACTCCAACAGAGGTCTACCGTGCCTGGGAGTTGGGGGCCGATATGGTCAAGCTCTTCCCCGCTAACCAGTTTGGCCCTGGTTATCTGAAAGATCTGCTGGGCCCGTTTGATAAGATCAAACTGGTGCCAACGGGCGGGGTCAATCTGGCCAATTTCTCCCAATATCTACAGAGCGGAGCTTACGGTTTTGGCGTCGCCTCACCGCTATTTGATATGAAGCGCGTCGAGGCAGAACAGTGGAATTGGCTTGAACAGCAGGCCCGATCTTTTGTTGAGCTTTATCAAGCACAATAGTGACCGGATGACGTGGTCCAATAGATTTGTACAGCCCAGTTAAGCTAGATTGACTTAACTGAGGAAAGTAAGAATGACGACACGAAAGAAATATCCAAAAGAGTTCAAATTGGACGCTGTGAGCCTAGTAACTGA
>JAKITT010000162.1 GCA_021647945.1 Candidatus Polarisedimenticolaceae bacterium
GAGCAAAGCGATATTGAAGCGTAGAGCCAGTGACCAGGACGTCCGGGGCATATAGGCTGTCGAAGATCGATTGCAAAAGGGTGACTGGGATGTCCCGTTTTGTATCATGAGATCAAAGACTCGCTTGTAATTTTCCGCGCTTGGCGCAGGTCAATGACCAAGCATCCAAGGACAAGATGAGATAATTTCTGGTGGCGTTTTATGCGTCTATCCCCATCAATAACTTGTCATCTTCTCTGTTAGGATAGAGCGCCATACAACATAGCGTTGTTGGCAAATAAAAGATTGAGTTCTGATAGACTGAAAAGGTAGGAATGGTATGGAGATTAGGCCTGAAACAGATAAAGATTATGTCGCCATTAAGGCCTTAAATGATCTGGCTTTTCGAGGGGAAGCTGAAGGATCTATCGTAGATAAAATTCGGTCTTCATGCGAAGAAGTTATCTCTTTGGTGGCTGTAGAAGAGGGTGAGGTCATTGGCCATATACTCTTCACGCCAGTAGCCACCATGTCCGGTGAAGATCAAGTTTTCGGCATGGGACTGGCCCCTATGGCCGTGTTGCCTGACTATCAGAATAGAGGCGTTGGTTCTCTCTTAGTTAAAGAGGGGGTGAGAATTCTTAATGAGATAGGTTGCCCTTTTGTAGTTGTGCTTGGGCATCCAAATTTTTATCCACGCTTTGGCTTTGAGAAGGCGTCATCCTATGCGCTTCGAGCTGAATGGGACGGCGTTCCAGATGAAGCATTTATGGTTCTATTTCTAAAAGAGCCCCAGGAACTTAATGTGTCAGGGGTTGTGAAGTTTAGGGCTGAGTTTAACAAGGCGGTATAGATGCCATAAACCTCATGCTGCTAATGTTCGCTCTCAATGTGGCTGGTAATGGCTCGAAATTTACCACCCCTATCCATGTCGGCTAAGAGATTAGCCAGACCCCCATGTTTTTTGCACCTCCAGCTAGAGCTACTTGATATGCTCCAAAATACCATCCAGCTCATCCAGGCTGTTGTAGGCAATAACCAGCTTGCCTTTGCCTTTATTGCCTTGTTGGATGCTGACGCGGGCACCTAGTTTTTGGGCTAAATCATCTTCCAGCCGTTTGACATCTGGGTCATCTTTTTTTGCTTTTTTGACAGGTTCGCCATTGGACTCTTCGCCCTGTAGGCGGCGTACTAGCTTTTCGGTTTCACGTACAGAGAGTCCTTGGTTGGCCACTTTTCGGCCGGCGGCAGCCTGTGCTTGCCCCTTGAGGCCGAGCAGTGCGCGGGCGTGTCCCATCTCGATTAGATGCTTCTCCATCATCTGTTTTACATCATCTGTCAGCTCCAATAGACGCAGCATATTGGTCACAGTGGTGCGTGATTTGCCGATGGCCTGGGCGACCTGTTGATGGGTTAGCTCAAATTCGTTGAGTAGGCGGTGCAGTGCATTGGCCTCTTCGAGTGGGTTAAGATCATCGCGCTGGATGTTTTCGATCAGCCCCATCGCCATGGCGGTCTGTTCGGTGACATCACGCACCACCACGGGTATTTCGTCCAGGCCGGCTTGTTGTGATGCGCGCCAGCGTCGTTCACCGGCGATGATCTCGTAGCGACCATCTTCAATGGGACGTACCACAATGGGTTGGATGACGCCTTGAGCGGCGATGGAGTCGGCGAGCTCTTGCAGGCTGTCAGGGTTGAAGTCACGACGTGGCTGGTAGCGGCCGCGTTGGATCAAGTCAACCGGTAGCGTGTGTGGTGCTGATGCCACTTGAGCACGGCTCTCTGCTGTTGAGATGCTGCTCTGTGCGTTGCCGAGTAGTGCATCTAGGCCACGCCCTAACCCGCGTTTTTTTGCTGCCATGTTCTATATCCCGATTTAAATTAAGTCTGTTTTTTGTGCCGACGCAGTATTTCACTGGCCAGAGCGAGGTAGGCGCCTGCGCCGCGTGAGCTTTTGTCGTAGAGCAGTACCGGCTGGCCGTGGCTGGGCGCTTCGGCAACGCGCACATTTCGTGGGATGATGGTGGTAAATAGCTGCTTGTTGAAGTGGCTAATGAGCTGCGCTGAGACCTGGATAGCGAGGTTGTTACGTGGGTCATACATGGTACGCAGAATGCCTTCAATTTTGAGACCGGGGTTGGGGCCTGATTGAATCTTCTGCACGGTATCGAGCAGTGAGGAGAGCCCCTCTAGCGCGTAGTATTCAGTCTGTAGTGGGATCAATACGCCGGTGGCTGCGACCAGTGCGTTCAGGGTCAGCATGTTGAGCGATGGGGGGCAGTCGATGAAGATGTAGTCGTAACGCGATTTGGCACCGGCGAGGGCGAGGCTGAGTCGCTTTTCACGCATGTTGGTGTTCATTAGGCCCACTTCGGCAGCAGTCAGATCCGCATTGGCAGGCAGTACATCAAAGCCCGCTTCAGGGGTGGTGATGGTCGCTTCAGAGAGTTGTGCTTCGCCGAGAAGCACCTCGCAACTCGACTTCTTTATTTCATACTTATCTATGCCGCAGCCCATAGTGGCGTTGCCTTGCGGGTCTAGATCAACCAGTAGAACTTTCGCTTTTTTGGCTGCCAGTGCAGCGGCAAGGTTGACCGCTGTGGTGGTCTTGCCGACGCCGCCCTTCTGATTGGCGATAGTGATGATGTGACTCATATCAGTAGTGTGCGTGGTGCATATCCAGAATCAGTAGTGTCCGGTTAGGTACTTGCATGTAAACCCTCCGGATTTCGAGAGTCTACGTCCCCAGGATCTGGTGGTGCGACCTGTGATTCTCGGGTTTCATTGAGGATTTTGGTTCGCAGCTCTCT
>JAKITT010000071.1 GCA_021647945.1 Candidatus Polarisedimenticolaceae bacterium
TTTGATGAGGCGTTAAGCTTTCTAGCGCGGTGGATAAGGCATGAAACTCATTGATTTTCATTACATCACCTATCTCATTGATTGCTCTACTTTAAATATAGACCAACAATTAACGATGACATAGCCATGAATTAATAGGGGTGCCCTAAATAGCAACGCCTCTCATAGAGATTATCTAGCAAAACCAGAAGCCTAACGTTATCAATCAGCCTCTTCGAGGCGCGCTTCATCCCCATTCTTATTAAACCCAAGCAGCTTTAAAATATCCTCCAACACCATATAACCTGCGGGCACCAGAATCAGGCTCAGCAGTGTCGCATAGAGGATGCCAAAACCGAGTGATACCGCCATCGGGATGAGAAACTGCGCTTGGGTACTCTTCTCCAGCAGTAGTGGTATCAGACCAAAGAAGGTGGTGAGTGAGGTGAGCAGAATGGGCCGAAAACGGGCCACGCCCGCCGTACTTACTGCTTCTGCCAATGCCATGCCTTCTCGGCGGCGACGGTTGATCCAATCAACCAGCACCAGACTATCATTGACCACCACACCCGATAGCGCCAGCATGCCCATGATACTGAGCAGGCTGAGATTCATACCGAGTAGCGCATGACCAAACACCGCTCCCACTAGGCTGAATGGGATCAACATCAGGATAACAATAGGCTGTGAGTAGGAGCGCAGAGGAACCGCCAGCAGCACATAGATACTTAACAGCGCAAATATGATGCCGTAAAAAAGACTGCCAAAGGATTCGCTCTGTTCACGCAGTTCACCCTCAAAGCTGTAACGTACCCCTGGGTATTGCTGTAACAACTCATCAAGATAGCGCCGCAGATCTTTTGCAATAGCGTTTAGATCGACCTCTTTTTTGTTGGCATCAGCGGTGACATTAACCGCCCGCTGGCGATCTATCCGACGGATGGTGGAGAAACCTTCACCCAGCTCGATATCGGTCACATTGCTGATAGGCACCTCATCTCCAGCGGCAGTGCGGATCGACATAGAATCAAGCGTCGCCAATGAGGCACGATCTTCACGCGGGTATCGCACCATCACCCGCACATCATCACGACCACGCTGGATGCGTTGCGCCTCGGCACCAAAGAAGGCTTGGCGCACCTGTCGTCCCAAATCGGCCGATGTGAGCCCCAACAGCTCCGCCTCTGGGCGAATCGCCAAGATAATCTCTGGCTGACCCTGCTCAAAGGTATCCTGAATATCGTAGAGCCCGTCATACTTCTCTAGCTGAAGTTTGACCAGACCGATCACTCGGTTCAGCACCTCAAAGTTTTGCCCGGTCAGTTGTATATTGATGGGATCACCGCCGCGCCCTATCTCGGCACGAAAGTTGAGCTCCTTTGCACCGACAATCGGGCCGATCAATTGTCGCCACTCATCGACCAGTTCAGAGGTGGTAATGGTCTGGTGCCGCTCTTCAGGCGGCATCAGTTCCAGGCTCACCTGCCCCAGTTCAGGATTACCGCTGCGTGGCTTGCGCCCTGCCCGCCAGCCAACGCTGGTCAGCACGTTCTTGATCACCGATTCACCCGTCTCAGGATCGGTATATTTGATCTTCAGCTGCTCAGCAATTTCGGCCATGCGATAGGTGTGTTTAGCGGTCTGAGCCTCTGTTGCACCGGTCTGCATCTGTAGTGTGGCGCGGGCCGTTTCACTCTGCACACGCGGAAAAAAAGTAAAACCAAATCGACCACTGGCAACAAAACTCATCACCACCAGCGTGAGCCCAATAAAGAGGGCAATGGTCAGATAGCGGCGCTTGATCATCCAATGCAAAACGGGACGATAATATTTGAGAATAATATTTTCCAGACCATCGGCTGTCGCCATCTGCAGGCGCTGAAAAGGGCCGGGTTGTTTGTCGTGATTGATACGCACATGAATCATGTGGGCTGGTAGAATGAGTTTTGACTCAATCCAAGAGAAGAGCAGAACAGGGATCACCACCAGCGGTATTTGGGCAAAGATTGGCCCACGATACCCCCCCAAAAACATCAGCGGCATGAAGGCGACCAAGGTGGTCAGCAGACCAAAGGTGACCGGCACCGCCACCTCTTGTGCACCACGTACCACAGCACCCACGCCGGTATCACCCCGCCGCATGTGTGAGTAGATATTCTCACCGGTGATGATGGCATCATCCACCACGATTCCAAGCATCAAAATAAAGGCGAATAGGCTGATGATGTTGATGGTGACACCGATGGTTGGCATCAGCAGTAGCGCCCCCATGAAACTGACGGGAATACCCAAACAGACCCAAATAGCCACCTGTAGACGCAGAAAGAGCGCCAAGCAGAGAAAAACCAACAGTCCCCCCTGCCAAGCGCTATTGAAGAGGGTTTCAATACGCAGTTTGACGATACGCGAGCGGTCACGCCAGTAGCCCAGTTCAATCCCCTGCTGCATGCGCCCCTTGCTCATTTCAACGTAGTTACGCACCGCATCGCCGATCTCGATAGCACTCTGATCACCGGTACGGTAGACCTCAATCAACACCGCGGGTTTGCCATTAAACAGGGCGTAGAGCGGCTCCTCTTCAAAGCCATCATGAATCTTGGCGATCTCACCCAGAGTGAGATGGCTACCATCATTGGCAGTGATAATATTGATCCGAGCAAACTCATTCGCGCTGTAGGCTTGCCCCTTGGTGCGCAGCATAATCTCGCCGCCTTGGCTCTTGATCGATCCTGCTGGCAGATCAACCGATGAGCGACGAATCGCCTGTACGATATGGTCAAAGCTGAGGTTGTAACGCTTCAGTGTAGACTCATCGATCTCAATTGAGATCTCATGCGCCCGCACCCCCATCAGGTCAACAACACTCACCTCAGGCAGGCCGACAAGGTCATCACGCACCTGTTCACCCAGTTGCAGCAACTCTCTATCGGGCAGATCAGCAGCAACCATCACGCTGATCACCTCACGGCGAAATTCTTGCAGACTGTAGATCGGCCGCTCCACCTCATCGGGGAAGGTGCTGATGGCATCCACCTTGTTTTTGACATCATCCATCACGGCACGTGCATCACGCCCCTTGGCCACCTCGACCACCACCACGCCGGCACTCTCAAACGCAGAGCTGTTGATATGCTCAATGCCGTTAATATCGCCAATCGCCTCTTCAATACGTACCACGGCAGCCTGCTCCACCTCCGAGGGTGTGGCACCACGGTAGGAGATGGCGATATTGATCTGGTCACGTTCAAACTCTGGGAAGACCTCAAGTGGCAGACGCTCAAACATCGACCATGCACCGAGAAGCAGGATCGCCACCATCAAGATGTTGGCAGCGACCTCATTCCGGGCGAACCAGTTGATCAGACCATGCACTTAGGGCGCTCCTACTGGGGCCACTTTAACCTGCGCGTTATCAGGCGCATAAGGCAGTGCCGTCAAGGAGATGCGTTCACCAGCGGCCAGATCATCACGCACAACAACATGCGTTTTATCCCCCCAAAGCAGATTCAACTGGCGACGTTCAATACGGTTATCTGGTCCAATCACCAACACCTCATCACCCGCACGTAGCACTTGGCGTGGCAGGACAAAAACGGCCGTCAAGATTTGACCGGGAATGATCGCCTCAACAAACTGGCCAATCTTCAGTGGCGGTCTGCCATCCGACCTATTTGAGTAGGGATCATCGACTTGGGCAATCAAAAACTGCTGATGAGTGCGACTATCAATCGCCCCATCCGTCCGCACAATACGCCCCTGCCACTGGTAGTGTCTGTCACCCACACGCGATGAGAACGTCACCGCCAGTGGATTATCCTCCTCTGATAGGGTGATAAATGCCGCCTTACGGTCTGTGATAGGCAGACGAACCTCAACAGCATCAACCGCATAGAGGGTGGCTAGAACCGTGCCCTTAGTCACTGATTGGCCGATACCGACCTGTTTCTCCAACACGCGTCCTGCGTAAGGTGCAATGACCTGAGTGCGCGCCAAATTAAGCGCTGCGGTATCTCGTTGCGTCTGTTTCAGTGTTAGTTCAGCCTGCAATACGCGGCGCTGCGTCGGGATCAGTTGCAGGCTATTCTGTAGACTTTGCAGTGAGGCTCTACGTAGCAGGTACTCACGTTCGCTCTGCTCCAATACACTCTGCGCCACAGTGCCCTGTTTGCGCAGTTTGCTGTGACGGCGAAACTGCCGTTCAGCCAGATCGAGATGTTGCTTCTCAATCAGTTCGCTCTTCTGTAGGTTCTCGGCCATGGTGGCCAACTCTGCCAAACGCGCCACCACACCCGCCCGTGAGGCCTCAATGTTGGCCAGTGCTAACCGGTACTCTATCGGATCGATGCCAACCAGCACCTCATCAAGGGCGAAAAAACTACCCACATGGAAATTGGCGGCCGTCTCAATCACCCGCCCCGCCACCTCAGATACCAGCGTACTCTGTATATGAGGCATCACCGTCCCCTGTGACTGCACCTGAACTTGGTAATCAACCGGCTGAATTTCAAACACCTCAACGACGGGCAAAACCGGTTTAGGTGTCCGGCGTTTCGCCTCTGGCGCCGTCTTCATCAAAAAAGAGGCGAGCGCAAAAGAGAGCGCTAAAACGATCATTGGGCCAATAATTCGCAGCAGTTTTTTCATTGCATCTGTTCTTTATATCCAAGAAAAACCAGGGGTGTAATGTACCATAGCACTGCCAACGAAGTGGGTTATAGACCCAGCTCTCGCCAACGTTTTTCGATCCTTTTCATTGAGATCGGATAGCGGGTTTTCAGCTGCTGAGCAAACAGCGAGACCCGTAATTCCTCAATCAACCAACGAATCTCCTCAATACGTGGGTCGGGCCGATTCTGCTGATACATCTTCTGATCTCGCAGCTGCCACCGCTCAAACAACGGTTTCAGCTCTCGGGTCAGTTGACGATCTCGCGCAGCCGCATGGCCCAACTTCTCAATGCGCTGGCTGAGCCCCTTTAGATAGCGAGGGAACTGCTGAAGTTCACTGTAGGGGGTCTGTAGAAGAAACCCCTGAAAAATCAGCCGCTGTAGCTGCTGATCGATATCTGCCACCGATTCAAGCCAATTGACTTGGCTGACGGTGGTGATGCTTTTGCGGATTTTTTGGTAGGGTTCAAGAATCCGATCAACCAGCCTGCTCACCTCATTGGCCTGATTCATCAGCTCACCACACTGCTTCTCAATGCAGTCGATAAACTGCTGGCGAGTTCGAATGATGGGCCGCTCTTCAATAAAGGTGCGGTCAAAAATGAGTGCCACCAGTTGCTGCTCAATATCAGCACCATTGGCCATTTTCAGACCATCAGGTGCCTTCGGCACTTTGAGATAGCGCAGTTTGAGGCTGTTCAGCCCCGGTAGGTTTTTACGCAGGTAGCGCAGCTCTTTGGATAGTTTGAGCATAAAGAGGCGGCGCAGACCGGCGCGGTGAGCTGAATCGGCCCGTTCACGGGAGTCGAGCACCCGCAAAGCGACACTATCCCCCTCATCCACCAGTGCTGGAAAGCCCTTTAGTTTGATCGCTCCCTGGGTAATATCGAGACTCTCAGGCAGCTCATCACTCTCTGGCCAGTCGCTCAGCCCCGCCTGCTCTTCGGTGCTGAGCGGCTGTTTGCGGAAGCTGCTATTGGCTTGGTCGGCAAAGCGTTTTTTTAGGCTAGTCAGATCACGGTCGATAGCCAGCCGTTTGCCCTGCTCATCCACCACCTCAAAATTCATGCGTAGATGTTGTGGCAGGCTCTCTTCAGCCCAAGCATCCTCCGGCACATAGACCCCTTTGTGTAACTTCAGCGCTTCGGCCAACACCTGAATCAGTGGTCGTTCAGAGGGCTGCATCAATTTCAGGCAGGCATCGGCCACATCGGGCACCGGCACCAACTGTTTGCGCAACGTTTTTGGCAGACCACGCAGCAGGGCGATGACACGCTCACGCAGTAGCCCCGGCACCAGCCAGTCGCAACGCTCATCTGAGACTTGGTTGATCACTGCCACCGGCACCTTGAGGGTGACGCCATCTGACCGATGAGTGGGATCAAAGTGGTAGTCGAGCGGTAGATGCACACCGTTAAAGCCGAGCTGATCAGGATAGAGATCCGCACACACCTCCGCCTCATCCAGCAGCAGATCTGCTTCAGACATCTTGAGCAGGTCAGGATTCTCTCTGCTCTGTCTGCCCAACCACTTCTCAAATGCAGGCTGGTTACAGACCTCTGGCGGCAGATGTTTATCATAGAAGGCGTAGATCGCCGTTTCATCGACCAATAGATCTTGTCGTCGGACTTTATGCTGCTGCGCCTCTATCGACGCAATCAGGCCAAGGTTGTGCTTCCAAAAAGGGGCGCGGGTATGGAAATCCTGCTCAACCAACGCTGAGCGAATGAAGATGATGCGTGACTCCACCGGATCAATCGGGCTGAAGTTGACCTTACGCCGTGGCACCAGCGTGATACCAAACAGTGTCACCTTCTCATAGGCGGCCACTTGACCCCGCTTTTTCTCCCAATGCGCCTCGGAGTAACTCCGTTTAAGCAGCTGCGGGGGAGCCACCTGCTCAATCCATTCAGGCTGAATGGTGGCGACACTCCGTGCATAGAGCCGACTGGTCTCCACCAGCTCGGCAGCCATCAGCCACTTTGGCCGCTTCTTGAACAGGCCGGAGCCGGGAAAGATCATAAAGCGGCTGTTGCGCGCACCAAGATACTCATGCTCTTTATCACGAAAGCCGATATGACTCAGCAGACCACTGAGTAGCGCGCTGTGAATCGCCTCGTAACTCGCCTCATTGCCACTCTCTTTATAGCCCATCTCATGCATCTGTCCACGGATCTGCTGATGGATATCGTGCCACTCCTGCATCCGGGTTCCCGACAGAAAATTTGCTTTGCAGAGTTGATAAAATTTACGCCGGGTGAGGTGGCGCCGCTGCGCTTCCATCTCATTCCAGAGCTGTAGATGGCTGAGGAAGTCCGACTCCTCATTGCGGAACTTGGCATGGGCTTGATCGGCCTGCTGCTGTTTGTCGACAGGGCGATCTCGCGGATCTTGTACGCTGAGGGCCGCAGCGATCACCATCACCTCTTTTAGGCAGCCCGTTGTGGCGGCGCTGAGCAGCATCTTGCCGATACGTGGGTCAACCGGCAGGCGGGCCAGTTCACGGCCCAGTTTGGTGATAGCTCGTTTACGATCAACGGCACCGATCTCCTCCAGCAGACGATAACCATCATTGATCAGTCGTGGGTCGGGCGGGTCGAGAAATGGGAACTCACTCAGCTCGCCAAAACCCAACTGTTTCATCTGCAAGATAACGGAGGCTAGATTGGTACGTTGAATCTCAGGCTCGGTAAATTCAGCACGGCTATCAAACGCCTCCTCCTCATAGAGTCGGATACAGACCCCTTCAGCGACACGGCCGCAACGACCTTTGCGCTGATTGGCGCTAGCCTGAGAGACAGGCTCAACCGGCAATCGCTGTACTTTACTACGGTGACTATAGCGGCTGATGCGGGCAAAACCGGGATCAACCACATGGCGGACGCCCGGCACGGTAAGTGAGGTCTCTGCCACATTGGTCGCCAACACCACTCGTCGCCCTTGGTGCGATTTGAATATTCGTGCCTGCTCAGTGGGGCTGAGTCGGGCGTAGAGCGGCAAAATCTCGGTCAATCTCATCGCATGTTTGCGCAGATGTTCGGCTGTCTCACGGATCTCCCGCTCACCACTCAGAAAGACCAGCACATCACCACGATCAACCTGTGCCAGCTCATCAATGGCATCGACTATCGCCTGCTGCATAGGCTCATCCCGTTCACTACACGCTTCAGCCGGTGGCATATAACGCAGCTCAACCGGAAAGGTGCGGCCGGAGACCTCAATGACAGGCGCGCCGTTAAAGTGCTTGGAGAAACGCTGTGGATCGATGGTGGCGGAGGTGATGATTAGCTTTAGATCGGGCCGTTTTGGCAGCAGATTTTTCAGGTAGCCCAGCAGGAAGTCGATATTGAGGCTGCGTTCATGCGCCTCGTCGATGATCAGGGTGTCATATTGATTGAGGAAACGGTCTCGCTGAACCTCCGCCAGCAGGATACCGTCAGTCATCAGTTTAATGTGGCTATTGTCCCCCACTCGATCATGGAAGCGCACCTTATAGCCGACCGATTCACCCGTCTCTTGCCCCAACTCAGAGGCGATACGACTTGCCAAAGTGCGCGCAGCAATGCGGCGTGGTTGGGTGTGACCGATATAACCCGCGACACCCCGGCCAAGGGTGAGGCAGATCTTTGGCAATTGGGTCGATTTACCCGAGCCTGTCTCACCGCAGAGGATCACCACTTGGTGATCACGAATCAGTTCAGCAATCTCTTGCCAACGCTCACTGACTGGCAGCTCAGCGGGAAATGTGGGGGTTGGAAGTGCCTCTTGGCGCTGAGTCAGCCGTGCTTGTGATGCAACCACATCATGTTGCAGCTGAGCCAACCCCTCATCTGACGGTTTGCCATCTCTCTTTTTTTGTTCAAGCCGTCTTAGCCGTTGTCGAAAGGCATGACGATCGACCTGCATACATGACTGTAGCTCTTTATGAAAGGACACCGATGTCAGAGTGACTTAATGATGCGAGAAGCAAGCTCTTCAATCGACTTCTCTGAGGTATCCAGAACCTTTATGCGCAGTTTTTTAAACATCGTATTGGCCATTCTTACCTCTTCTTGGCAACGTTTCAGTGAGGAGTATTCACTGCCTGAGCGGCGCACCTCACGAATCTGTTGCAGACGTTTTGGTTCAATGGTCAGACCAATTAACTTATGTTTCTGTGCTTTTAGCGCTGCTGGCATCTCGCCACTCTCAAAGTCATCTGGGGTCAATGGATAGTTAGCAGCCTTCAGTCCGAAGTGCATCGCTAGGTAGAGACAAGTGGGGGTTTTTCCTGAACGTGAAACACCGACCAGAATGACGTCGGCCTTATCAAATTTATCCATCCGCATGCCGTCGTCGTTATCCATCGTGTAGTGGATCGAATTCATGCGGCTCTCATAATCATCGGTAATGCCGTGACTTTGGCCAGACTTAAAGACCGGTTCCACACCTAGTTCTTCACTCAGAATGATCGAGAAAGTGTCAAACATCTCCAGATAGAGACAGTCACCCTTACGCAGTATTTTACTAATCTCACAATCTGCCATGGTGGCA
Organism: Candidatus Polarisedimenticolaceae bacterium; assembly: GCA_021647945.1. Classification (GTDB taxonomy): domain Bacteria; phylum Pseudomonadota; class Gammaproteobacteria; order Chromatiales; family Chromatiaceae; genus JAKITT01. Next base: position 9,180 of record JAKITT010000071.1, read on the forward strand.
AAAACAATAGGACGCACACCATCTTTCGCTTTGATCTCCACCAATTGCTCTAGAAAATCACGCGCTTTCAACTCAGTGTTAACAAACGGCAGATAAATTTTTTCAAACTCAACATCAGCAAACTGGGAGAGCATACTTTGGCCAATGGCCTCTGCTGTGATACCGGTGCTTTCTGAAACAAAAAAGACTGTGCGAACCATTGTGCTCCCCAGATAAATTTAATCGTTGGCAGATTATACAGACTTGGAACAATAAACAGACGCAAAAAAAAGGGCGGAACCGAAGTTCCGCCCTACCCGTTAGTTAGAGATTTTCAGTTATACGATGTTGCGTGGTGCAAACGACATACTTCTGAACTCTGACTTGTACTTCGTCTCGCCAATCTTCTTAACCTTAGCAACACCCATTTTAAAGTTGTAGTTGCCACTAATTTGGTCAGGAACCCGGCCTTGCAGTACGTTACTGGGCTGGCTGGTATTGAGGAAGTAGGAGTACATCGTTCCCTTCTTCACATGAGGCGTGACAATCGCTACAGCAGAGACGGCTGCATCTTCAAGCTCAATCCAACCGTTCTTCAACAGATCGGAAAAATTGAAGTCACTTCCATGCACACCCTTGATGGTTGCTTTGAAGTTAGGCACGCGGTTGGTGTAGAGCATGACCTGATCACCCGACTCAATGCCGCGTTTTGCTGCGTCATCAGGGTGAATCTCAGTCCAGTTCTCAGGCCAACGTTGTGAGATGTAAGCACGACGATCGACATCATCAAAACCTGACTGCCAGACTTCGTTGATACGGCCATTGCTGTGCCATAGCTCGTCACCTTTAGGCTTCATCCAGGCCCAATAGTCAGAGAAGAGGCTCCATGGATGTTTCTGGATGTTGATACGGCCCGTTTGAGATTTGAAGTGTGTCCACTTCTTGCTCATCATATTGGTGCCGCCTGAACGATCCTTCCACATCTCTTCGGTAGCGGTGGTATCGTGCTGACGCACGGTGCCTTCCAACTGCCCCGTCTTTTCATTGATGAAGGTGGGTCCCTGGATACCGGTTGTACCCATCTCACGGAGCTTCTCATGAAGGGTTTTACCCTCTCTATGAGCTGCAACCTTGATCATATGGTAGGCCTTACGGTTACCACGGCTGGAGCGTGAAGACTCTTCACAGACTTGGTTGGCATCTTTCCAATCAAAGCCGTCAAAGCCCATACGCTGACCCAACTGAGCAAGGATCCACCAATCTGGCTTGGCATCACCCGGAGCATCGTAGAACTTAGAGTAGAGACGTATACGACGCTCACCGTTGGCACGAGTGAAGTCAGACTCACCCCAAGTGGCTGCTGGGAAGACGATATCAGCAAACTTGGAACCAATAGGATCGCGCAGGTAGATATCATGGTTGACCACGATGGTGCCACCGGAATCGGCGCGTGCCTTCAGGGTCTTGATGATCTCGCCCTTATCCCAAGAACGAACCTGGTTCGGGTTATTGGTGACATACTCTTCGAACTTAGCATTCAGGCCACCAGAACCACACATGGCTTGAATCCAGGTAGTACCGATGACATGCGCCAGACGCGTATGACCCGCATAGAAGAAACGATCACAATCGAGTGCTTGACGACGACGACCTGGACGCTTCTGCGGTGATTTGTTGCGAGGGTAGCTACCGCCACCTGCACCACCACGTTGATGACCACCGAAGCGGCTCACCATCTGGCCTGGACGACCACCTGCACCACAGATCGTTGCCAGCGAGCTGACCACGTTGGTGTTGCCGGTGTTGTTAGACCAGTAGAAACCCTTCTCGATACCGAAAGAGGTCTTAGGACGACGTCCTTTACCACCACCACTCAGCATCTCAGCGGCTTTGATGATATCAGCGGCATTGATGTTGGCGATCTTAGCGGCATTCTCAGGTTTGTACTCATCCTGAGCGAGGACCCACTTCTTGTAGTCTTCGAAGCCTTTGGTCTGGAACTTACCCCAGGTAGTACGCCACTGCCATGGTGTATTACGGGTACCCTGACCAAAACCAGAGCTTGAACCCCACTTGTCGTTGACCCACTTCTTGATCCACTCTGAATCTTCCCAGCCGTTCTCCATAATGACACGTGCGATAGCACCCATCACTGGAACATCGGTACCGGGATCAATCTGTAGGAAGAGTGCATTGCCTTTGCTTTTGGCGTAGGCGATACCCGCCGTCTCACGCACGTTGATCCAGACGGTTTTCTGTCCACTATCAATCGCAGGTTTGATGAACTGGTTGAAGATAATGGTCTTGGTCTCGTACGGATCAGTACCACAGATCATCAGCACTTCTGCATCACGCCAATCCTGATAGGCCGCTGCAAAGTTATCAAAACCGGCATCACGGAAGCCAGGCGTTGAGGTCACATCAGCAGGGGTATCATGGAAAGTGAAGTTGGCGGTCTTCATATGACGACGACCAAACTTCTTAGCAGCGTAGGTGTTCTCAAAGAACTGATAGGAGAAGGTCTTCATGCCATAGGCATTATTACCGTGCTCCTTAACCACGTGTTTCATCAGCTCAGCGGCGATATCCAGCGCCATATCCCAGCCAACAGGCTGCAAGGTACCATTGATACGGATCATGGGTGACTGCAAACGGTCTCTGGTTGGGCTATCTGGGTTGTAACACTTCTGCGCGATGGTACCACCACGGATTGAAGAGTCACCGGTCACATTGACCACTTTTGCATCTTTATCTGGAATGATGATGACGTTGTGAGGACGCCCATTATGCATAACAACGTTATGCTGAGTAGGTGCTACCCAAGGTGCCATAGGTGCGGCATTAGGGAAGCTCACATTAAACGCGTTTTGAGATGATTTCGGACCACCATCAGCCGAACCTACAGGCCAGCGATAGATTTTGTAACCACACGCAACGATACAGTAGTCGCAGCAAGTGGTCAGAACCTCAGCGCTTTTTGGTGGTAACGGCGTACTGTCCGAAGGAATATAGTATTTTGATGACATAATTTATGTTCCCCCTAGGATTCGATCAGGTTTTCGTTACGACCGTACAGCAGGCCCATCACACCAACGGCGTAGATGTCATCACCATCAACCTCAAGCAAAACTTGCGGTAGACTCTGATAAGCCTGACCAGAGACGATAATACCGTGACGAGTCAGATCATAGGTTGAAAGATGCAGTGGACACATGCCCATAACACGATGATTATCAACGGCTTTATATGCACCCATCATGTTGCCACCCTGGTGGGTACACATGTAGCTGAATGCAACAATGTCACGCTGTGAACCGACACCACCACCCGCCTTTACACCGCCCATTTTAACCAACATTGCGCTGCTGTTAGCCGCATTATCAGGGTAGTTAAAGTTGATTGGCTGATCATCTTTCAGCGCACTAACTTGGCCGATCTTTTTACGTGGATAGCCAACAACACGCGCCTTAGCCTGCGCCTGACCAGGAATCAGGCTGACTGAGATGGTGCTGGCTGCCGCGGCAGCAGATCCACTATACATAAGGAACTGACGGCGGTTGAGCATGCACTTACCATGCTCTGCTGCTGTCTCATCCTTCTTATTTAGTTCAGACATTATTTTGCCTCCTGTGCTGCTTCTAACTCAGCTTTCGTGAACAGAGGTGCATAATCTGGCAGTTCTGGTTTCTCCATCAGAATCTCCTCACCTGAGAAGGCTTCGATAAAAGCGACCAATTCATCTTTCTCATCATCACTCAAACCAAGCGGTTTAATCAGCTTGCTTTTAGTTTTGGTGAAATTGGTGGTTCTGCCATCTTCAAACTTGCCACCACGGTTGTAGAAATCAACAACCTCTTCAAGGGTGTCGAGCTGGCCATTATGCAGATAGGGCGGAGTGTATTTGGTGTAACGTAGCGATGGGGTACGGAACTTGCCCTTATCCCAGCTGTTTTTACTCCGGTAGTAGTATCCCCAGTCTTCTTTAGCGGTACGATAACCCTCTTGAGTCTGCCCTTTGGCATACTGCTCAAAACGGAAGGTAATCTGAGCCAGACCATCTGTCTCCCAACGTGGACTAGGTGGCACACCAACGTTGTAGTAGTTGAAGTCAGTTGCCATAGGACCGTTGTGACACTGGATACAACCTGCTTTACCTTCAAACAGTGCTTTACCACGCACCTGCTCTTCACTCAACGCAGATTTGTCACCCTGTAGATATTTATCGATGGGGGTGTCACGTTGAACCAAAGTGCGTTCAAATGAGGCAATAGCACGCCAGGCATTTCTGATCAGAGGCGTCTCATCACCAAACACCTCTTTAAACGCCTTAGCATATACAGGGATCAGTGCCAGGCGAGCCTCCATCAAGTCACCCTCACCATTACCTGCTACACCACCACGTGCTGCACCCCTCGCCTGCTTCTCCAGAGAGCTGGCAGAACCGGCCCAAAAGTTACGCGGGTTATAGGCAGAGTTGATGATGGTTTGACTATTACGCCAATGAACAGTGCCTGGATATCCTCGTGAGAAGTCCTCAGCCCATGCCCAGCCCTGATCAGGTTCATGGCAGGTTGAGCAACCTGTTGAAGCATCACCACCAAGACGCGGATCAAAAAACAACAGTTTACCCAATGCAATTTTCGCCGGGCTCTGCTTGTTATCCGCTGGAATGGGAGGCAACCCAAGTGGCTCCAACTTAGCAGGCCCCATTGCCATAGCGGCTGCTGGCGCTGGTGCTTTCTCCGCAGCAGCACTATTTGATTTAGTTGCATTTGCATTACAACCAACCAGCAGTGTCGTAGCGATTGAAGCCATCAGAACAGCATGACGATATTTCATTCTCTTTTTCATTGCTATCTCCTCGACTTAGTTACGGGCTTCTTTCCAGTTCTGGATAGCTGGATACTCGTCAGGATATGACTTGCTCCAGACATGCTCAGAAGAGGTCAGTCTGTCACCTGAGAGAGACTCAAGAAATGCGACCAAATCGCCCTTCTGTTTCTTGCTCAGTTTCAGAGGTTTTAGCCGATCGCTCTTACGGCTGTCTTTACCACCACCACGGTTGTAGAAGTCAACCACGCCTGCCAACGTATTGATCATACCGTTGTGCATATAAGGCGCAGAGTATTTCAGCTCACGTAGGCTTGGAGTAACAAATTTACCCATATCAGCCATGTCGAGAGTAATGTTGTAGAAGCCAGGATCGCGCTTCATGTTCATATAGTTAGGGATGCCTTGAAACTTGGCAAAGGCGATAAAAGCCTGATGATTCATAGGATCAAGGAACACATCAAAGTTCTCTGCAACACCGGTATTATGTGGCTTGCCATCTGAGAGCAGTGCGCCATTATGACACTGGATACAACCCGCTTTGCCTTTAAACAGCTTCAAACCACGCTTTGCAGCACCCGACATTTTACCTGCATCAAAAGGTGCACCACGTGAAGTCAGTGTCTTCAGGAACTCAGGGATCGCTTTACGTACACTGCCGTTTGAAGGCTCACCGTAACCGGCATCCTTAAACATCTTCACATAGACAGGATCCTGCTTAAAACGCTCCTGCATGATCCGCATATCCATATTCATGATGTAGGTTTCCGTGATGTTCTCACGGGTCACATCATTCAGGTTGGTACCTATACGGCCATCATGAAACCATGATTTCTTGTGGACAGCATTTACGACGGATGGTGAATTTCTGAAATGACCATTGCCAGGATAACCATCAGAAAGAGGTTTATTCTGGCTCCAGCCCTGTTTAGGATCGTGACAAGTTGCACAGGAGATAGCTGCATCCCCTGAGACACGCTTATCAAAAAAGAGACGTTTTCCCAACTCTGCTTTTGCTTTACTGATCTTGATCTGTGGCAGTGGCCCAATATCCGGGTAACTACCCGCATGAGCAGCACCGACTGCCATACTCAGACCTAGCGCAACGGCGAGGAGAGTACGTCCGGTCTTCACTCTTACACCCATAGGAATTCCTCCAGGTTGTTTTATTGATGAATTTCGACATTCCGAACTTTGATTCATTTTATTGGTCGAATAAAATCCGCCCAACAGTCAGACTCAGGATCTACTAGTGCATATTCCAGGCCAGTTATTTTTATCCCCATAATTTCTGTGTCTTACGAAAATACAATTGATTCACATCAATAAAACCCACATTTATTCCTGAATGGTTTGTTCCATACCTCTTTACACCACTCGCACCCTTGCTCATTTCGTTCAGCATATGCAAGGGTAAACCCCAGCAGATAAGGCATGTATTAGATAGTTTCAGTGGCAAGAAGAGGGATCACCACGTAGCCACGCAGTCTGAGCAAAGCAGACAATAGCGATAACAAGAACCCGTTGTAACCATTCAGCGTGTTTAGAATTTCCAAGCAACCCATCAGGCCGTCTCTTTTTTAACGATGACTACCCAACCTAGTACACCAGTCAGCCCCCTACTGTTTGAGCACTCGCCCTCCATTATGTTGACATTGTGAATAGTGGTTACTAGTCTTCTTGAAACTTATTTTTAAGGTGGTCTATGAAAGTTATTGAATGGAAAGATGAATTTAGCGTGGGTGTTCCATTAATGGATGCACACCACCAGCAATTTTTAAATATGGTTCATGAACTGAACCAAGCCGTCTCATCTGGAAGAGAGGATGTTGATAAAAAAGCTGTCCTGACCTTCTTTATTGAGTATCTTGATATGCACCTCCGAGCTGAGGAGCGCCTTATGGAGAGCATTGATTTTTCAGGAGCCAACGCACATAAAGAGGTACATCATGAGTTCGAAAATAAGATTTTAGAGATAGAACGCGCTTTTGAAAAAGACGAAGCTTTACTAAAAATGGAAGATCTGTGTGAACTGGTTCAGGAGTGGCTGATAGCACACATCCTGAGTGAAGATAAAAAATACGAACCCTATGTTTGACGGAGATTGAAATGGCAATATCTACACAATCGTCAGATGACGGAAACACTCTAACCATCCAAATAGTGGGAAGATTCGAATTTGCATCACATGGTGATTTTAGAAAGGCTTACAAACCCCAACCCAAGGCTGGAATTAACTATCTGATCGACCTAAGCGAAACTGATTATATGGACAGCTCAGCGCTTGGCATGCTGCTGCTGATCAAAGAGTACGCAGAAGTTAACAAGGGTACAGTGACCCTCCTCTCTCCTCAGCCCGATATCGAAGCAATTTTTAAGGTGGCCAATTTTCATACACTGTTTACGATCAAAAACTGATGCCCAGAAGCGTGGGCACCTAGTGTGTGCCCACGCAGCACCGCACATGCTAGGCATTAAAAACAGCAGGCACAAAAAAACCGGCCAAGCGCCGGTTGTAACTACTCAGCGAAAAAAGTGCTTGACAGTGTTTTTCGTTATTTTTCCCGATGGTGCAGGCATTCGTTTGGTCTCCCCAATTCGGCGTGCTGCATCACTCTAGCGACTTATGGCTGCGCCCAAT
>JAKITT010000072.1 GCA_021647945.1 Candidatus Polarisedimenticolaceae bacterium
GAGAGAGCTGCGAACCAAAATCCTCAATGAAACCCGAGAATCACAGGTCGCACCACCAGATCCTGGGGACGTAGACTCTCGAAATCCGGAGGGTTTACATGCAAGTACCTAACCGGACACTACTGATTTCAAATAGACTATTGAGGTCAAGACTCTGCGTTGAGATACCTAAATGCATACTTATGTAGTCGATCGTTGCTGTCAGCTCACTGCTGGTCGGGGTGAGAATCAGGTTGGTGATAGGTGGAAGTGAAAAGTGACTTTCGTAATACCCCAGTAGGCGTTGGATATCTAACACAAAGCTATCCAATTGACCGGACATTTCAAAATCCAACTCATCTTTTCTACTCAGTGATTCATTAACTTGATTCAGCAGTATCGTTCCAACATTAAAAACTCTGGAGAAATAGAGTTTGGAGTGCAATGAAAGATTGACCAGGCTTTGTAAGTTAGAGATGCGAAGCATCGCAATACCAATATCATCTTCTGGCAACAATGAAGTAAAATTGCCCACGACCAGCTCACTAATATCTATCGCTTGCAGTGATAGATCCGTCGCATCTATTAGATCAGTCAACGCTTTAACAGGGGCTGCATGTGCTGCAACCACGTAGATAAAGGGTCTACGCCCCTCTTTCTGACCAGGAATTTCAAAAATATCGATCACCGCCTCATCAACAGGAAAGGTAACCAACTCACCTAATTGCCAGCGAATCGCAGATCGAACCTCTGACTCATCAACATCGGGGGTCTCAAGTTGCAGTAGCTGGTACTCCCCCTCGCCAAGTACAGCCGTACAAGGTGCATGCTGCAACTTATGTTTTTCAACAAGCGCCTGGAGAGTGGCCTGTCGTTCATTTCTATCTTCACAAATGACACAATCAACCATCTCAAGATGGGGTTTTTGCCCCTCATCAACGACGACGCGACTGATTGAAATTTTGTCTGCCGATATGGCCAAACCAACGTTCCCACGAACTTTTGGCTTACTTTTAAATATCACGCCCACCCCACTATCACTCAAAATAACCGTTGCCATCAGTGATCTATCGGCTGAACCTTATAGTAGCTTAAATCTTATTCTATATTTCCATAACCTACGCCCTAAACAAGATCAGTTTACACCATCGTCCCCTCCAGCCAATCACCGCCATTCAGCCTACACACAAACCGGCAAAACCATCCATTTCTGCCAAGAAGACACACTGTGACGACGCCCATAATTAGCACAAACAACTCAGTAAAAGTGACTGTTTCAACTAAACTTTCCACCCCTTGCTGCCGATAGATACTCTTGTCATGAGGTGTTTAAACCGTTACGCTTGCGCTGCAAATCAGAGGCATACCCAGAAGAGCATGCAGGATTATAAAGTACTATTCACGAATCACCGCTCTTGTAGAGGCAAAAACAGGCTCAGAAAAGGGCTGTTGGCGCTTCCCATATTGATTCTATTTGTCACGGCCATCTATGCCGATTTCGACAATCAAACCGTCCCCACTGAAACGATCCATATTTCAGCCGACAGCAGTTCCTCAATAACAGTAAAGCTGACACTGCCTCCCCCGTTTGAGGAGATGAGCAGAGCAGAAATTGCACCGCCTCCACACCCGAAGACCGTTGAAACTGAGGTCATTACTGCCAACACTGATCGGCCAATAGAAATTGCAGAGGTGATTGAAGAACCCAGCACCTGGCTAACTCATACGGTAAAATCGGGTGATACGCTGGCAAAGATCTTCTCTGCCAAGGGGCTGAGCGCCAATCTGCTGCATCGTATTGTCACCAGCAGTAAAGAGAGTGCTAAACTGGCCCGCATCAGACCCGGCCAAGAGCTGCGTATCCAACTCGATGCAGAGGGTGAGTTTATCGCCCTGGTGCAGGTGATTGATGCCATCCACAGCCTGGAGATCAGACGCACGACTGAGGGTTTCATAGCCAACAAAGTGCAACAGGCCGTTGAGTATCGCACCGCCTTTACCAGTGGCACGATCACCCAGTCACTCTTTATCAGCGCAAAAGAGGCGGGGCTCCCCGACCCGCTCATTATGTCTTTGGCCAACATATTTGGCTGGGATATCGATTTTGCTCTGGAGATTCGTCAGGGTGACCGCTTTACCGTCATCTACCGAGAGGAGTATTTGAATGGTAAAAAACTGCGCAACGGGCCGATCTTAGCCGCTGAATTCATCAACCGCGGAAAATCATTCCAAGCAATTCGCTATACCGATGCAGCCGGTGAGAGCAACTACTTCACCCCTGAGGGTGACAGCGTCCGTAAGGCCTTTCTACGATCACCCGTTGATTTCAGACGCATTAGCTCCCGTTTTCAGCGCGAACGCTACCATCCTGTATTGGGCAGAAAACGGCCTCATCGCGGCGTCGACTATGCCGCTCGCACCGGCACCCCCGTTAAGGCCTCTGGTGATGGCAAGATCATCTTTCGTGGCCGCAAAGGGGGTTACGGTAAAACCGTCATTGTGCAACATGGCGGCGGCATCACCACCCTCTATGCCCACCTCAACAGCTATATGTTAAAACGCCGGGTAGGTAGCCGTGTAAAACAGGGGCAGACCATCGGTTTTGTCGGCAAAACCGGCGTCGCCACCGGCCCACATCTACACTATGAGTTCCGCCTCAACGGCGCACACCGGAACCCTCTGACGGTAAAACTACCGGCCGCCAACCCAATTGCAAAAGCGATGCGGGAGGATTTCAAGATCCAAACAGCCCCTCTCACCATGCAATTGGCCACATTGAACCGGACACTGCTCGCGGATGCTCGCCCCTAAAAAACTCTTCATTGGCCTGATGTCTGGCACCAGTATGGATGGTGTTGATGCTGTGCTGGTTGACTTTAACAGCCACACTCCGAGCCTACTCACCGCTCACCAAGAGCCGATACCTGACGACCTGCAACAGCGACTGCGTCAACTGGCTCAACCGGGAGATGATGGTGTTGATCAGCTCGGCACAGCGGACATTCAAGTGGGTCGTCTGTTTGCCCGAGCGGTTCACCATCTACTAAAATCTGCAAAAACTGCCCCTGAAGATGTGGTTGCTATCGGCAGTCACGGCCAAACCGTGCGCCACCGACCCGATAGTGACACCCCCTTCACTCTGCAAATTGGTGATCCCAATACGTTGGCACACCTGACCGGCATCACCACGGTGGCCGATTTCAGACGCCGCGATATGGCTGCGGGTGGCGAAGGTGCGCCACTCGTACCCGCCATACACGCCCATCTATTCCGTCATACAGCATTTTCACGAGCCATTCTCAACATCGGTGGCATCGCCAATATCACCCTGCTTCCAGCAGCCAGTAAGGCCCGCATCACAGGCTATGACACCGGCCCAGGCAACACCCTGATGGACTATTGGAGTCGCCAACATCTCGGCAAAGCGTTTGATAACAACGGTGAGTGGGCCGCCAAGGGCCGTATTGCTCAGCCACTCCTGGAACTGATGCTGAGTGATCCCTACTTCACGCGCCAACCACCAAAAAGCAGTGGCCCCGAATACTTCAGCCCTCGCTGGCTGCAACAGCATCTCGCATCACAACCACTTGCGGCTGAAGATGTTCAAGCCACACTGCTCGCACTAACAAGCCACAGCATTTGCCGCGCCATTCAGCAGCATGATATCGATATTAAAGAGGTGTTGGTTTGTGGCGGTGGTGTACATAACCGGCAGTTGATGCAGCAGCTTGCCGCACAACTCAAACCGATCAAGCTGGAGAGTACCGCCACTGCGGGGGTGGACCCCGACTGGCTAGAGGCATTGGCCTTCGCCTGGTTGGCTAAGCGCACATTAAATAGAGAGAGTGGCAACCTGCCCGATGTGACTGGGGCAGATAGGGCGGTAATATTGGGTGGCATCTACCCCGCCTAAACGGTAACCCAGAGAGGTGAAAAAGGGGGCAACGCCCCCTTTCGATACCACTTGTTTTTGCTTCAGATCGAAAACGATGAACCGCAACCACAGGTGGTGGCCGCATTGGGGTTACGCACCACAAATTGTGAACCCTGTAGGCTCTCAACATAGTCCACTTCAGCACCGTAGAGATACTGTAAACTCAGCGGATCGACCAGCAGAATCACGCCATCTGTCACCATCTTGGCATCGCCATCCTTCTCATCATCAAATTTAAAACCGTAGGAGAAACCAGAACAACCACCGCCTTGAATATAGACACGCAGCTTCAGATCGGGATTACTCTCCTCCTCAATCATCTTATTTACCTTGGCGGCGGCGGCGGCGGTAAAAATCAATGGAGTGTCGGCATTTGTTTCTGTTGTACTCATCGCTAGAGACCTATCTACAGTAAATTTAATCACCCAATTATGCTATTTCTCTACAATTTTAGTCAAGAATAAGTAACCCTTGCAATATCGTTGGTGATAACGTGACTCACTTACCGATAATAACTGGAGTCACTCACGATGAGTAAAACAATCACCCTCATCCGTCACGCCACCGCAAGCTGGGATCAGACAAACCAGAGTGACTATGATCGACCGCTCACCTGCCAAGGCGAACAGGATGCCACAATGATGGGGCAGCGCCTCGCGAGTGACTGCTACCAGCCCGACCTATTGATCGCCAGTCCAGCTCAACGGGCAAAAGAGACTGCACTGCTGATTGCCAAAGAGATTAACTACCCAGCGCAGCAGATCGACTGGCAGGAGAAGATCTATGAGGCGTCGCTAAACGGCCTTGTCGATCTTGTTACTACACAGGATGATGATCTTCAATCAATCACCCTGGTGGGCCACAACCCGGGGCTGACATCGCTCTGCCATCATCTTCTATCCAATGATGCCATGATCAATCACTTGCCAACATGCGGCATGTTGCAGCTCTCTTTTGAGGTTAAATCCTGGCGACAAATTTCAGCCGGCAGCGGCCAATTAATACGCTACGAGCAGCCATAAAAAAAGCCCGCTGCCATAATGAAATAGCAGCGGGCTTTTCAGCGACTACGAGCCGTTCAGCACTCAGTCGTGATACTGCTTACTCAGATCATGTACGGCATCAATAAACGCGCCGACATTCTCTGGGTCAATCGTTGGATGGATACCATGCCCAAGATTGAAGACATGGCCCGGCCCACGACCATAACTCTCCAGCACGCGACCCACCTCTTCACGAATGCGATCAGGATTAGAGTAGAGAATGCAGGGGTCCATGTTGCCTTGTAGGGCGACTTTGTCCTGCACACGAGTACGTGCATCGGCCATATCGAGCGTCCAATCAACACCCAGTGCGTCGCAGCCGGTCTCAGCCATCTGATCCAACCACAGCGCGCCACCTTTGGTGAACATGATCACAGGAACCTTTCTGCCATCGGCCTCACGGGTCAGACCTTGTACAATCTTACGCATGTAGGCGAGAGAGAAGGCTTCGTAGTCACGCGGTGTTAGTACGCCACCCCAGGTATCAAAGATCATCACCGCTTGAGCGCCCGCAGCAATCTGACCATTAAGATAGGAGATGACGGAGTCGGCCAGCTTATCCAGCAATTTGTGCATCATATCGGGGCGATCAAACATCATGCCTTTGACCAGACCGAAATTCTTGGTGCTGCCGCCTTCAACCATATAGGTCGCCAGCGTCCATGGGCTACCGGAAAAACCGATCAGCGGCACACGGCCATCCAGCTCTCGGCGGATGGTGCGAACACCCTCCATCACATAACCGAGGTCATCTTCAGGATCAGGCACACCAATCGCATCGATATCTGCTTCGCTCTTGATTGGGCGCTCAAACTTCGGCCCTTCACCTTCAGAGAAGTAGAGACCGAGGCCCATCGCATCGGGGATGGTTAAGATATCTGAAAAGAGAATGGCCGCATCCAGTGGATATCTATCCAGTGGCTGAAGGGTCACCTCACATGCCAGATCAGGGTTTTTACAAAGATCCATAAAGCTACCCGCTTTAGAGCGGGATGCGCGATACTCTGGAAGATAACGTCCAGCCTGACGCATCATCCATACGGGGGTTATATCTACAGGTTCGCGTAAAAGGGCACGCAAAAAACGATCATTTTTCAAGGTGGCCACGTGTACAGTCCTTCTTCATTCTAAATTTAATTAAGTTTGGTGGCAGGATTGTACACGCAAACGTGCTATCGCTTATAGCGCGATTGTGCTCACAATTTATAATTTGGTTAAAGCTTTGCATGCGAAAGCCGATCAACTCACTACACTATCTTAGTAATCAATATAATTTTTGTCTTTGAGTAAATTCAATGTTCACAAGCCCTGCTAGCATCATCGAAAACAGTTGTAAAATAACAGCCGATGCATTGTGTAAGGCGCGCATACTTGTCGTCGATGACCAGCCACCCAATGTCTTACTACTGAAAAAAATTCTCAGCAATGCGGGTTACCAACAAGTCACCACCACCACCGATCCACATCAAGTTCAGCCACTGCATCAAACCGAGGCCTTTGACCTAATTCTGCTCGACATCCATATGCCAGAACTGGATGGCTTTGGCGTCATGGAGCTGTTGCGGCAAGATGCTGGGGATGACTATGTGCCGATCTTGGTACTCACTGCATCAAATGACGACGAGACCAAAAACCGTGCCTTAGAGAACGGTGCAAAAGATTTTCTTAGTAAGCCTTTTAACCGTATTGAAGCACTCAATCGAATTCGCAATATGTTGGAGGTGCGCCTACTGCACAACCACCTTCGTCAACAGAATGAGCAACTTGGGCAGATGGTGCAGCGACGTACCGCCCAAGTAGAAGCAACTCAGCTGGAGATTATTCATCGTCTTGGTCGCGCCGCAGAGTTTCGTGATAATGAAACGGCACTGCACATCATTCGTATGAGTAAATATGCCGCACTCGTTGCCAAGCAGGCCGGTTTTGATGACGAGATGTGCAACTTGGTTCTCAACGCCAGCCCTATGCACGATATCGGCAAAATAGGTATCCCAGACTATGTTCTCCTAAAGGCGGGGAAATTGGATGCTGAAGAGTGGAAAATCATGAAAGGGCACTGCGCCATTGGTGCACGCATTCTATCGGGCCATGACTCACCACTCATATCTTTAGGCAGTGAGATTGCCCTCAATCATCATGAGCGATGGGATGGCAGCGGTTATCCCAATGGCTTCTCAGGCGAACAGATACCCATAATCGCTCGCATTGTCGCCATCGCAGATGTCTTTGATGCGCTCACCAGTAGCCGGCCTTATAAAGAGGCCTGGCCCCTCGAAGAGGCGTTAGAGGAGATAAGAAAAAGTACAGGCAGTCACTTTGACCCCGCAATAGCAGGGCATTTTTTCGCCATACTGCCAAAGATTATAGAGGTGAAAGAGCGCCACCAAAACCAGAGTAAAACTGATCTGGATGCTGCCATCTCAACGCCATATTACTAAGACGCTTCCACAGAGGGTGGCAGCTTAATAACCTTCATAATATCTCGCCATGAGATAATCCCAATCGGCTTTTGCTGCGCATCAACCACGGGGATGCAAGAGAGGCCATAGTTGTTGAAGATATCGATGGCCTCATACACCGAGGCGGTGGCCTCTAGTGTGATCAGTTTTCTGGTCATCACCTGATGCACTTTTTTGTTGAGACTAGCGGCATTTTTAGTTGTTTCAGCCATGGTTCCAACATTTGGGTGCATCGATTTAAGAAGATCTCTATCCGATAGAACGCCATACAAACGACCCGATTCAACCACCAGCAGATGATGAAAGCAGGTGCTATCAAAAATATCTTTTACCACATGCAACATATCATCCATTTCGACCGTCACAATCTGTTTACTCATTATTTTATCTACATTCATAATCTCTCCCTATCATCTATGCATGTAGGTTTAACACCCATTTAGCGACCCTCTAAACCATCTCTTGTGGATCGACATCAATCGACCATCTTACTCGCCGAGCCAACTTTAACTTATCCAGTTGCACCACCCACGGAGCCAGCAGCCCTTGCAATAACGCACGACTATTGGCTTGCAGCAGCAGTTGGGCACGTCGTTTACCGGCCCGCCGTTCCATAGGGGCGGGAATCGGCCCCAACACCTCCACCTGACTACTCAGTTGATGAGCCTGTTGCGCCGCCTGCTCTAAAAAACTCATCGCTTGCAGCCCATCGGTCGATTCAGCCCTAAGCAGCACTTGATAACTAAAAGGGGGCAGCTCTGTCTCTCTGCGTTCACGCAACGCCTCTGCGGCAAATGAGGCATATCCCTCTCTGATCAGAATCTGTAACAACGGATGATCTGGATGCCGAGTCTGTATCAATACACGTCCCAGTTTTTCTGCCCGACCGGCCCGCCCAGCCACCTGCATCACCATCTGCGCCATGCGTTCAGCGGCACGATAATCGGCACTAAAGAGCCCTTGGTCCATATCGATAATACCCACCAGCGTCACACCCGGAAAGTGGTGTCCCTTCGCCAGCATCTGGGTACCGATCAGGAGTGAGCACTCATTCGCCTCAATCACTTTAAGCATCTTCTCCAGCGACCCTTTACGACGCATATTGTCACGATCAAAGCGCAACAGAGGGCTATCGGGAAAGCGTTGTTTCAGCACCTCCTCTAAGCGCTCTGTGCCCTGGCCGAGCGGTATCAACTCACTATGCCCACAGGCGGGACATTTATGTGGCTTACGATGCTGTTGGCCACAGTGATGGCACCAGAGCAGCCCATCATCAAAGTGCAGCGTCATATGCGCATCACAGCGCTGGCAACTGGAGAGCCAACCGCAACCATGACAGGTGATGACCGGCGCATAACCTCGGCGGTTGAGGAACAACATCACCTGCTCATCTCTATCCAGGGTGTCACGAATCGCCGATTTCAGCTGAGGTGAGAGCCCCCCGTCGAGACGGATATTACTCACATCAATCAAGCTCAGCTTAGGCGGCTTGGCCAACCCAGCACGCTCCGGCAACACCAATCGCTGATAACGCTTTCGCTCGACGTTATAGAGCGACTCCAACGAAGGAGTGGCCGACCCCAGCAGCAGCAGACACCCCTCTCGCTGCGCTCGCACCACCGCCAGATCCCGTGCTGAGTAGCGAAAACCCTCCTGCTGTTTAAAGGAGGCATCATGCTCCTCATCAACGATGATCAAGCCCAACTCCGGCAGTGGTGTGAAGATTGAGGAGCGTGTACCAATCACAATACGCGCCAAGCCTGAAGCAGCTTGCTGCCACGCTCGCTCACGCTCATGGTCACTCAAGCCAGAGTGCAGCAACACCGACACCGTCGAGAAACGCAGCTCTATTCGTTGGACCAACTGCGGCGTCAAACCGATTTCTGGTGCCAACATCAACACCTGCTCCCCACGCTGCAATGCCATCTCAATCAGTGCGAGATAGACCTCCGTCTTACCACTCCCCGTCACCCCATCAAGTAGAAAACAACTGAATTGCCCCAGCGCCTCACTCGCTTGGGTCACTGCCTGTTGTTGTGCTGTATTCAGGGTGGGGGCTAGCTCATTGGATGAATGGCGTGGTAGCAGAGGCAAAGGCGGCAATTCACACTGTTCAAGCCAACCTCTCTTCAACATCGTTCGAATTATCGCCTGCGATTCACCACAACCCGCCATCACCGCCTCTCTGTCCAGCGCCTCACCGGCCTCTTGAAACAGCGCCATTAGCGCACGCTGCTTGGGTGCCCTACTAAGCTGGTCAAGCTCAACTACTGCACCGACTGCGGTCAACTGCCACCCTTTGCGCCCTAAATGGAGCGGTGCTTCACCACGACGCAGGCGTGCAGGCAGCGCAGTAAAAAGCACATCACCTAACGGGTGTTGATAATAATTGGCCGCCCAGCGGAGAAAGGCGATATCACCACCGGATAGCAACGGCACCTGGTCCAATACCGCCTCAATAGGTTTCAATTTCTGCCGGTCAAACGGGCTCGTTACATCGCTCTCTAACAGAATAGCGCAACGGCTACTCCGCCCAAATGGCACCCGCAGACGTACACCGGGCTGCCACTCAAAAGGTTGCAGTTCAGGGGGGATGATGTAGTCAAAAAAGCCACGCAGTGGACCCGCAATAACAACACGAATAATGGTAGAAGCGGCGTCACTACTCAGCATATTCATCTTTTACCTCAACTCTTCGTTATTTCCGTACTCACTCGGTCTCATATGTCCTATATGTTCCCTCTTTCCGTGCGAAAACGCCTCGATTTGAGGCAAAATATAAACACGCTGAATAGCTACGAAGCGGCCATCACTAAACTCTAACACGACGGCATAATTTTCACTCATACCGCCCATCTCAAGAGGCTCTGTTTTTTCGCTGAGATTGTCTAAACCGCATCAAAAATGCGCTAACTCATTCATCTTGTTAAAGGAATTAAGTTGTCCACAGAATCTGTGGATAACTTTGTGGACAAAGTCTGAATGAATCACCTCAGGGTGCATGGTTATCGCCTTTTTGTTAGATTGACCAATTTATAGACGATATTCTTTTATCACTTAAAAACAATAAGTTACATGACATTTCTTGAGGTGACTTAAAATAACCCGTAGAAATCACTGTTATTTAAGCGCGCTGCTTTTACGTGTGCATAAAGATGACAAGTCAAGCCATTTTTATGGGGAAACGGGAGAAAAAAGGCTTGCTTCCGTTAAGTCGCTGAAAAACTTAGACACTCCTCCGTTTCTTCTTCAAAGCGCCTATTTTTGCTGCCAGATCTACAACCCACCAAATAACCAATAACGATTCTCAATCACAGTTTGGTTCGCCCTAATATAGGCATCAGATGGTCGCCTTGAGATTGAGGTTCAGCGCTGAATATTACTCAGCCGTTTTTATCTCTGGCCCCAACAGGATGGCAATAGGTCGTGTAGATTCATTGGCATCCATGGCAATCTTCAGCGTCATGGTGAGCGGTACTGAAAGGAACATACCAACCGGCCCAAGTACCCAGCCCCAAAAGACCAACGAGATAAAGACCACTAAAGCAGAGAGGCCCAGCCCTCGGCCCATAAAACGAGGCTCAATGACATTACCCACCACATTATTAACCACCAGATAGCCAAGCCCAGTCCAGAGGGCGGCACCACTACCAAGCTGTATCAGCGCCAACAGCAGTACGGGAACCGCAGCAATAATGGAACCGATGTTGGGTACAAAGTTGAGTAGGAAGGCGAGTGTTCCCCAGAGAAGGGGGTAATCGATGCCCAGGAAGGTGAGCCACAAGGTGATCACCACGCCGGTAAAGAGGCTGGTGCTGCTCTTGATCACCATATAGCGCTTAATATTGAGCATGATGGTATCAAAATGGCGCAGTGACAACTCCGCCTCATCCATCATACGGTGTAGCTTTGCCGGAAAACCTGCCGCTTCGAGCAGAATAAAAATGACGGTTAGCAGAATCAGAAAGGCGTTGGTCAACACGCCGCCCAGGCCACTCAAGGTCTGGCCAACCACCGCCATCATCTTTTTTGGGTCAAAAAAGGTGTGGAGCGTCTCTTCACTAATATCGATACCGTAACCGCGCAGCAGTATCAAAATAGCCGTCGCCTGCTGACCAAGCCGCTCTTGATAGAAGGGCAGATTGGCCTGAAACGCCTTGAATGAGCCGCCCACCAACAGCACCAGTAGTGCACCAATACCGACCACACCGGCAATCACCACCATCAGTGCCAGCCAATTGGGCAGACCCCGCTTTTGTAGGTAGAAGAGCGGTGATGCTGCAATCACCGCAATAAAGGCGGAGAGCAGCAGCGGCACAATAAGCGATTCAGCGGCGCGCATCCCAGCGACAACAATCACAAACGCCGCAGCAATCAGTAGAAAATGCCCGGCGGCAGACTGTTTCACCCGTCCGCTCATTTGAACTGTGGCACCTTAGAGACCAACGCCCAACTCTCCGTCTCCTCGTTGTAACGCCACATCTGTTTATCTTGGAGGTTACGAATCACCTGCATATCCTTATGGATATACTCAATCAACACCGTCTGCATGGCGGTCTTCTCATCGGTCATGATGGGGCCTTGCGCCACCTCATATGAGGTGACACGAATATTCTTCAAGCCCGTGGGGATCTCATCCAATGTATCCATGCTCTCTGGGTCACGAAATGAGTAGGCCTTACTCAGCGTCCCCCAACGAATGACGCCGGCATAGATACGCAGTGTATCTTCCAGTGTCGTGGACTGCTTGCGCTCACCAAGGGTTTGGCAGCCACTCAGCAGAGATGTTGCCAATATAACTGCGATCAGCAGTGGGAAAATGGGTGTAAAAGGTCTCATCATCTACTCCTCAGATGGTGGGGGTTGTTTGGACTCATCACGCTGCCACTGCCGCCGGTTAATCGCATACTCGCTGACCCGTCCGATGAATGGCAACCACAACATACCCGGCAGCTGGTTCACCTGCTGCGGATCACGGTAGCGGTGGATGCCAATCTGCATCCCCTGCTGGCCCAAGCGCGGTTCGCTTCGGTAGGTGCCAAAAATATAGTCCCACCACGGCAGACTAAAACCAAAGTTGCTGTTGGCCTCATCATCCTCTGTCGAGTGGTGAACCCGGTGCATATCGGGCGTCACCAACAGTCGGCGTAACCAGCGATCAAGCGCTAGCGGCAGACCAATATTGGCATGATTAAACATCGCTGTCGCATTCAAAATCACCTCAAATAGAAGCACCGCCACGGCAGGTGGCCCAAGCAATATGATCGTGGCAAATTTGATCAACATCGATAGTAGGATCTCAATCGGATGGAATCGTGCGCCGGTGGTCACATCATAATCAAGATCGGCATGATGCACCCGATGCAGACGCCACAGCAGTGGGATCGCATGCATCATGACATGCTGGAGATAGACCACCATGTCCATCGCCACAATAGTGACTAGGCTAGCGACTAAGAGCGGCATCTGCATCTGATTAAGCAGCCCCCACCCCTGTTCACTACAGAGAGTAGCCAGCGCCACTGCGGTGGTCGGCAGAAGCAGCCTGAGCAGCAGTGAGTTGAGAAAAACAATACCTAGATTGTTGCTCCAGCGCACCACTTTGGAGAGCATCAATGCACGTCGTGGCGCTATTTGCTCCCAGCCACCCATGATGGCCAAGATAGCAAAAAATGCCGTCAGGCGAATCTCATTTTGATAATGGAGTAGCTGTTGTGACCAACTCATAGTTTGTGGGGTTTTATAGCCTTAGCCTATAACTGGGTTTATGGTACTCCATGTTGATTCAATATGGAGCATATAGATGAGTAAAGCGCATAAATGGCAGCGACCCAGCGAGGCGGAGATCAAACAGCAGCTCACCGCAGAGCAGTTCCGGGTGACGCAACAGGATGGCACTGAACGCCCCTTTAGCAACGCCTTCTGGGACAACCATGAAGCGGGCATCTATGTCGATGTAGTCACTGGCGAGCCGCTCTTTAGTTCAGCCGCCAAGTTTGACTCTGGCACCGGCTGGCCCAGTTTTTCCGCCCCCATTGAGGCCGATAATATCTGTGAGTTGAGTGATGAGAGCTTAAGCATGCGTCGCGTCGAAGTGCGCTCTAAGCAGGGCAACTCACACTTGGGCCACCTTTTTGATGATGGCCCCACCTCCACCGGCTTACGTTACTGCATCAACTCCGCCTCGCTGCGCTTTATTCCACAGCATGAGCTAGAGCAGGCGGGGTATGGTGACCTTCTCAGCAAATTAGAAAAGAAGGCGTAAAGAGCCAATGGAGCTAAACTACTAAGGAGGTAGCTAAACTAATCCGTCCGACAGATCAGAGATGATAATGGTATGGGCCAACCGACAATAACACGCTAAGCGGCTGATGGAGACGCACACCTTTTTTCTCCATCTGCTGATCATTCTGCTCTCTGCCCGGCTCTTTGCCGAATTGGCAGTG
This sequence comes from Candidatus Polarisedimenticolaceae bacterium, assembly GCA_021647945.1. Lineage (GTDB taxonomy): Bacteria > Pseudomonadota > Gammaproteobacteria > Chromatiales > Chromatiaceae > JAKITT01. The sequence continues at coordinate 13,862 of JAKITT010000072.1, forward strand.
AGGGTTGGTGCGCCCTCAGTCATTGGCGAACTGGTCGCTGGCATTGTTTTAGGGCCCAGTCTCTTCGGCATATTACAGCCCGATGAGGTGCTGCGTCTGCTGGCCGAAATAGGCATCATTCTGCTGCTGTTCGATGTCGGTATGGATACCGATGTCAGGCGACTTGCCGACGCTGGAAGGTCATCACTCATTGTCGCCATCGCCGGTTTTATCACGCCATTTCTACTCGGTTTTTTAACCGCTTATAGCCTGTTCGAACTCTCACTACTGACCTCTCTTTTCATCGGCGGCACCCTGACCGCCACCAGCATCGGCATCACCGTCCGGGTCTTAACCGATCTAAAGCGACAACACAAAAAAGAGAGTGAAATTGTGCTCGGTGCCGCCGTTCTGGATGATGTGTTGGGTGTCGTACTATTGGCCTTGCTCTATGAGTTTTCTGTCGGCGGTGGCATCAGCCTGGCCAATGCGGGCAAAGTGTTACTCTTTGTCAGCCTCTTTTTTATCCTGGCACCCATCATGGCGCGGATCATCTCTCTGCTGATCAAACGCTTCGATAGCGTCAGTGATATACCCGGCCTGATCCCAACTACCATCGTCTCACTGGTGCTCTTCTTTGCGTGGTTAGCGCATGTGGTGGGGGCACCCGAAATTTTGGGTGGTTTCGCCGCTGGACTGGCACTCTCCCGACGCTTTTTTCTGCCCTTCGGCATGGCCCTGCGAACGGATCCCGACTTTGCCCTTCGCATCAAAAAGGAGATGCGACCTATCATTCAACTCTTCACCCCTATCTTTTTTGTGGTGGTTGGTCTATCACTCAATCTGCACGAGATCGACTGGTCATCCCCTTTTATCTGGCAGTTTGCCAGCCTCTTTTTAGCCGCCGCCCTGGTGGGTAAAGTGATTGGCGTATTTTTCATCAAAGAGAGCCGATTCATCCGCACGGCGGTGGCCCTTGCTATGGTGCCACGTGGCGAGGTGGGGTTGATCTTTGCTGAACTGGGGCGCACCAGCGGCATCTTCAACAACGAAATATACGCCGGCATGGTAATCGTGATCGCATTGACTACACTATTACCACCGCTGATGATGAAGTGGTTTTATGGCCACTATCGCCAACCCAGCTAACGAGGAAAATGCATGGAGAAGATGAACCGTACTGAGTTGGGCGCCTCTATATTTGGTGCCTTTTTGGGTACATTAACCGCCTCTTTCTTCTCCTTTATGACGCTCGACATCATCAGCTCCTCTGTCATCATGGCCTCCACAGGTGCCTCAGCCATGGTGATTTTTGGTGCGCCACACAGTCCCGCCGCACAGCCTTGGAACCTCGTCGGCGGGCATGTTGTTTCAGCTATCATCGGTGTCAGCTGCTATAAATTTGTTCCCAATGCCCTGCTCGCCTCCTCACTCGCCATCCCGATAGCGATGCTGGCAATGCATCTGTTGCGCTGCACACATGCTCCCGGCGGTGCCACGGCTATCACCGCCATCATTGGTGGCGAGGCGATCCATGAACTGGGGTACGCGTTTGTCATCATCCCGGTCTTTTTTAATGCCATTATTCTACTCTCCGCAGCGATGTCGGTGGGTTACTTCCGCGAAATCAACCCGTTTGATATAGAGTCAAAAACCTGGCCTGAGTGACCATTAAAATGGCTCGGATGCCACCTTACCCACACGGAAAACATCACTCATGCAGACATCTGTTTTTTCGATAGATAGCGTCGCCGCAATTAAGAGAACGATCCCTTTTGAGCGCTACTACAAAAAGAGCAATCTCCTGATTCAGGTGTTTTGTGGGCCAGGCCGACAGCTGCTACAAGCTGTCGGCCACACCATTAGCCAGCAGCTTCCCCAGGCTATCTGCATCGGTACCACCACCAGTGGTGAAATTATCAGTTCAACGGTATCCACCATGAGTTGCGTAATCACCATCAGCCACTTTTCAGCCACTACACTGCGTGTTCACGCCTCAACAAACAGATCAAGCTATGAGACCGGCTGTGATATCGCCAAGCGCATAACCAGCGATAGGACGAAACTACTGATCATCCTCTCCGATGGCACCACAACTAATGGAGATGAACTGCTACAGGGAATCTATGCCCATGCCCCGGCGGTAACCATTGCTGGAGGCATGGCGGGCGACAATGCATCATTTAGTCAAACCTATATTCTGCATGGCAGTGAAGTGATTGAAGCAGGGGCTGTCGCTGTTGCACTCGACAGCGAGCAGTTACAAGTACGCAGCCACTACAGTTTTGACTGGCAACCCATTGGCAAGAAACTGATCATCACCCGCTCAGATAAAAACCGCGTCTACACAATCAACAACAAACCAGCGGTAGAGACCTATGCTCACTATCTTAGTAGTGGAATCGTAGAAAAAATACTCACAACCAGCATTGAGTTTCCATTGGTGATGGAGAAAAATGGCATACAGGTTGCCCGGGCCATATTGACCACACATAAAGATGGCTCACTCAGCTTTGCAGGTAATATCCCACAAGGAAGTGAGGTTCAGTTCGGCTTTGGAAATATCTCCTCCATCATTCACAACTCTGTGAATAGCTCCGCAGCTATCACCAGCAACGATATTGAGACCTTCTTCATCTACTCATGTATGGCACGGCGCTGTTTTATGCCG
>JAKITT010000073.1 GCA_021647945.1 Candidatus Polarisedimenticolaceae bacterium
TGGCCGATGTGGCTAAACTGAACGTCTTTTTGATCGACCTGGGTGACTTCGCCACCGTCAACCAAGTGATGGCTGAATACTTCACCGAACCCTACCCCGCACGCGCAGCCATTGGTGTAGCTGCGCTGCCCAAAGCGGCACAGGTTGAGATGGATGCGGTGATGGAGCTCTAACAGATAGTATTAAGCTTGGGGGGCTCGCCATCAATTCACCCTTCTATTAATCCCCTATAATAGTCACCGTCACTCGTCGCCGATGAGGTTGAGTGCGGTGCTCATAGAGGTAGACGCCCTGCCAAGTACCAAGCCCTGAGCGACCTTGGGTGACCGGAAAACTGAGATCCATATTGGTCAGGATACTGCGAATATGGGCGGGCATATCGTCTGCCCCCTCCTGAATGTGGTCATAGATGGGGTCACTATCTGGGACCAACCGGTGTAGAAATGACTCCAGATCACTACGCACCGATGGATCGGCATTCTCACACAGGATTAGCGAGGCGCTGGTATGGTGGGTAAACACCTGACAGACACCCATCCGAATACCCGATTGATGGATGATCTGTTCAATCTTATCCGTAATCTCATACGTACCACGATGCGGCGTGCTAACCTGAAAGCTATCCTGATGGGTCGTCATAATGTCATCCCATTGAGTCATAAAGTGTCGCCTAGTTTAGCCCCTCAGGTTAGAAGGTTCGAGTCTTGAGCAAAATAGAGATCAACAGACCACTGGCAGAGATCCCCGTCACTACCCTAAAAGGGGTCGGGCCGAAGGGGGCTGAGCGTTTAGCCAAGCTAGGCATTGAGTCACTCCAAGATCTGCTGTTCCATCTACCACTGCGCTATCAAGACCGCACACGCATCACCCCAATAGGTGCGCTCAATCAGGGCGACCAAGTGGTGATCGAAGGTGTGGTTGAGCTGAGCGATGTGCGCTTTGGTCGGCGGCGTTCGCTGCTGGTTCAAGTGGCCGATGGCACAGGGACCATCCTGCTGCGCTTTTTCCACTTCTCCTCGGCACAACGTGCTGCACTGAGTCGTGGCGTGCGGTTGCGCTGCTTTGGTGAGATCCGCAACGGGCCTAGCAGTTTTGAGATGATACACCCCGAGTACCAACGCATTGATGATGCCGCTTCACAGGAATTAGAGGCGGAACTCACCCCCATCTACCCCACCACTGAAGGGATGCATCAACTCACTTGGCGCACACTTACACAGCAGGTACTTGATCTGCTGGCAAGCAACCCCTATGCACTGGCCGACCTATTACCCCTTGAGCAGCAGAGCAGACGCCCCACCCTGGCTGAGGCGTTGCACTATCTACACCGGCCACCCCCCGATGCGCCACTGGCCCAGCTATTCGCAGGTGAACACCCCGCCCAACAGCGCCTCATATTTGAAGAGCTGACAGCCCATCAGATCAGCCTACGGCAACTGCGCCAGCAACAGCAGCAGATTCCCGCACCCATAATTAAGGGCGATGCTCTTCTGCAACAACGGCTACTCAAAAGTCTGCCATTCCAGCTGACGGGTGCACAGCAACGCGTGGTTGATGAGATTTTATCTGACCTGCAACGGCCATTTCCAATGTTACGTCTGGTACAGGGTGATGTCGGCTCAGGCAAAACCGTGGTCTCAGCACTGGCCGCACTGGCCACCGTGGAGGCGGGTTATCAGGTCGCCTTAATGGCCCCAACGGAGCTCCTGGCTGAACAGCACCTCAACAACTTTACCACCTGGTTGAGACCGCTCGGCATCGAACCACTATGGCTCACCGGACGGCACAAAGGGCGTGAGCGAAAAGAGCGCTTGCAGCGTATTGCCGATGGCAGCGCCAAAGTGGTGGTCGGCACACACGCCCTATTTCAGGATGATGTAATCTTCCACTCACTGGGGCTGGCGGTGATTGATGAGCAGCACCGTTTCGGTGTGCATCAACGCCTCGCCTTGCGTGAGAAGGGCCATAGCGATGCAGTACCCCATCAGCTGATCATGACTGCCACACCCATCCCACGCACCCTGGCAATGACCGCCTATGCCGATCTCGATCTCTCGGTGATTGATGAGTTACCACCGGGACGCACACCCGTCACCACCGTGGTGATTAGCGACAGTCGTCGAGATGAGGTGATCAGCCGTGTCAGTCGCGCCTGTGCCGATGGCCGACAGGCCTATTGGGTCTGCACATTGATCGAAGAGTCGGAGATGTTGCAGTGCCAGGCCGCCGAGGAGAGCGCCCAACAGCTCACAGAGCGGCTGCCAAATCTGAGGGTCAGCTTGGTGCATGGCCGCCTGAAAGCGACCGAAAAGGCCGCCGTAATGGCCGACTTTAAAGCGGGCAAGATCGACCTGCTGGTCGCTACCACCGTGATTGAGGTGGGGGTGGATGTAGCCAATGCCAGCCTGATGATCATAGAGAACCCAGAACGACTGGGCTTGGCACAACTGCATCAACTGCGTGGCCGAGTGGGACGTGGCACAACCGAGAGCCACTGCCTGCTGATGTATCACCCGCCCCTCTCTGGCAACGCCAAAGCACGATTGGCCATGCTGCGCGAGAGCAACGATGGTTTCAAAATAGCGGAGAAGGATCTTGAACTGCGTGGACCGGGCGAGGTGCTTGGCACCCGCCAGACCGGCGAGATGCAGCTACGTATTGCCGATGTGCTGCGTGACCAGGACCTACTGCCTGATGTGCAGCAGGCCGCCGACGAGATTTTGCAGCGCCACCCTGAGTTGGTCGAGCCGCTCATTCACCGTTGGTTGGGTGAACGTGTCGAGTTTGGTCGAGTTTAGCCCCTACAGACGTTCAGCTTCTGCTTTTAGCGCAGCATTCATCGCTTCAAACCCTTGGCGCGCCTTGGGTTCGATGAAAGGCATAGCGAGATAGAGCAAGATACCGCTATAGGTCTCCAGATTGATGAATTTGATCTTGCCGTCAGCCATCTCTTCAGTCTTAAAGTAGTGGCGTCCAGAGAGCAGATCGGTCATCAACGGCCGACCAATCCAGACCATCGTCTTGCCAAACCATAGCTGCCCTACTTTGATCTCAACCTCGCCCTCACTACTAAACTCTGGGTTGAGCGTCATCTTCAGTTTGTTGCCCTCATAGATATCATCAGAGACTTTACTGATTAAGGGATTCCAATTGGGGTAGGCATCTCCCTCAATCAGCACCTGCCAAATTTTCTTGATCGGCGCATCAATAACAACGGTAGTCTCAACGGTTTTGACATTGATGCGTCCCTGAAATAGGGTGACACCAAGCAGGAAGAACAGCAGAATAAGTATCTTTTTCAATGGAGTAGTAACCCAAGAATTTTTTGAGGGGCCATCTTACCTGCTTTTCGACCAGCTTACCCAATTCTCACTAGATTAATCAGGCGATTATCACTGTTTAGCTCCATCTCAAAATGGCCCACGAGGCCAGCAGGCGTGACAAACTTACGGAAATTATTAGCAGGAATTTGAATACGCCGCCCATCCTCAGCCCGTACCAATAGGGCATTGGCTGTGCCTTGGTAGATCCTCAAAAACTCTTCATTTGAGACATCTATATAGAAACGGATTTTTGTTGGCATATTGGGTCTAAAAAGTCAGTCGTTACATAGAGAGGCGCTGAAACAAGCATACTAAAAAGGTCGTTAATATTGCGACCTTCTTAGTAACCTTCAGAACCTCTCTATCTGCAATCAGTCAATCGTCAGCGCATCCTCTGCACAATCAACATAGATGGTATCACCCTCAGCATATCGCCCCGCCAAAATCTCCTGAGCCAGCCGATTCTCCAACTGCTGGCGGATCGCCCGCTTCAATGGCCGTGCGCCATAGACGGGATCAAACCCTATCTCACCCAGCAGATCTAATGCTGAGGAGGAGACCTCAAGCGCAATCTCCCGCTCCTGTAGTCGCTGGCGTAGTGCTTCAATTTGAATCTCGGCGATGGCTCGAATCTCCGCCTGCATCAGCGGATGAAAAACAACAATCTCATCCAGTCGGTTGATAAACTCTGGGCGAAAGTTGTGTCGCACCACCTCCATCACGGCATCGCGCATCTCACTATAGTGCTCTTCACCACTCATCTCCTGAATGATCTCTGAACCCAGATTGGAGGTCATGACAATCACCGTATTACGAAAATCGACGGTACGCCCTTGGCCATCGGTCAGACGGCCATCATCCAGCACTTGAAGTAAAATATTGAAGACATCGGGGTGCGCCTTCTCCACCTCATCAAGCAGAATCACGGAGTAGGGACGGCGGCGCACCAGCTCGGTCAAATAGCCCCCCTCTTCATAACCGACATAGCCAGGTGGGGCACCAATCAAGCGAGCCACCGAGTGTTTCTCCATAAACTCCGACATATCGATACGGATCATCGCCTCATCGGTGTCAAACAGAAAGGCGGCCAACGCTTTGCAGAGTTCCGTCTTGCCAACACCCGTTGGGCCAAGAAAGAGGAACGAGCCGTTGGGCTGATTGGGATCAGAGAGGCCTGCACGTGAACGGCGAACAGCATCACTGACGGCATTGATTGCCTCCTTCTGGCCAATCACTCGCTGACCGATCTCCTCCTCCATACGCAGCAATTTTTCACGCTCTCCTTCCAACATCTTGGAGACGGGGATGCCGGTCCATTTTGAGACCACATCGGCGATCTCCTCTTCAGTCACGTTGGTGCGTAACAGCGTCATCTCCTGCATCTCAGCCTGAGCAGCCATATCAAGCTGCTGCTCCAACTCTGGAATACGTCCATACTGCAACTCAGACATACGCGCCAAATCACTGGCACGACGGGCTGTTTCCATCTCCAGACGTGCCCGCTCCAGCGCCTCTTTGATGTGGGTGGTGCCCTGTAGCGCCGCCTTCTCGGATTTCCACACCTCCTCCAGATCGGAGAATTCACGCGCCAACGTTTCAATCTGCTGCTCTAACGCCTTCAGCCGTTTTTTAGTCGCCGCATCTGTCTCTTTCTTCAGCGCTTCACGCTCTATTTTCAGCTGTATCAGGCGGCGCTCTAGCTTATCCATCTCCTCCGGCATGGAGTCGATCTCCATACGAATCTGCGAGGCGGCCTCATCAATCAGATCAATCGCCTTATCTGGCAGCTGTCGGTCACTGATATAACGATGCGACAAGGTGGCGGCCGCAATAATGGCGGGATCGGTAATATCGACCCCATGGTGAAGTTCATAACGCTCTTTCAGGCCACGCAAGATGGCGATGGTATCTTCAACGCTGGGCTCTTTGACCAGCACCTTCTGGAAGCGACGCTCCAGGGCTGCATCCTTCTCCACATACTGGCGATACTCATCCAGCGTAGTGGCACCCACACAGTGCAGCTCACCGCGTGCCAAGGCAGGTTTCAGCATATTGCCCGCATCCATCGCCCCTTCGGCCTTACCGGCACCCACCATGGTGTGCAGCTCATCAATAAAGAGGATGATCTGCCCCTCCTGTTTAGCGAGATCATTGATCACCGCTTTCAGACGCTCTTCAAACTCACCACGAAATTTCGCACCCGCGATCAATGCGCCCATGTCCAGCGATAGTAAGCGCTTACCTTTCAGCCCTTCTGGCACTTCACCATTGACGATACGTTGCGCCAGGCCTTCAACAATGGCGGTCTTGCCGACACCGGGCTCACCGATCAACACAGGGTTATTTTTGGTCCGACGCTGGAGTACCTGAATGGTGCGGCGGATCTCATCATCACGCCCGATCACTGGATCAAGCTTGCCCTGCTCGGCCCGCTCGGTCAGATCAATGGTATATTTTTCGAGTGCCTGCCGCTGCTCTTCCGCATTAGGGTCATCGACGCGCTGGCCACCACGCATCTTATCGATGGTCTGCTCAATAGCGGCTTTGTTGGCCCCCGCCTTACGCACCATCTCACCCAGCTCGCCCTTGTCCGTCACCGCCGCCAAGACAAACATCTCACTCGAGATGTATTGATCTTTGCGCTCCTGAGAGAGTTTGTCGGTCTGATTCAACAGACGCCCAAGATCATTTGACAGATGCAGATCACCTTCGGCACCCTGCACGCTTGACTGCTGCTCTAGCGCCACGCCCAAGCTGGATCGCAACTGATTAACATTAACCCCCGATTGGGCCAACAGATTGCGTACCGTGCCACCCTCTTGGTCGAGCAGCGCCGTCATCAAGTGAATCGGTTCAATGAACTGATGGTCACGCCCCACTGCCAACGACTGTGCATCAGCCAGAGCCATCTGAAATTTACTGGTCAATCGATCCATTCGCATCGGAAGCGTCCCCTCAAGTTAATCGGTTAATTATCTAATGGGGTGATGGTGAGACAATTTCAAGTAAGCCTCTTTTTCATAGAGGGGACAGCGCAGGGTAGATACGATTAAAATAGCCCCCATACAGGGAACGATCTCAAACAACGACCAAGAAGAACAAAATATGCAAGCCGACCTATTAACCAAAGTGATTCTGCCGCTCGCCCTTTTTCTGATTATGTTTGGCATTGGCATATCACTCAAGCTCAGCGACTTTCAAACAGTGCTCAAATCGCCCAAGGCGCTGGCCGTAGGGCTGGGCGGCCAACTTATTCTGTTACCGCTGATCGCCTATGCACTTGCCATCGCCTTGCAACTGCCGCCTGAAATCGCCGTCGGCCTGATCATTATCGCCTTGGCACCGGGCGGTGCCACATCCAATATGTTCACCTATCTGGCCAAAGGTGATGTCTCACTCTCCATCAGCTTGACGGCTGTGGTGAGTCTCATCACGCCGTTTACCATTCCTCTGATTGCCGCATTGAGCATCTCCCATTTTTTAGGCAGCGATACCACATTTGAGATGCCCATTATCAAAACAGTGATTCAGTTGTTGGCTATCACCATCATTCCAGTGGCGTTGGGCATGTTCACCCTCGCACGCTGGCCCGTAGCTGCAAAGAAAATAGAACAGGTGCTTAAATGGTTCTCGATCTTTTTTCTGCTATTGATTATCACCTTGATTGTGTTGAAAAATGCCGCCCATATGAGCAGCTTTTTTGCCCAAGCAGGTTTGGCAACACTGATGCTTAATGTGACTGTTTTAGGGCTGGGTTTCCAACTCGCCAAGTGGGCTAAACTCTCTCATCCGCAGTCGGTAACGATCGGTTTTGAGGTGGGCATCCAGAATGGCACCTTGGCACTGCTGGTGGCAGGCACACTGATTGGCAATGAGACGATGATGATTCCAGCCGTCACCTACTCACTCATCATGTTCTTGAGTGGCGGGGCTTTTGGCTGGTGGATTAATCAGCGCGTACGATCAGAGGCTTCTTAACACCACCTGTAGGTCCGCTTTCAAGCGGACGCAAAGCTCCCAGATAGAGAGACGACATGGTCATGTAAAAAAATCATTAGGCGCACCCGTTGGTTCGGGGGCTACGTTTTTATCTGAGGATTTTGGATGGGCCAATAGCGCACATAAATGTGCACCTACGCGGTGAGGTTAGGGAGTTTATCTTGGCTGCCATCAAGAATGGCCGCTAACTCCTCTGAAATCTCATTCACCTCACGTCCATTAGGATAGACAGGTGGATAGGTCGTCACCTTGACACGACTGCGTTTGAAGAGTGCTGATATCACCTCTCCCTCACCTTGCACACCCGTAATACGCACGGGAATAAGTGGGCAGTCGGCCATTAATGCGAGGCGAGCCGCCCCGGGTTTAAGGCGGCGTGGCGGATCACTGTCCAGATGGATAGCGCCATGCGGGAAGAGGGCAATCGCCTCACCCTTTTTGAGCTGCTGCATCGCGGTACGCAGGGCGCGTTCTGGCCGTTTTTTACGGTCTACTGGGATACACCCCATTGCTCTGAACATCCACTGTAAACCAAAGCGCTCATACTCCTCTTTGGCCACTAAAAAGCGCATTGGCCGATGGGCACAAACCACTAAAAGCACTGGATCAAGACCTGAAACATGGTTCGAGACAACAATCGCCGGACCACTTTTTGGCACATCAATAACGGTATGATCCAGGTGGTGGAAATGTCGGCAATAGAGACGCAGCGCACTATTGATAAAGTTAACCCAGCCATGCCCCCAGTCGGTATGATTTACTGTCATGCAGAGACGATAAAAACGGTATAAGCCAACTAAAACCACTGCACCTAGCCCTAAAATGAGCCATTCAAAACTACTCATTTACTCTTCTTTTCTCCGCTTTTGTTACTCTTTTTCTGGTAGACCTTACGTTGAAACAGATCGGTTCGACGACTGACTAGGCGGTCAAGGAAGGTGATGCCATCCAGATGATCCACCTCATGCTGAATTGCCCTCGCTTCAAAACCGCTCATCTCGTACTCATGCCTCTCGCCCCACTGATCTTGGGCGGTTAGACGAATCTGCTCCGCACGAATCACATTTCCGGTGTAGTCCGGCACCGAGAGACACCCCTCTCGGCCCAGTTCAAACCCCTCCCAGTGGGTGATCTCAGGATTGACCAAAATCATGTAACCGTGGTTCGCCACTGGCTTTCTCATATTGGAGACATCGACAATGACAATGCGCTGAAAATGGCCCACCTGCGGGGCGGCGATGCCGACGGCACCCGGGCCGGAGAGGCGTGTCTCCTCCAGCTCATCAATGAAGGCACGCAGCGCTTCATCAAACTGTTCCACCGGCTCAGAGAGCTGTTTCAGGCGCTCATCGGGAACCTTTATAATCGCTCTAATTGCCATCAGCCGAACATGATCTCAATCGGTTTAACGGTCACATCGACATCCTTATCCAATGTGCTGAGCAGCTCTTCAAGAACCTCAAGATCGGCACAAGAGTGACCTTGGATAGTCATGATGTAGATCGGTTCATCGTCTGTTCCGGCGACATCTGAGGTCAACTCCAAGATGTTGAAATCCACTTCAGACAGCAGCGCCGTCACCTGGGCAACAATACCTACCCGATCAGCACCGACCACCTGAATTTGATAGTTGGGCAGTGCATGTTGATGCAGCCCGCCGCTGATCTCATCAACATGCATATGGAGATTCAGACGGTAGGCGACCGGCTGCATCACCTCAATCAGCTGTTCATTACTCTCAGCACCCGACACCATCATCATGATGGTGAAGTTGCCCCCCAGACGTAGCATTGAGGTCTCACCCAGCGCCCAGCCCTGATGAAATAGGACATGCGTCACCTGAGCAACGATTCCTGGTTGATCAGCGCCCACCAGGGTTAACATTTTCCATTGATTCAAAATGAGAACTCCGTAAAAAAATCCCGATTAGTGCTGCTTCTCAGCGGCAGCTTAGATGCCATAACTACTGCAATATGGCTCAATTTTCCAACCAAATGAGTGTTGCCATCCGTCCCGTCACACCATCACGCCGATAGGAGAAGAAGCGTGTGGGATCAGACACTGTACAGTATTGGCCACCACCTATAAACGCCACACCTTTGGCCATTAAACGCTGACGCGCCAAGCCGTAGATATCAGCCAGTTTATGCCCTGGGCGGTGCTCTTTAAAATGCAGTGCAGCGGTTGGGTCTCGCTGGGTAAAGGCGTGAAACACCTCATCACCCACCTCAAAAGCAGTGGGTCCAATAGCAGGGCCCATCCAGGCGAGGATCTCCTCGGCAGGTAGTGCCATCTTCTCCAGCGCCGCTTCAATCACCCCGTTCAGTAAACCTCGCCAACCGGCATGCACCGCAGCGACACAGCGCCCCTGGTAGTCACATAGCAGCAGCGGCAGACAGTCGGCGGTCATCACTGCACAGACGCTGCCAGACGAGCGACTGATTGCGGCATCTGCCTGCCCACCTCGCGCGGCATCAACCACCTCACAGCTATGCACCTGCTCCAGCCAGTGCGGAGATGATGGCAACGCCAACTGCTCTACCAGTAGTTGGCGGTTTTTCTCCACCGTTTGTGGCGCATCGGCCACATGATCGCCCAGATTCAGGCTGTCGTAGGGCGGCAAACTAAAACCACCTAAACGTGTTGTCGAGAGGGCGCGCACTCGGGCAGGCGCTGGCCAATCAGGACGGATCACCTCAATCACACCGCAGCATCCTGACGCAGCGTCTCCAGCATCTGCTGCATATCATCCGGCAGGGGGGCGCTCCATTCGATAAACTGACCACTCTCGGGATGCTCCAACCCCAGCGTGCGGGCATGCAACGCTTGACGCCGGAAATGTTGCAGCTGTTCACGCGCCGCCTCAGTCAAACCCTTGGGCATACGCAGTCGCCCCGCATAGACCGGATCACCCAACAGCGGATGGCGAATGTGCGCCATATGGACACGAATTTGATGGGTACGCCCCGTCTCCAAATTGACCTGGAGATAACTGTGGGTGCGGAACCGCTCCTTGATTTTGTAGTAAGTCACCGCCGGTTTACCAGAGGCAACAACAGCCATCTTAAGGCGATTGGCTGGGTGGCGGCCTATCGGCTCATCGACCCGACCACCGGCGATCATCACCCCTTGTACAATGGCACGGTACTCCCGTTTTATGCTACGTGCCTGTAGCTGATCGACCAGCGATTTGTGCGCCTGTAGCGTACGAGCGATCACCAACAGGCCGCTGGTCTCTTTATCTAGCCGATGAACGATCCCAGCACGTGGCACCTGGGCCAGTGTTGGATCTAAGTGCAGCAGGCCATTCTGCAACGTGCCCTGCCAATTCCCCGCCGCCGGGTGTACCACCAATCCAGCCGGTTTATTGACCACAATCAGTGACTCATCCTGGTAGATCAGATCGAGAGGAATGGGCTCTGGCTGACACTCAACCTCATCCACCAGCTCAATCGTGAGTTCAATCTTCTCACCCCCGCGCAGACGCCGTTTGGCCAGTAACCTCTCACCATCTACCAACACCTGCCCCGACTTCAACCACTGCTGTAGGCGGCTCCGGGAGAAGTCTGCAAATAGTAGCGCCAATATTTTATCCAGGCGTTTTCCAGCCTGCTCTACCGGAACTATGGCTGAAACATGTTGACAATCACTCACTAAAAACACACCTCTAATCACACTACAAAGAAGATTGACTCAAGCATTTAAATCACTGGAGATAAAATAAAAACCAAAAAAAGTGTTAGCCCAACCCAATAAACACCATCTCTATCTACAATACCCTCTATGATAATTAGGTGTGCAGATTCAATTTCAAGAGCGCTATTGTAGGTGAATCATGATGTGTCATACAGCGGCGTTACAGCTAAAGCCACGCCCACTCGAGCATTAAGAGCCTTGTATCTTGGGCCAATATGTCGATAATGCCTGCAAAATCAACTCGCATCTCACCTCTTCTGACGGGGATGTTTCTGATGTTTCTGATGAAATTGACGAAGGCTGACAAGTATCAACAGATACTTAAAAATAGCCAATCATCAGGTTACTGGATGTAACCTGACAACCCTTAACCATGCACCCATGGAGATCTGAACGTGAACAATCCGCTTTACATCCTTGTACTCCTCTCCTCCGCACTGCTACCAGGCATCGCTTTTGCCTCGGGTGGCGGTGGGGGCCGCGACCTAATGGTCCTCACTGATCACTGGGTCGGTTATACCGCCATTGCTATTTTTGTCGTCGCCTATCTATTCGTCATGGCGGAGGAGTTCACCCACCTACGTAAATCAAAACCGGTCATCCTCGCAGCAGGCATGATCTGGGCACTGATCGCTTGGTACTACCAGACACAGGGATTTACCGACGAAGCTCAAATTGCGGTCCGTCACAACCTGCTTGAGTATTCAGAGCTGATGCTCTTTCTGCTGGTGGCGATGACCTACATCAACGCCATGGATGAGCGGAATATCTTTGAGGCACTACGCTCATGGCTGGTCAGCAAGGGTTTTGGCTTCCGCCAACTCTTTTGGATCACTGGCCTACTCGCCTTTTTTATCTCTCCAATTGCCGACAATCTGACCACCGCACTGTTGATGTGTGCCGTCGTTATGGCCGTTGGCAATGGCAATCAGAAATTCATCCTAATCGCCTGTATCAACATTGTTGTGGCCGCCAACGCGGGTGGCGCCTTCAGTCCATTCGGCGACATCACCACGCTGATGGTGTGGCAGAAAGGCATCGTGACTCCCCAAGGCCCTATCGATTTCTGGATCTTCTTCTCACTCTTCCTGCCATCGCTGGTCAATTGGCTCGTGCCTGCGGCCATCATGCAGTTTGCCGTACCCAATGAGAGGCCCACCTGTAACAGTGAAGCGGTTCCGATGAAAGAGGGCGCTAAACGCATCATTGCCCTCTTTATCTTAACCATCGCCACCGCTGTCAGCTTCCATAACTTTCTCCATATGCCACCCGTCATCGGCATGCTGACTGGCCTGGCCTACCTACAGTTCTTCGGGTTCTACCTGAAAAAGAGGCATAAAAACGCCCCCGAAAAGGACTATGAACATGAAGGGCAATTTGGTGACCCGGTTGCTTTCGATATCTTCAACAAGATTGCCCGTGCCGAGTGGGACACCCTGCTCTTCTTCTACGGCGTGGTGCTCTGTGTTGGTGGCTTAGGCTTTCTTGGCTATCTGGCACTCGCCTCACAGATCATGTATGTCGATCTTGGCCCAACAACCGCCAATATCATCGTGGGTATTCTGTCGGCTATCGTCGATAACATTCCGGTAATGTTTGCGGTGCTCACCATGATGCCAGATATGTCGGCAGGCCAGTGGCTGCTGGTCACGCTCACCGCCGGCGTGGGTGGCAGCTTGCTCTCCGTCGGTTCCGCAGCGGGTGTTGCACTCATGGGGCAAGCCCGTGGTCAGTACACCTTCTTCGGTCATATGAAGTGGGCACCTGTCATAGCACTCGGTTATGGCGCCAGCATCATGACGCATTTGTGGGTTAACAGCGCACTCTTCTAACCCGCTGCAACCCCCACTAAAAAGGCCGTGATGGTTAACCATCACGGCCTTTTTTATTCTCTCTGCGTAGCAAAAATATGCTAAGACTAACCCGGATATTTCATAAATTTGTGCAAAGATTGCGCAGGATATTGGTTTCACAAGGAAATTTCTGAAGAAATCCCGTATCAGTGATTACGGGTGATTGAAGAAATATTTCTTGTGGAATCAATAGACAAGCAAGATTGTACATAATTTATGAATTATCCGGGCTAAGCCTTCTTAGTCATATTTCTCATCTTTCCATTGACGAAGTGCGGTAAAAACACTCACCTCATCGGTTAATGAACGGCCAGCAAATTGCTCCGCAGCGGCAACCACCTCCGGTACATTCAAACGCAAAAATGGGTTAACTGCTAACTCATCTTCCAGTGTGCTAGGCAATGTTGCCTCACCCGCAGCTCGTCTCTTGCGACACTCTTTTTCTCGCACATGGATCGCCTCATTCTCTGGCTCCACCCATTTGGCAAAACCGATGTTGTCTAGGGTGTACTCATGGGCGCTATAGAGCAGGGTCTCTTTTGGCAGCGCTAGCAGTCGCTTCAACGCGTCAGCCATCTGCTGGTAGGTACCTTCAAAAATCCGACCACAACCGGCCGAGAAGAGGGTATCTCCAGGAAACAGCAGCCCCTCACCGTAGTAAGCGATATGGCCTGCTGTGTGACCAGGAACATCAAATACCTGGAAACAGAGATCAACGCCATCGACAGTAACTCTGTCCCCCTCACCTACAGGACGATTCACACCAGGTATCTTCTCCAATTTTGGGCCGTAAACAGGCAGCTCGGGCACCCGCTCCAGCAACTCGGCAACACCACCGGTGTGATCATAGTGATGATGAGTGAGCAGAATGGCCGCCAGCGTTAAGTCGCGCTCTTCAAGCCGATTCAAGACCTGCGCAGCATCACCCGGATCAACCACCACCACATTTGCCTGCCCTGGATTAGAGAGCATCCAGATATAGTTATCCCCAAAAGAGGAGATGGGAGTGACCTCAAGCATGATTAACCCCCCTCGCTAAATTCCACACAATTTGTCTCATCCACCACAATTCGCTATCGATACGTTCTGCTCAATAGCAGAGGATGCCAGCGTCTCAGCAACTGACTGCTCAATGCCTAGCCTATCCAAGCCCGCACTGTGCATCTGCTCCGCATGGCTGGCCTGCTCTATAAATTGGTCTGGCAAGCCCAAATTGAGCAACTGTACACGACAGCCTGCATTGATCAACCACTCATTTACGGCAGAACCCGCGCCCCCTTGCAGAGCATTCTCTTCAATCGTAACCAGCAGTTCATGACTGGCAGCTAACTCCAGCAGAAGCGCCTCATCAAGTGGTTTGACAAAACGCATGTTGACCACCGTGGCATCCAACGCCTCGGCCGCCTCTTGCGCGGCGGCTAGCCGGCTGCCAAACGCGAGCAGCGCCACCTCGCCACACCCTCGGCGACACACCTCACCTTTACCAATGGGCAGCGGCTCAATCTGTGACTCAATCTCAGCACCAGGGCCACTGCCACGCGGATAGCGCACCATCGCTGGGCCTTGATAGTCATAAGCGGTCTGCAACATCTGGCGGCACTCATTCTCATCCGCCGGGGCCAGAATCAACATATTGGGAATGGTGCGTACATAGCTGAGATCAAAACTGCCCGCATGGGTCGCGCCATCTTCACCCACCTGCCCGGCACGATCGACCGCAAAGGTAACATCAAGATTTTGCAGGGCAACATCGTGGATCAGTTGATCATAGGCACGTTGTAGGAAACTGGAGTAGATCGCCACGACGGGTTTAACCCCTTCACAGGCAAGCCCGGCAGCGAACGTGAGCGCATGCTGCTCAGCAATACCGACATCGAAGTAACGCTCTGGGAATTTCTGAGAGAATTCAACCATGCCAGAGCCTTCACGCATGGCGGGAGTGATGGCCATCAGGCGAGAGTCTTTCGCAGCGGTATCACACAGCCATTGGCCGAAAACCTGCGTATAGGTGGGGCCACTCGACTTTTTAGCCATCTTGCCCGTTTCCTGGTCAAACGGAGAGACACCATGGTAGGCGCAAGGATCACTCTCTGCGGGTTCATAACCTTTGCCCTTTTTAGTCACCACATGCAGCAGGCGCGGCCCTTTAATATTGTGCATATTGCGCATGGTTTTGAGCAGTGTGGGTAGATCATGGCCATCAATCGGGCCGATGTAACTGATGCCCAACTCTTCAAATAGCGTACCGGGCATCACCATGCCCTTCATGTGCTCTTCTGCGCGCTCGAATAGATCACTCAGCGGCGGTAGATGGCTCAGTGCAGACATGCTGGTCTGGCGAACACTGGTATAGAGTTTGCCGGATAGGAGGCGAGCGAGATGGTTACTGAATGCACCCACCGGCGCTGAGATTGACATATCATTATCATTCAGCACGATCAGCAGATTCTGATCGAGCGCACCGGCATGGTTCATCGCCTCAAAGGCCATACCCGCACTCATCGCACCATCGCCAATAACGGCGATCACATTACGCTCTTCGCCCTTATGTTTGGCGGCAACCGCCATACCCAGTGCGGCACCAATGGAGGTGCTCGAGTGGCCCGTTCCGAATGCATCGTATTGGCTTTCAGAACGATTGGGGAAACCTGAGAGGCCATCCTTCTTGCGCAACCCAGCCATCTGCTCACGACGGCCGGTCAGAATTTTATGTGGGTAGGCTTGGTGGCCCACATCCCAAATCAGGCGATCATCGGGCGTATTGAAGATGTAGTGCAGAGCAATGGTCAGTTCTACTACGCCGAGACCAGAGGCGAGATGCCCACCGGTTTGCGAGACGCTATCGATCAAAAAACGACGCAACTCATCCGCGAGCTCAACAAGTTCAGGCTCATCAAGTTTGCGTAGATCATCGGGTATATTGATCGTTTCAAGCAGTGGATAACCACCGCCCGCACGCTCATCACCCGATTGCTTCTTGCTCTCTTCCTGCATACCACCACTCACCCAATCAGCACGGCCTGACTGTTCTTTCAATTCGAGAAAAGCACCTAGTTTAACCTAATAGATAGACCAAAAGGTAAGGAAAAATTTTCGTAACAACGTTAGCCACTATAGAGGCAGCCTATTCAGCGCAAAAAAAAAGCCTTTGCAGATATAAACGACTGTTTTGAGTGCTGAAGTGACAGCTTTCAGAGAGCGCTGAAATCATTACCGATTTATTTTCCACAAAACCACCCTACCAAACGGTATGATAGCGTTTTATGAACAGACAACATGGTTAGTTAGCCGATGAAACACCGTACAGACGACCTTCGCATTAATGAAATAAAAGAACTCATGTCACCCGCACAAGTGCATGATGAGTCCCCCATTACTACACAGGCCGCTGATACCGTCTTTCAGGCACGCCATGAGATCCAGCAGATACTGCAAGAGAAGGATGACCGCCTGGTGGTCGTAATCGGCCCCTGTTCGGTACATGACTCTAAGGCGGCCCTGGAATACGCATCAAAGCTGGCCCCTCTGCAAAAAGACCTGAAAGATGA
>JAKITT010000074.1 GCA_021647945.1 Candidatus Polarisedimenticolaceae bacterium
TCTGGGCGCAAAACATGCAAGAATGTATAAGGGTTCATCTCCAACTTTTGCATAAGCTCTTCTTTCGAATAACTGGCATAAGACCTTGATGCAACCATGTGAACCTTGTCATGAGGAGGTCTAATGCCCCTAAAAGGGATGATGTGTGCCATAAAATCAGGAAAATAAATCCTTGTAAGGGGAAACCAACTAGTTCTTTAAAATTTCAATAATTTGATCTGCTAATTCTAAACCTATGCGTTGCTGAGCCTCAACTGTAGCTGCTCCAATATGAGGAGATAATGATATTTTGGGATGTGTCAATAAATCACTACTTGGTGTAGGCTCATTTTCGAAAACATCTATTCCTGCAAATGCAAGCTTTCCACTGTTCAAAGCTTTCACTAGTTCAACTTCATCAATAACACCAACAATTTCCATAGCTTTAGTCTTATCGAAGCTTTTAACTGTTCCAAAGGTTACAGGACATCTGGCAACAGCAGCATATTTCATACCATCTAACTTAATATCCATTCCATATTTTGGTTTTCCAGAAGCAAAATCAGCAGCATCAATACTCTTTAAACCTTTTCCTATATACTTAAAATCTTTTCTATCTTTTAAAGTAGGGTTTTCTGGTACAGACACTTTTGCAGCTTCGTTTACTAAATCACCATAAAATAATTTTTCGTCATTAATAGTATTAATTACATAGTGATTTTCTGTTTTTAAATTAGATTCTGAAACTTGCCATTTTGTTGCAGCAGCAGTGGCAGCATGCGTGAGGTGATCCAGGCGGGGGCAAGAAAATTGATTCGGGTCTCCAGTTCGATAGTGTCGAAGCTGAAATCTTCATCAAGAAACCCTGGGGTCTCTTGAATAGCGGCATTGTTGATGATCATGTTCAACTTAGGGTGGCGAACTGAGACCAGTTTGCATAATTCATCTACCTGCTGAGGTGATGAGAGATCGTACTGATAACATGAGATTCTCGTTCTATAAGTTGAGTTCAGGGCTGCCAGTCGTTCCTTATTGCGGGCAACAACAATAAGACGATGCCCCTCTGCAATAAGCTGTTTCGTGAGTTCCAAGCCAATGCCTGATGTGCCACCGGTCAAAAGAGTGGTCTGTGGATGATCCAACTGTATCGCTCCTGTCTTGCTATTAGTTTTGATGTAAATTAACTAAATTTTACAGCCCACGCGTTAACCCAGGTTTATTTCAATGGTCCCATTAGATTTTGAATCCTTCATTCATCGAATTGAAGCGCACCCTCAATTGCAAGGGGTTGGTCTGCGGACCGTCTATCAAAAGGGGGAGTACATATTCAAACAGGGCGAGATATGCCAGAAGGTTTTTTGCATGCACAATGGGTTGGTTAAGCTCTACTACAACACGCAAGATGGAAAGGAGTGGATTAAATCTTTTGTGCTGGATCAAGGCGTACTTGGCTCCAGAAGCTCACAATTGATGGGCAAGCCCAGCCCCTTTTCAGCGCTCTGTCTTGAGAAAACAGAAGTGCAAAGCTACCCTTATAAGCGTTTTGCGGAGGTCTGTTTGGATGATCATGATTTGGTACGAGATCTATTCAATTTTTTGCAGTGGCTGGGGGTTAAAAAGGAGATTAGGGAGTATCAACTTTTGTGCCTGTCGGCTGAAGATGCCTATAAAGATTTCCTACATACAAACCCAAAGCTGGTAGAGCGTCTAACGCAGGTAGATATTGCACACTATCTGGGCATAACACCGATCGCACTAAGCAGGATAAAAAAACGATTAACTTAAGTTTGGGCCGCAAAAATTAGCGACTCACCACTCAATTCTGATTAAAGTGGGTGAATCCAATCAAAATTCCCCTCCTTTGTGTATGAACAACCCCAAATAAATCACTCACTTTGCCGATATACTTAGCCAAGGGTGTTGCACTAAGCTAGTCGCAGCACTGTAAGCACATATGTAAGAGATTTCTGGACTATGGAAACAACACAATTTCAACAACAACTCCATGCCTACAAACTATGGAAGGCGGATATCATCCAGACCATTGAGGAGTATGGCCCCTGGTTGAAAGAGCATGATATGTATTCACCTGAGGCTGAGCGTCGTATCAACCATACGCTTGATTCTCTACGCAGTGACCGGCTCACTATCGCCTTTGTCGCCGAATTCTCACGTGGCAAAACAGAGCTTATCAACGCTATCTTTTTTGCTGACTATGGGCGTCGTCTACTCCCTTCCGGGGCTGGACGCACAACGATGTGCCCTTCTGAACTCTTCTATGACGATCTACGTAATGAGGCCTATGTCCGCCTGCTGCCGATTGAGACACGCCTGCAAGAGACGACACTTAACGAGCTAAAGAAGAGTGAGAAACGGTGGGTACACTATCCACTCGATGCCAACTCAGCAAAGAATATGGAGAAAACGTTACAAGAGGTGGGCAACACTAAACGCGTCACCATTGAGACGGCCCAGCAGCTGGGGCTCTACAACGCCCAACTGCATGAACACCATGATCGAAAACCTTCACACATTGACATCCCAAAATGGCGTCATGCGCTGATCAGCTTTCCACACCCGCTCCTGAAACAGGGGCTGACAATTCTTGATACTCCAGGGCTAAATGCACTGGGCAGTGAACCAGAATTAACACTCAGTATGTTACCTTCAGCCCAGGCTATTCTGTTTGTTCTTGCCGCTGATACAGGGGTCACGCAGAGTGATATGGAGATGTGGAAAAACCATATAAAAGGTTTCCACAAAAACCACCAGCAGGGGGTTGTTGTTGCACTCAACAAAATAGATAACCTTTGGGATGAGCTAAAGGACGAAGAGAGCATTGCAGCAATTATTCATGAGCAGTGTCACTCTACGGCTGAAATCCTCGGTGTCAAAGACCAAACCATATTCCCTGTTTCTGCTAAATCTGGCTTGATCGCTAAAATCCGCCAGGATGAGTCTCTGTTAGAGAAGAGTGCCCTGCCACAACTGGAGGAGTATCTATCCAAAGATGTGCTGGGTATAAAACAGCAGATCATTTTAGACACCGTCGGGGCAGATGTTGGACAGATGCTGGAGAGCAGCCGTGGCATCATCTCAGGCAGTCTCAATGATCTAAAAAAACAGCTGGAAGAGCTGGAGGATCTGAGCGGCAAAAGTGATGAGGTGATCAACAGCTTGATGGAGAAGACACGCATTGAGCAGTCACAATATCTGCGTGATGTCGATGGTTTTCAAACCAGTCGAAAACGGCTCAAGGTGCAGGCAAAAGAGTTGCGCAGAGCAATTAATCTAAACGATATTAACGCGCTGATTGTTGAGAGCCGGCATGCCATGTCAGATAGCTGGACAACGCTCGGTCTAAAGTCTGTGATGAGGCATCTATTTGAAGAGTTGCGTAGCGACATGCAGTCTGTGGTCACCCAGAGTGAGCAGACCCGTAAGCTGGTACGTGGCATCTACCAGAAATTTCAGAACGAGCACGGTTTCACGGTTATCCAGCCAAAGATGTTCTCTGTGATGAAATACCGAGTAGAGCTTGAGCTGCTGCACCAGGAGGCTGAACTCTTCCGTAACAGCCCAATCACTGCAATGATGGAGCAGAGCTTTGTTATCAAACGTTTTTTCACACTCATTGTGAACCGTGCCAATGATATTTTTCACCGTGCCAGTGAAGAGATTGATCTATGGCTCGGTTCCACTCTTGAGCCATTAGTTCTACAGATCAAGAACCATAAAAATTTAATGGAAAAAAGGTTGGCTAACCTACAGAAAATTGGTCAATCGAGGAGTGCCCTACAAAACAGGGTGGGGGATCTGCAAGATCAATACACTGAATTGGCACAACAACTAACTTCTCTCAGAAACATGTATAACAAGCTCAACAACAGCCGACCGCTCTTTGAAAAAGAGCGCCCTAAACCTCGCTTGGTGCATCAGAAACGAGCATAAACCCATCTATGACACTGCCTCATCTGTAGAGGCGGTGTCTCAATTAATGGCTCTGAAAAGCGAGCACGATTTGATTCCGCAGCGCTTTAATCAAATTGAGTCGTTTACTATCAACATGCAGACCATTTGCATCGGGGTGATCTGCATAGATCAAACCGAGTGGCTTTTTCTTCACCACCAACGGGAAAATAAGGAATGAGCCAGCGCTAGAGCAGGTGCTATACCAATCTGGAATACTCTTTTTAATTTTCTCCTCACCTGAATCGGCGATGTAGATATCCACAACATTTTTCATTGCTACATGAAATATGTCTGGGCTATAAGCGACGGGAAAATGGAAGCATTTAATAAACGTGTCAATGTCGTCTCCAAACCCCATGCGAGCGACAATCTGCTTGCCATCACCACTTCGAAGTGAGAGCACAATGCGTTGAAAACCCATCGCACGGTAGAGGGTCTCCAGCACCACATTGCAGATCTGGCTCACCCCCTCACCATCCACTAGCATACCGGTCACATCCTGCAATCCCTCTGTCAACATGCGCTCCGCATCATCGGTATCTGTTGCGCTCTGCGCCTCCTCCGCCTTAACAACTTCAGCTATTGAGCTACCTGCCAGAATCGCACTATCACCACTCACCTCACGACTGCCCGCCAATTCTTGTTCTTCATGTTTGCTCTCGGGCAACATGGTGCGAGTCAGCTTTTGTAAAAAGGTGTTGTTATTACCGGGCACTAACACTTCAACCAGATCAACATACTCTTTTACCGAACGTTTCATCACCTCATCAAACTGCTTTTTATCGAGGCCCAACCCTTCACCGTAGGTCTGGAATAGTGCTTTAAGCTCATTTGGTGCATCGGCACCGCTCTCAGAAATGACATTCGACATCTCATTAGCACAACTGACAGCCACCTGTTTATGAAGCTCTCCCGTTACACTCTTCATGTTCGGTTTCAGCTCAACTTTACGCATACTGTCTGTCAACGTAGTGGGGAAATTCCACTGTTTGGCAATGCCTTCACCAATGGCCTCATAACTGGCTCCCAGCACTTGATGAACAGCCTTTGCAGCAGGCATAGATTTCTGCGTGATCAGATGTTCAATATCTTCACTCTCTCCTGGCAAATAAAAGGCAACCAACAGCTTACCCAACTCATGCAACATGCCGGCAAGAAAGTACTCCTCAGCCTCATCATCATCCACTGATAGTTCTTTGGCGAGTACGGCTGTAAAGAGCGCACGGG
Organism: Candidatus Polarisedimenticolaceae bacterium; assembly: GCA_021647945.1. Classification (GTDB taxonomy): domain Bacteria; phylum Pseudomonadota; class Gammaproteobacteria; order Chromatiales; family Chromatiaceae; genus JAKITT01. The sequence goes on from JAKITT010000074.1 coordinate 5,179, forward strand.
AGATGAGGCCTCTTAAGCGCTTGGCATGGGCCTGATTCTGCATATGTTCAAAAAAGATCAGCGATGCTGCCAGCGAACGAACAGATTTAACACCCAAAACCACCACGGCCCGGGAGACGGTGCCAATAGTGCCTGAGAAGCGACCGTAGAATGCAGAGTTAACCACTTGGAGGATTTTATTGGCCAGTGAAAAATCTTTGACAATAACACTGGATATTTGATTCAGATCCTTATCACTCACCATGGTGATCGCATTGAGGTTTCTTACCGAGCTGGAGAGTGCCGGGAAATCACTTTTTCTACGCATTCTACGCAGTAGAAAATCGAGCGTGGCGACACTCTGGCTTGCCTCATCAACACTCTCTTCACCTTGGCGAAAACTCTTCATTGCAGTCAACATCTCCTCTGCGGTTGGATAACGGGTGGAGGGGTCACTCTCTAATGCTTTCAGTACAATACGATCAAGTTGTTCATCTACTTTACTATTTATCCCTGAAGGCGGTTCAATCGCCTGACGGTCACGCCCACTAAACACTGGCTCCCCGGTCAACATCTCACTCAAAATAAGACCCAGCGCAAATACATCCATCTCACGACCGACGGTGCCATCCTGAATATACTCAGGAGCCATATAGCAGGGGGAGCCGGTGCGCTGCATCTCACTTTTCTGATCACCAGAGAGGATTTTAGCCACCCCAAAATCCATCACCTTTGCACATGTCCCATCATCACTGATAATGATATTGCTAGGTTTTAGGTCACCATGAACAATGCCATTCTGATGTGCCTGATTGATCCCCTCTAACACCCCTTGAATAATATCCAACAGTTGAGGCATGGCCATTGGGCCATCACGCAGTTTCTCACTGAGCACTACGCCTTCGACATATTCACAGACGAGGTAGGGGACATTGGCCTCTTTACCCACTTCATAGATGGAGACGATATTGGCATGCTGGTTTTTGCTCATACTGCGCGCTTCGCTAAGAAAAGCACGCTGCTGATGTTTTGAACTACGGTCTGATTTATCAAGAAGTTTAATGGCAACCTGGCGCTGTAGTGCTTCATCTTGGCAAAGAAAAACAGTCCCTTGATGGCCTTCACCCAGTTTTTTTATCACCTTAAAGCGGCCAATTTTTTTCTTCATTCTGACATTTCCATCAACTTTTACCTTTTCCAACATCCATTTATCGGCATAAAATTCCTAAGCTTAACCAGATATAATACCGCTTAGATTTTCCTGGCATGGTGGCAGCCAGTGAACGAATAGGTTTGATAGCGCTGTTAGGATGGCCGGTTTTGCACCACCTTACAGGGAATAACAAAGGTAAAAACAGCCCCATTCGCATGGTTGTCAGCCTTAAGGGTGCCATGGTGCCCACCCACAATAATATCTTTACTGATCGCAAGCCCCAGCCCTGTTCCCCCTGCCCCCGTGTTTGTTTTGCTTGATTGAATAAATTGATTGAATACGGCATCTAATTCATCTTCAGGAACACCAATACCTTGATCAGCCACACTCACCGCAATTGCAGGTACCTTTATGTCGTCATCTCGACGACCCACCGACAGTTCATCTTGGGCAAATGAGATCTCTATAGATCGTCCATCTGGGGTAAATTTGATCGCATTTGAAAGCAGGTTAGAGAGTACCTGAAGCATTCTTGGCTTATCAAACCAGACGTTGGTATCAAGCTTGGTGGAGACTATTTTTATCGTTTGCGAATGCTCATTTAACAACGCGCTAAAATCATTCACTGCCAGCTCAACCACTTCTCGCAGATCATGAAGCTGTAGGTCAAACTCAACATGACCCGCCTCCATTTTTGAGAGGTCTAACAGATCATTGAGTAACAGCATCAGACGCTCTCCACTCACGCTGATTCGGCTAAAATAACTGAGCAGTCGCTCTCGGGTCGCCCCCTCTATTTTACGCTCACCCAAGGCGGCAAAACTGAGAATGGCATGCATCGGTGTTCGCAATTCATGCGACATATTGGCCAGAAATTCACTCTTTGCATGGTTGGCATTCTCTGCCACTGAGATCGCTTTCTTTAGGTAGGCCGTCTGCTCATCAACCAGCCCCTGGAGATTGTCTCGATGCTTGCGCAGCTCTTCAGCGGCCAACTTGCTCTCTGTAATATCCTGAATCGTGCCAAATATTCCTACTGGAAACGCCTTCTCACTAAAATTGATCTCACCCTGTTCGTGCACAATACGTATTGAACCATCGGGTAGTAGAATACGGTAATCAATGCTGTAGGGGCTTCTGTTTTTTAACGCCTCATCTACCGTCTGCTTTACCTTGCCACAATCATCTAGATGAACCCAGCTGAGGAAGAGCTTATAGGTCAAATCTGTTGATTTAATATCAAGCCCAAAAATACGGTAGATCTGCTCAGACCACTCAAGGCTATTTTTCTCAATATTCCAACTCCAGTTGCCTACACAGGCGATCCGTTGCGCCTCTGTTAGCCGTTCCCTGTTTTTTTGTAGCGCACTCTCCACCTCTTTCAACTCGGTGATATCACATCCAGAGCCCGATATTGAGACGACATTGCCATCAGCATCGACTCTTGTGGCTGCTGCAAAACGAAATGGGGCAATGTGGCCATCGGCATAGATCACACGCACTTCTGTCTCAACATAACCCTCTTGTAAGCAACGAACCGTCGCTTCGTCAAAGAGTTCCAGGTCATCTTCATAGACCAGTGTACGTAACAGAAAACCTTTAATCTCTGAGATTGGAAGCCCAATCAGCTGCTCAAATTTGCTATTCCAGCTGACCAACCTACCTTCGACATCGGTGGTGAGAATGATGTCTGGCACTGTATCCATAATGCTCTGCCGCTCTTTCAACGATTCTTCCAACTTCTCCATCAACATAAAGTTGGTCAATGCGGTGGTGATACGCCCGGCAATTTCATGTAACAACTGCTCTTCAGCATCACTCCAGCGTTGTCTACCATCACATAGACATAGCCCCAATAACCAAGGTTCACCCACGGTTGGCCGCAGGGCAACCGTGATCTCATTTTGCATACAATCAAGATAGCCACACTCAATTATTGAATCATCATCTTGTACCGAGATGACTCGCGACGCTAACGTAGGAGCACCTCTCTTATTCGCCATTTTAGTAGTTATATCGGGCCTACAGCCGTTAGATACCACCTCGATGGGTGCATAACAGATTCCCCCCTCCCCTTGACATGGTGGTAGCAACCAGACCAATTTCACTGCAAAAATACGTCTAACCTCTTGCGTGGCTACATCCAACATCGAATCAACACTGGTTGTTCTCAATAGAAGATCCGATAGGTGGGCCAGGTACTGAAAGTGTTGCTCACTGCGACGTAACTCTTCTGTCACCTCATTTGCATAACTAATGGCACGCCTGCGACCACTTGCAATAATTGCCGTCAGTAGCAGCAATAGCAGGGTAGTCACCAGCAACCCCGCCAACAGCAATTGGCGGGTTATATTAAAGACCTCGTAGGCCTCTGCCTTATCAATCTCAGTGACAATACCCACATTTTCATTCACATATGGGGTAATCCAAGCACCCACAACCATCACTCCACGATAGTCTCGATAACCATCCAAATTCATCCCCGAACGCCCGGCAAGCGCCTCTTTGGCCATCAGTGTCAAAGGCCACACATCAATAGGTAATGTAGAGTGATACCCCCGTGTCAAATCCCCCCCTGGATCATTTATTTTTAGATTGAGTAGACTTGATTCACCCTTTTTAAGCAGACCGATTTCATGAAGTTGCGCTTCATAGCGAGAGAAAGACATCAGGTGTGCATGCTGATCAAAGAAGTAGGTTTCACCTGTCTGCACAAAGCGGCCCCGTCTAGCAATGCGTGAAAAGTCTTGGTTGGGAGCAATCCTAAAGGCCAGCGCCGCAATATTGACGCCTTGTGCATCACTGATAGGCACTGCAATGAACATGGTGGGCTGCCGCTCTAGCAAATGGCCATCTTTATCTGGTAGGGGAACATCTGATTCAATTGAGTGACTAAACTGCTCACTACCGTGAAAAATCTGCTCTAAAAAAGCCCCCTCATCAGCCAGCAGATTTCTTACTCCCAAATTGCTATCGCGCAGCGAAGCGATGCTCGTCATATCGGGAGCGATTACAAAGAAACCTTGGTAATTGAACGTTCTGATAATCGGCTGCAACAGCTCCCGAATCAGTTTGAGATTGATATTTCCAGGAAGCTCTTCGCCATTTCGGTAGGCTACAAGCAATCTCTCAACCAACGTTGAGAGTTCGTTTCGATCCTTGACCTCATAGCTGATTAATTTCAGCTGCGTATTGCGCCACTCTTCAAGGGCACTATGGGTCATGTTGAGTGTCGATTGCAGGGAGCGCTCAAGCTCAACACGGGTGGCGGTCTCAATCCGGTTCAAAACAAAGAGGGCAACCGCGCCGATCGCCAAGGCGATAAAAAGCATGATCGCAACAAGACGATAGCTATTCCACCTGCTTTTAGCTTTAAAATCAGCCATTAAATTGAGAGACCACAGCGCTGGTTATTTAATTGGATAGCAGCAAACGAGATGATATCTAAGCACATTTTGATCACTAGTCCCATTAATGGTTATTATTTATAGAGGGGGTATCCATTTCATTGGTCTTTTTCCACTCCAGGCACTTTATGCTCGTGTAGGGTCGCATTTATGCGACCAGCCGAACCTGCAAACATGCACATGAATGTGCACCTACAGCCATATTAGGCTAATGGAGTGGATACCCCTTTTATTTATTAAGCGATCTCCTTACTAAAAGATCAAGTGAGTCTTTGATCTCATGATACAAAACGGGACATCCCAGTCACCCTTTTGCAATCGATCTTCGACAGCTTTTATGCCCTGGACGTCCTGGTCACTGGCTCTACGCTGTGTTCAGATGCCTACTTCATATCCCCTCTGGCGCTCGCGCACGACGGGTATATGGTGCGGCCTCACAGCTACCAGGGACTAACCGCCCTCGCTTTGCTCTCCATGGCGGTCAGCGAGCGCAAAAACCATACTGGTTATATATGCAAGGAGCTATTGCACCTCAATGCTTCAATCATTAAACTGATTTATTGGCCTATAAACCCGTTACATATACAAGATTGTCTGATGCCTAAGTCTATTCCGGCCGACTCCGTCGGAGTGGTTCAACCACAATTATTAACATTTGATCAACCACTCAAGCTAGCCAGTGGGCGCACCCTCTCCTCCTATGAGCTGGTTTTTGAAACCTATGGCACCCTCAACAGCAAAGGCAGCAATGCGCTGTTGATCTGCCACGCCCTCTCCAGTGATCACCATGCTGCCGGTTATCACAGCATGGATGAGAGTAAGCCGGGCTGGTGGGATAGTTGCATTGGCCCTGGTAAACCGTTTGATACCAATAAGTTTTTTATTGTCTGCCCAAACAATCTAGGGGGCTGCAAAGGCTCTAGCGGCCCCAACAAGCCAAACCCTGAAACGGGGTTGCCATACGGCCCCGATTTCCCCATCGTCACGGTAAAAGATTGGGTCAACAGTCAGCAACGTCTAATGCAAACGCTCGGTATCAATCAGTGGGCGGCCATCATCGGCGGCAGCCTCGGCGGCATGCAGGTGATTCAGTGGGCCATTGACTACCCCTCATCACTGCGACATGCATTGGTGATCGCCTCGGCACCACGCCTGTCGGCACAAAATATCGCCTTCAACGAGGTGGCGCGTCAAGCGATCCGCACTGATCCTGAATTTTATGGTGGGCACTACTACGGACACAACACTATCCCCAGTACCGGGCTAAAGTTGGCACGTATGCTGGGCCACATCACCTACCTCTCAGATGATGCGATGCGCGCCAAATTTGATCGTGAACTACGTGATGAGAGCTTCAACTATAACTACGATGTCGAGTTCCAAGTCGAGAGCTACCTGCGCCATCAGGCACAGAGTTTTGTCGACCGTTTCGATGCCAACACCTATCTGTTGATGACCAAGCTGCTCGACTACTTTGATCCCGCTGCCGATTACGACAACAGTCTTGCCAAAGCTTTCAGTCGCGTCCAGGCCCATTTTTTGGTCATCTCCTTTACCAGCGACTGGCGCTTTGCTCCATCCCGTTCACGCGAAATTGTCAAGGCACTGACCGATGCCAAACGGCACGTCAGTTATGCTGAGATTGATGCACCGCATGGCCACGACGCTTTCCTAATGCCGATCCCCTTCTATATGGAGGCACTCAACGCCTACATGGAGAGAGTGGCCAATGAGATCTCCACATGAGTGAATTACGTTCTGACCTCTCGCTTATCCGTCAGTGGATCAAACCCGGAGCGCGCGTACTCGATCTCGGCTGTGGTGATGGGAAACTACTGAAGGCCCTACAAGAGGAGCAAGATGTTGAGGGATATGGTCTGGAGATCGATCCGGAGAACATCATCCAATGTATCCGTAACGGCGTGAATGTAATCCAAGCAGATCTTGATGCGGGCCTGAGTGACTTTGACGACCAAGCCTTCGACTACGTCATCATGACGCAAACCCTACAAGCCCTCCACTTTCCCGACCAGCTATTGGAAGAGGTGCTACGGGTTGGCAGAGAGGGCATTGTCACCTTCCCCAACTTTGGTAACTGGCGCATCCGCTTGCAGCTGGCATTTGGCGGCCGTATGCCAGTTTCAAAAGCCTTGCCTGCCGAGTGGTACAACACACAGAACATCCATCTCTGCACCCTGAAGGATTTTGAGGCACTCTGCCAACAGCGCAACATCCAGCTGTTAGAGCGATCGGTGGTGGACTATGCCTATCAGCCTATCGCAGGTCATACACTACTACCAAACTTGCTGGGTGAGATCGCAACCTATCGCTGCACTCATCTACCTTAACAAAGCAGATCATTGATAATGCGTCGTAACTATTTCCATTTGGAGTCACCCGTGACACAGAAAACCCTGCCATCCCTTATTGCTCTATTTGCACTCCTCTGTTCATCTGCTCTATTGGCCGAGAACAGCACCGCCATACCGGGTTACACCATTCACCACAACGCTCTCTCCACTGAGATGCTGCTGCCAGAGGTTGCAAAGGCCTACGGTATCAAACGCAGCCGTCAGCGTGGCCTGCTCAACATCGCTGTGATCAAAGACCAGCCTGGCACCATGGGCACTGCCGTCACGGCAACAATCACCGTCAAGGCAACCAATCTGATTGGCCAACTAAAAGAGATCGAACTACGAGAGGTACGCGAAGGTGATGCGATCTACTACATCAGTGACTTCCCCGTCACCAATCGCGAAAGAGTTCGTTTTATACTGAAAGTGAAACCGGAAGGTGCCACACGGGAATACACCGCCAAGCTGAATCAAGAATTTTTTATCGACTAAAGGCCACCTCCATTAATAAGAATTCCCGCCGTAAACAGACGGGGTATTCCATTTGCAGGTTCGCCTTGACCTCCATGGATGGAGCAAATGCGGTGGAATTGTTGGGAACAATTCCTGTAAGGCGAACGTATGCGGCTGAAGCCGCACCTACAGCGGGGAATTAGACCCACAGCGATTGAGGAGTCTCTGATCAAATCATGCGTATTAAAAATATATTTACATTTTTAGTACTGCTCATGGCAACCAGCAGCGCGCTCTCAGCTGAGTGCGCGATACTGCTTCACGGCTTGGCCCGAACAGCAGGTTCGATGGCGGAGCTGGAAACAAAGCTCAATGCTGAAGGTTATCTCGTAGTCAACGTTGACTACCCATCTCGTAAAAAGCCCATCAATGAGTTGTCAGAGATCGCAGTAGGTGAAGGCATTAAGCGATGCAACGAGAACAACGCCTCCCCCATCAATATCGTCACCCACTCCTTAGGGGGCATATTAGTACGCTTCTATTTTAAAAATCGCCCAACAACAGAGATCAAAAGGGTGGTCATGTTGGGGCCACCCAATCAAGGCAGTGAGGTGGTGGACAAGATTAAAAATATCCCAGGATTTGAACTCTTCAATGGCCCTGCGGGTATGGCGCTAGGCACACAGGAAGATGATCTTCCCAGAAGTTTAGGGCCGGTTAATTTTGAGTTGGGTGTAATTGCAGGGACACAATCAATAAACCTCATTCTCTCCACGTTCCTACCCAATCCTGATGACGGGAAAGTCTCTGTAGAGGGGACAAAAGTCGCCGGTATGTGTGGGTTTATTACATTGCCAGCGACGCATCCATTCTTAATGACAAATGATCGTGTTATTGAAGAGGTGATTAACTTCCTTCGCAGTGGTGCTTTTAAAACAGAGAGACCTGATGGCGTAGAGTTGAACTGTGACTACTGAGCCTCTTGCAAAACTCCTGAGGTAGTTCCTGGCAAGGCAAAAATTGGCGACAAAGCGGAGTTTACATGTAGTAAATGAGCATTATGAGTCAATTTTTAACGCCGCCAGGGGCTGCCCTCAGGAATTTTGTTACTGGCCCAACAGTTGCCACAATGCGTAACAGCCAAACGAGATCACCATCCCCCCTGCCAAACGGCGAACACGAATATCCCGACTCCAACGCGATAACGCGGTAGCAGCGAAGCCCATAGCGATGAGATTGGGCAGTGTACCCAGGCCAAAGGCGAGCATTAGTCCCGCCCCTTCCAGCACACCGCCTGACGAGACACTCCAGATCAGTACACTGTAGACCAGACCACAGGGGATCCACCCCCAGGCCAGACCTAAGATCAGCGCCTGACCAGGGTGACTGATCGGCAACAGACGTTTGGCCAGCGGTTCGATACGTCGCCAGATTAAGCCACCCGCCTTTTCGATACGTACCAAGCCGCTCCACCAGCCACCCAGATAGAGGCCCAGCAGAATCATAAAAACAGCGGCTATGCCATATAGCGCCTGCTGAACCTGATAGATCGGCATCAACTGGTTAAGCATCATGCCCAGCCCGCCCATGATCGCACCTGCGACGCTATAACTGATCAGGCGACCTAGATTATAGGCCAGCTGAAACGGCAGGATAGCGGCAAAAGAGCTGCGTCTCTCTTGCGGCAGACCAAAGGTGAGCGCACCCACAATGCCGCCACACATACCGACACAGTGAACGCCCCCCAGCAGGCCGACCAGAAAAGCGCCGAGATAACCCACTTCAATCATCTAACGGTCTCTTGTTGCATCATGCCACGCCCGCGTAACCACCAAAGCAACATCAGACCCGGGATGGCAATCAGTGAGCAGAAGATGAAGAAATTGACCCAGCCTATCGCCTCAACCATGAAGCCGGTAGGTGCAGCAACAAATACGCGCGGGATACCCATAAAACTACTCAGCAGCGCATACTGGGTGGCAGTGAAACGTCTGTTGGTGAGACTGGCCATGAAGGCGACAAACGCAGCGGTGCCCATTCCGGCCGTCAGGTTTTCAAAGGCAATAACTCCGGTCAAACCAATTAGGCTGTAACCCACCATCGCTAGCAGAGCAAAGCCTGCAGTCGATAACCCCTGCAAGATACCGAAGAACCAGAGCGCCCGGTAGATACCGATGCGGATGATCAACAGACCACCCAGCAGCCCGCCCAGAATAGTGGCCCAGAAACCAAACAGTTTCACCACGGAGCCGATCTCACTGGTTGAGAAACCGATATCAAGATAGAAGGGGATGCTCATGTGGCTGGCCATGGTGTCACCCACCTTGTAGAGCAGAATAAAGAGCAGAATCAGCAACGCATCACGGCGGCTGAAGTACTCGACAAACGGATCGATAACCGCCTCACGCAGGGTCTGGGGTTTGCCCGCAACAGCCTCTGGCTCGGGTGCAAAAAGGGTAGTGGCAACACCGATCAACATAAATCCAGCCATCAGCAGATAGACCTGAGTGAAGCTGATGAAGTCAGCCAGGATCAGTCCGCCACCTGAGGCGAGCAGCATACCGACGCGATAGCCGTTAACGTAGAGTGATGAACCAAAACCGAGCTCTTCATCACTCAGTGACTCGCGTCGATAGGCATCAATAACAATATCTTGGCTGGCAGAGAAGAAGGTGAGCAGCAATGCGGCAAAAGCGACACTCAGTGGACTCACAGCAGGCGAGGTGAAGGCGAGCAGCACGATGGAGAGCATCAGGCCGATCTGTGCCAATAGTAGCCAACCGCGTCGGCGGCCCAGCAGGCTGGGACTGTAGCGATCCAGCAGCGGTGCCCAAAGGAATTTTAGGGTGTAGGGCAGGCCAACCAGGGCAAACAGGCCGATTGTTTTGAGGTCAACCCCCTCCAGCTTCATCCACGCCTGTAACACCGACATGGTTAACAGCAGTGGCAGACCACTGGAGAAACCCATCAGCAGCGTGATCAACATCCGGCCGCTGAAGACCGTTTTTATCAGAGAGGGCAAGCGAGTAGGCATCAACTATCTACAGTGGTTATCGATGGGCGCAGTATAACGAAACCGGCAACCTGATGTTTAGCACTGCCCCGCTTCCGGTTACAATGGGCTAACTATTTTTTGACAGCAGGAAACCCCATGCAAAAGTATCAACACGAGTTCCTCGATTTTGCACTCAGCGTCGATGTGCTGCGCTTCGGTGAGTTCACTCTAAAGTCTGGCCGCATCAGCCCCTACTTCTTCAATGCCGGTCTTTTCAATACGGGTGTCAGTCTAGCCCGTCTTGGCCGATATTTTGCGCAAGCCATTGTCGATTCTGGCATTGAGTTTGATCTGCTCTACGGGCCTGCTTACAAGGGCATTCCACTGGCGGCCGTCACCTGCGCCGCACTGGCTGAACACCACAATATCGACATCCCCTACTCTTTCAACCGCAAAGAGGTGAAGGATCATGGCGAGGGCGGCAACATCGTGGGGAGTCCATTGAAGGGCAAGGTGCTGATTATTGATGATGTCATTTCAGCCGGCACCTCTGTGCGTGAGTCGGTTGAGATCATCAGGCAACATGGGGCGATCCCTGCGGGCGTGATCATTGCATTGGATCGCCAAGAGCGTGGAACAGGTACAACCTCTGCCATCCAAGAGGTGGAGGAGAACTTTGGCATGCCCGTCGCCGCTATCGTTCGCCTGGAACACCTCATTGAGTATCTAGAAGAGAAGGGAGATAGCGCCTCACTCACCCCCATCAATGCCTATCGTGAGCAGTACGGGGTCAACTAA
>JAKITT010000007.1 GCA_021647945.1 Candidatus Polarisedimenticolaceae bacterium
ATCCGGCTTGATCACCTATCTTCTGTTAGCTATTTACTGCCATGAGGAACATGATGAATGCGTTTCTATAAAGCGCGTGAGAGAGCTGCGAACCAAAATCCTCAATGAAACCCGAGAATCACAGGTCGCACCACCAGATCCTGGGGACGTAGACTCTCGAAATCCGGAGGGTTTACATGCAAGTACCTAACCGGACACTACTGATAACGGCTAGAACAAATCCATTATTTGGGTCGGCTGGGCTAGGAATCAGTTCATTGGGTGGAGTAAATGTGACAGTGCTTGCTTGATCAACAATTACAATGTAATCAGGTTGTGATCCAGCAGCCAACGAAGTACCAACAAACCCTGTGTTTAATTGCGTACCAACTATAGTCGTGTCATCTCCTGATAGTGTTATTACTCCTGTAGTACTCCCTGATGAATTTTCATCACCATCCTGAGAATCGTCGCTGCCACTGCCACCACCACAAGCAGAAAGAAAGACTGTTAACATAAAAGACGAAACCAATATCTTGATTTTCATTATTTTTTCCTTTGCGCCTAAATTAATGGAAATACAGCTAGGCTGACGCCTGAGCCTAACGCTTTGCATAACCTGACCGCTGGAGCGTTGTTTGAATTGTGCTAGCGTAGCGGTAAGCACAATTCAAACAGCGCGGAAGCGGGTCAGGTTGATGCTTTTGTTAGCACTTTTTTGTTACTCAATACGGGCAAAACGACTCCCCTATTTATTGCAACACTATCACAGCGAGATGGGATTTTCATGGTTTGGCTTATCACCTTTATTTGCTATTTGATTCAACTGAACCAAAGGCTTTTATCATTTTGACTTGCTTTCATTCACACTCGATAAATTGACAGAAGCCGCATTACGGAACTGCGCTGGCGAGTTTGCTCGGTATTGCATTTGCTGCATGAGCCATTATTTTTATTTTGAGTGATTTTGATCTGCCTCAATTATTTGCCATTCGGGTTCACTGAACCAAAGGCTTTTATTATTTTGACTGACTTTTATTTACACTCAATAAATTGAAAAATGCGCCATCTCTGAACTGCGCTGATAAGTTTACTCGGTATTACATTAAGCCGCATCTGCAAATTCTTTTGACTTGCCTCTGATGGGAATTATTTGCTCCGGTTTTCATCTCTCTTTTAACAAAATTAAACTCAGATGGTAGTTTTTTATACCGTGCTAACGTTTTGCATAACCTGACCGCTGTGGAGGCGTTTTTTTGTGCTAGGCTTTTTTAGCACAAAAAAACGCCGCAGCAGCGGGTCAGGTTGATGCTTTTGTTAGCACCTTTTTGTTGCGCAATACGGCCTAAACAGCGCAGTTATTTATTGTAACCCTATCATAACGAGATGGCATTTTCATGGTTTGGCTTATCACCTTTATTTGCTATTTGATTCCACTGAACCAAAGGCTTTTATCATTTTGACTTGCTTTCATTCACACTCGATAAATTGGCAGATGCTCCATCACGGAACTGCGCTGGCAAGTTTGCTCGGTATTGCATTTGCTGCATGAGCCATTATTTTTATTTTGAGTGATTTTGATCTGCCTCCATTATTTGCCATTCGGGTTCTCTGAGCCAAAGGCTTTTATCATTTTGACTTACTTTCATTCACATTCAATAAATTGAAAAATGCTCCATCTTCGGAACTGCGCTGACAAGTTTGTTCAGTATTCCGCAAACTGCATATGCAAGCTCTTTTAACTTACCTCCGATGCCTATTATTTGCTCTGCCATTTCCATTCTTTTTTTAGCAAAACTAAGCGCAGGTGGTGATTTTATGCTGTGCTAACGTCCAAAATCACCTGCTTGCTGAAGGTTACGCTGCACCTTCCGCACGCAGTTAAATGAAAGAATGCAGCTAACTTAAAAACAAGCACCACAGCAGCAAGTCTGCGTGGATTTTGCTTGTTATGCAATTTATTGGGCATAGATATGAGCGAAGAACCACAAGCTATACTTAACCTTTTAGAAGCTAGAAAAAGCCTTGTAGAAGCCAAAAAAAGATTTGAAAGCATGGGTCTATATATTGTCCCGCTTGAAGATGGAACTGAGCTTCAAAATATAGACAACTGCACAGCAAGAATTGCTGGTTTAGATAAGATCATTGCGAGAATGCGCGCACATTTTTCTCAAGAAGAGCGCAAATCTGGTTAATTTTGTTTGATATTTCATTGCATTGGTCAGTTAGTTTCTCAGCTTCTTCGTGCGGCATGATTGAGTAATCAATTGAATTCAGCTTATTTTCTACTTCAGCTAGATCTTTATGTGCCGCATTTAATTTATGGAATAGTGATTTATGCTCATTTGTTGATGCCATTTGCTTTTCCTCTTTTTTGCATAATGTTGCCAATAATCGGGGTTTTAAAATGGGGTTTATTAGGCGCACTAGCATACAAGTCGTTTTGGATATCTGATGTCTGTGACAACCCATATCTGACGAGTGCTGTCCCATGTCGTCATATAACTTATTAAGCATCCTTCACTATGGGCAACACCACCTCCAGTTGTAATCGAGGTTGAAGAAAGCCACGCGCTATTGCCAACAGAGGTTATAGTGCCGTCTGTTGTCGTGGTTCTTGGGATGCTGTAGGTTCCACCTCCCCACCTGAACTGGAAAGCCCTTACTCCACTACCCATGTCTAATGCATTTAATGGAGGGCCACTGTCGAGTATTACTTCACGAATATCTTTCCCCATGTACTGCTTCATGTGTGTCGAAACACAGCCGGATAAGACAAGCAGCAGTACAGCAACGAATATAGTTTTCATGCTATTACTCCGTCTTTTTTGCATAACGCTTAGCATAACCTGACCGCTGGAGCGCTGTTTGAATTGTGCTAGCGTAGCGGTGAGCACAATTTAAACAGCACGGAAGCGGGTCAGGTTGATGCATTTGTTAGCACTTTTTTATTACTCAATACGGGCAAAACAACTCTGTTATTTATTGTGACTCTACCACAAAGAGATAACATTTTAATTGTTTGATTTTGCACTATTATTTGCCATACGATTTCACTGAGCCAAAGGCTTTTATTATTTTGACTTACTTTCATTCACACTCGATAAATTGACAGAAGCCACATCACGGAACTGTGCTGGCAAGTTTGCTCGGTATTGCACATACCGCATGAGTAAATGTTTTTTGTCATTTTGTTTCACTGAACCAAAATCTTTTATCATTTTGACTGGCTTTCATTCACATTTAATAAATTGACAGGAGCTTCATCACGGAACTGCGCGGGCAAATCTGCTTGGTACTGCACGAACCACATCTGCCAGTTCTTTTGACTTGCCTATGATGCCCATTATTTGCTCTGTCATTTTCATATTTTAGCAAAGCTAAGCTCAGATGGTGATTTTTTATGTTGTGCTAACGCTTAGCATCACCGGCTGGAAAAAGTGGTGTGGCTGTAGCGCAGCGAAAGCCGCGCCGCTTTTTCCAGTCCGAGTGTATGCTTTTGTTAGGCGATTTCATCTGGGAAACGTCCCATATTTTGAGCTTCACGCGCAAACCCTGCTATGCAATCCATGTCTTTAATATCTTTGATTGCCATACGCACCGTACCAGTTTCAGATAAAACAAACCCTCTTATTATCTTTGGTACATTATGAGATGCCACAAAATATAACCATGCAATTGACCCAAATATAAACCTATATACAACATACCCGTTTATTCTTTTTTTCTCTGGCTGGTCGATAAAACTACTCATTGTATCCTCCCCGGCTTTTATTGCCATCATTACACAGCAATACTCTATTGCTGTACCGGGTTTATTAGACATGAGCATTTTTCTGATAGTTAACTCATGTGGACCAAGACTGACATCTTTGAACATCTTGTGATTTGATATTGACGCCCTCCAAAGTATAGAAAGTTGAAATAACTTAAAGAGCTTGTAATCAATATCAGATACAACTATTCCACCATCCTCATTAAGAACGGTAATTTCCACACCACCAAACAACACCTTTCTTGCGTAATTTTCATATCTTGATATGTGCTGCTCACAATCTATGCACAACAGCCTTTCTCTAATACCTTTTTGCTCTTTCTCTCTATCCTTTTGTTTATAGGTAGAAATGACATGGAACCTATGTTTTTCATCGTATAGCGACTTATATATGAACTCAGGAATAATATGTGAGTTCATTAGTTTTTTATCTTTATTGCATAATTTGCATAGCATAGAAAATCAGCCAATAATTTCCTCCTTTAGTAATTACTATAGGGGTTCGAGTAGGGCCTCATGGTGTCCGTATTTAATCCCCTGCTTCTATCTCGTAGAAGTGATTTTCCACCACCCGGCCCAATAGACTGCCCACCTCCGGGGCCTATTGATTGGCCACCACCCGGGCCTATCGACAAACCACCACCAGGGCCGATTGACTGCCCGCCTCCAGGGCCAATGGATTGACCGCCACCTGGACCTATTGAATTACAACCTCCAGGGCCAATAGAGCCTGGAACACAATCACGCCATGCTTGTGCATGAACGCCGGCAGAATTTAATGCCAGAAATGCTGTAACCAGAATAATCTTTTTCATCTTTATTTCTCCTCGCCCAATGTTGGTAATAAAAGTAGACGCCGGGCGTTTTACGCCTAACTTATTAGTATCAGGCGCATTTGCCCGGTTTCCCCGTGGTATTAAACTGGAAATCAGGCATATTTGCCTGATAAGCACCCCAATTCAGGCAACTTCGCCCTGATAATACGATAACGAACATGTTATCAGGCATATTCGCCAGATAATTTACCAAAACACTATTCACATCCATCAGCTGTGTCAACTTAAAAACCTGGCAAGACCCTGCTTATTGAAATGAGGGCTGTAGGGAGTAATAGCTCGTAGGGCGCAATAACTGAAAGGCATTGCGCCGAATGAATTTAATCATGGTACGCCAAAACCCCCTCATAACCACCCGCCCAGTCAACTGGATAAATGCCAGCTTTCACCAGATGATGAAAAGAGGTGGCGAAATCATCTACTCTGATTGAGCGGGTTACCCACTGCTTTTGACAAAGATAAACTCACCGCCACTATGGCCGGTAAATTTAATCGGTGCGTAGGTGGGTGACTGCTTGAAACCGATTGAGGCGGCGTTCTTTTGTACCTGAGGGGAGACGTTAAGATAGATTTTATAGGCGTCAATCAGTCCATTTGCGTCCTCTAGTTGGTCAAGAAAGGCACGGGCAAATACGGAGTTGGCACCGCCGCCACTATCGAGCACTGGGGCGATTCCGCCTGAGGTGAGTACTGTGCGTGAGGCGGTCTTTGCCATTACTTTGAGCCATTTCTCCTGTTGTTTATCATCTAACTGGATATCCATCCGGGCCACAGAGCTGCGCGTCATGGAGCCTGAGTAGCAGGAGTCTGCAACCACAAGAATATGTTTTGCTGGCATGGTATTGAGCAGGTCTGAGATGGCGGAGTTGGAGATCCAATTGGCGCTATTCTCTTGCTCGGCATCGACCGGCAGCCAATAGCCTTGTAACGTGGTGACGTCACGCTCGCCATGCCCGGCGTAGTAGATCAGCAGATTATCCTTTTCTGTCAGCTTGCCTTTGACCTCATTCAGCGCGGAGAGAATGGTGTATCTATCGGCATTGCGAATAAATCGGGTATCAAAGCCAAACTGCTCGGTAAGAATTTTGGCCACACTCTGCGCATCATTGATGGCGGTCTGTAACGGTGAGTAGTTCTGGTACTCATTGTTGCCGATGACGAGGGCGTAGTAGCGGCCAAAATCAACTGAGCCAGCAACACGGCTGAGGTGAGTGGCATCAACATCTCTTCTCTTCGCACGCTGCTCGGTGACGAGCATGAAAGAGAACTCGGCGCGCTGACCCGATTGGTCAATCACCTGAATCAGCACACGTTTTTCACCCTCTGAGATGGTGACTGCGGCGTTAAACAGACCACTGCTATCGAGAGTGATTGCCTGCCCATTGATGGTGGCTGCTTTGAGCCCTGATGGGGCATCAATCCGTCCACTGATGACACGCACCTTACCCCCTGAGCGCACCCGTACTTTTGGTAACCCGCCTCGCGTTATGACGATAGAGGGATCAAATACCTCGATGGATGGTCCAAGGGTATCCTCGGCGATTAAGAGGGTGGTTTGCTGGCTAACTTGTGAGGATTTTCTATCAAGCGTCCGCGTCATTTTTGCCGCATCGTCGGCTAGTTGCGATAGACGGCTCTCCAACTGGGTAACTTTCTGCTGTTGTGCCGCATAGCTGCGTTTAAGCTCATTTATGCGAGGCTCTTCTGAGCTACTCTCCAGCTGGCGCTGCAAATTCACCAACTGCTGCTTGGATATGTCCAGTGCCACTCTACTCTCTGTCGAAGCCTGATAGGCCACCGTGAGAGAGGATTTGAGTTGTTTGATATCCGCTGTGCGTCGGTTTATCTCCTGCCGCAGCAGTGCATTCTGCTCTTGCGCCAGCGAGGCGGCTTTAACCTCAATCGCGGCGGCGTAGTCAATTTCACTGCCATCAACCCCAGAGGCTTTACGATACCAATTGAAGGCAGTCAGGCTATTCTTCTTTACACCTAAACCCTTCTCATAGAGATAACCTAGATTGATCTGAGCGCGTGAATAACCCTGCTCGGCGGCCTTGGTGTACCAGACAAAGGCTGTTTTGTAGTCACTTGGCAGACCTAGGCCCTTCTCATAGATCTCGCCAACATAGGACTGCGCCTCGGCATCGCCCTGATGCGCCCGCTCCAGCCAAACATTGAGCGAGGTGCGATAATCGGCCCGATCAAATGCGACATACTCCCCGCCACGAATTTCACACACCAGGGCGGTAGTTTTGATCGCCTTGCGCGCGGCAAGGTAGACCATCTTGGCCCCCAGTTTTCGCACCTGTGCGGGCAGCAGGCAGTCAACCGGCATGAGTTGATCAGCGGAGACTCTGCCCTGAATCTCATCCAGTGCGCTCCTCTCTACAGGGCTTGTAACGCAGCCACTCAGCCCACCTGACAGCGTAGCAATGAGGATAAGTCCACGTAGCCGTGGCCAAACCGAAGCCTCCGATTGATGTGATGTAGCGTGCATATTCATCCCTTCTCCAGCTTTTTTAATTGACCATCTAAGGTCTGTAATTTTTTATGATCTGCATAAATATTTAACCCTTCACTGACAAACTTCCTCGCCTGCTCAAGATCGCCCCCCTCTATCGACTGCATCGCGAGCTGAGCCAGTTGCTCAAGCAGCCCCTCTAGACCGGCAATTGCCTTGCGATCATAGGGGTGCAGTTCCAGTATCTTTTGGTATTCGTTATAAGCGTTGCCACCGGGTGGGCTAAGTAGCCGTCCAACCATCATGTGCACCTCTGCCACTTCGAGCATATCCCCCAGCTGTTGACTAAGTTGAGGTGTGACCTCGACCGCAGGCGGGGGATTTTCAAATAGACTGGCTTCAACAATGGTCGGGGGGCGAATGAGGAGATAACCTGCGCCCATCATCGCGACTAAAGCCAGTGCGAGGGATATCTGCTTCCATGGCTCCCGTCGTTTTGGCAACAAACCATCAAGAAAGTCACTGACACTGGTCACTCTCTCCTTTCGTGTTAGCGCCAAGCCTGACAGCAGCGCACGCCATTGTGGCTCCTTGAGGCTCTCAATACGAGAGGGCTGCATGCCCTGCGCATAGGCCTCTTCAGCACTACGCCTGCGGTAGGGGTGTCTGCCCGTCAGTAGCTGATAGCAGATGCAGGCAAAGGCATAGATATCATCAGCGGGGTCTGGGGCCTCGCCGTTAAACATCTCAAGACTGGCATAGGATGGGGTGAGTGCAAATAGCGCCTCAACCTCTGCCGATTCGCTGCTATCCATGTGAATGGCGGGTGAAGTTGAGTCCGACTCAATCATCGCCCGAGCGATGCCAAAATCGAGAATTTTAGCCCCTTCATCGGTTAAAAATATGTTACCGGGTTTCAGGTCCGAGTGGATGATGCTGTTTGCATGGGCATATTTAAGACCCGCCGCAATATCATTAATCATCGGCGCGACCTCTTCAATCTTGCTGACGCCATTTTGATTCGCTTTAAGGTAGTCCTCTAATGACTCGCCTAACATCAGCTCCATGGTCATAAAGACGGCATCACCATCACGGTCAAAATCATAGACGGTGATGATGTTTGGATGGGCCAGTTCCCGCGCTTTTTTGGTCTCCTGCTGCAACATCCGCAGCGCTTTTGGGTGTGACTTAAACGAGTCAGAGAGCAGCTTGATGGCGACCAGTGAGTGCTCTTCACCCACCCCCTCTTGAACTAGATCTCGCGCAGTAAAAACAACCCCCATACCGCCACGCCCCAACTCCTCAACCAGTTGAAACCGATTCTTGATCAGTGTGCCGGGCTGGAGGGTATTATCTTGATCGTTGTCATGTGCGACGGTGGAGGCCAGCCGGGTAGCATCATCTGCCTCGGCTAGACTCTCCGCTTGGTGCTGCCGGGGCACCACCACTGTTTTTTCAACCGACACCGGCGTTTGGATACGAGTGGCTTCATCAGCGCCATCTGTGACGGGTAGCTGAATCCGTGTCAAAGCATCTTCCTGTTGATTCACTCTCAGCCCCACCCAGTAGCAACAAATAGAGTAAGCATCCCCGCCAGCATTCTGGTTGTAGGTTCGCCTTTAGGCGAGCAGCGGGGAGTTGAGCCATAGCCATTAATTGGGGTCATTAGAACTCAAATCGGCCACCCGCCGAAATAGTGTGTTGTGTCACATCATCTTGACCTAGCAGGGTCTCATAGTAGAGATAGGCGGTCTTGCCGCCACCTAGCGTGGAGGTGATGCCGGTGCCTAATTTGAAGTAATCCCTATCGGGGTCATCAGTACTCAGCTTAAATGTGGTGGCTGTCGGGTCATTAACAAAGGTGGCGTTGATATGGCGACTGTCATTATTAAATTCATGCGCCCACTCAAAACTCACATGGGGCACAAATACGCCTCGAGAGGTGCTGATGGCGTAGCTGGCCCTACCACCGACCTGAGAGTTGAGAGAGGTGACACTCTGCCCCTCATAATTGAGTGCCAGGCCAACGGCACTCTCCTCGGTATAGCTATCGATATCGGCCTGGATGTAGTTGATCCGGCCATACGGGCCAAAGCTAAAGGCATCTTTGTAGTAGTCATATCCACCGCCAACACTAAGCGAGTATTCGGTGCCGGTGGTATCACCCGAGGCTTCACCACTAAAGCTGCTAAAACTCATCTTTCTACTATTATCAAAGCGGTTCAAGCCAATGCTGGCAATCGCATCAAGGTAGATCGCTTCACTATGGTAGTAGGTTGAGTAGAATGAGAGGGTGTGGCCATTGACACTCATCGATCCACGGGAGTCCTGAAAATCGGTATCATTTCTGACATAACCCAGAGCTCCCCCTAAGATAAACTGATCGCTAAAACGGTAGTCCACACCGACCGTAAGCCCCTTTGTATTGAAATCAAATGCCAGCTCACTGCTTGAGGCATCTTTCTCCCCCAAGCTGATATTGCCATTGATGAAAAAGCCAAGCCGGCTAAAGAGGGCATTGCCGCCGCCATGCGTTGTCTCAGTGGCGTTTACAACAAGCGGGGCAAAGAGCGTCCCCGGCAACGTCAACCCTTGATAGTGCAAGGTCAGGCCCAATGTACTCACCCCCTGAACACCACTACGCAGAGCGGTCATCCGTGACGAGACATTATCAAACTGCTTAGTTGAGGCCTCAATAGAGGAGGTCCCTTGTGCAGGGGCCTGCTTGGGCAACAACTCCCGTATAGCGCTGACTTGCTCACTACTCGTTCCCGCGTTAATTGCACTACAGGCATCCAGTAGTGCCTGCTGCTGTGTAGTAATAGATTCGCCCATCTCATCTAGACTGGCACAAGCCGTATCCAATACATTGGCCAACGATTTTTCACTGGTGGTTAAGCCTGGCAGCATGGAGAAGAGTACAACAGAGGTTGTTAGATCGACGCTTCCTCCGATACAGCCAGCCCCTGAACAGCCAATCTGAAAGGTAAGAGGGTAGTCCGCTATGGCCGGTGGAGAGACCCATTCAAAGCTGTAAACCGCCGTACTGCCAGGGGTGAGTTCACCACAGTTATAGATACCATCTAGCATACAATTAGCCGATGTATTTCTAAAATTTGGGGTGATGTTCACCCCGGATAAAACAGTAATATCTATAAAGGTAGTAGGTTCACTTACCGGATTACTCACCGTGACGGTATAGCTCACATTGTTCCCCACTACCACAGGGTTTTCTGGGTTTTGCACCACACTAACAAGCGTCACATTGGCAAAAGCCGAGGTGGAGAATAGAAGCGAGACAAGCACCGCTAAAGCAAACTGAACATACCGCTGTCGATTAATAATCATTAAATAATTTATCCTTGAATCGCTCTACTGGCCACTGTTACTGACCCATTATCTTGAATAGATGATAACTCTTCCTCATCATCCTCGTCCTCATCATCTTCCAACTGATCTTCTGATAGCAGCAGACCATCACCGACAATATTGAAGATTTTGGTCTCCGTCTTGAGCAGCGCGGAGTCGGCATCAACCACCTGTATATCCGCACTGGCCTGTACCTGACCCGCCAGTTCACGCTGTAGGCCGGCAACATCAACCAGCGAATTACCAAATGCAAAGTCTGAGAGGAAGCCACCACTCGTCTCGTATTGGCGCAGATCGTTGACAATCGTTGCGGCGCTGGAACCTAGACCACCAATATAGGCGGTGCTGCTAAAGGCAAGGTTGATCACACTAATACCTGACTGAAAGGTCAGTGGCGCACCTGAGGTACCAATGGCGCCACTAAATGCGTAGATATTCGCCGTGCCTGTTCCGGTGATATTGACTGCATCAGTCGTCGCTAAAACATTCCCATTCTGAGACGTCACATTGATATCTGCTGCGCCAGCATTTAGTTGGGCAACGGTAACATTTTGACTGCCGGTATAGACTATTTTATTGCCCGAAGTGGTGGTGCTAGCGCCTTTGTTCATCGTTATAGCACCCACATCGGCAAAAACTCTGACCTCGCCATCTATTGAGATGGCACCCGATTGGGTTATTGAGCCTGATTGGCTCTGTAGCCAAAGATCGCCACTCCCCGTCACCGAGGAGATATTCATTGCGCCCGCATTGACCACTTGCATATCACCCGACCCACTGTTTGAAAGTGAGAGGTTCGAGACATTGGTTTCCAGCTTATCAGCGACTGTGCCAATCCCTTGCGTCGCGGTTAAGCTGAGGGAGTCAGCAGTGATGTTATTGGCTGCACCATTGCTATCGGTTATCCCCAAACCGACCGAAAGGTTGACGTTTTGGCCTGTTGCATCAATATTGTTGAGCGCTAAACTTGCCGCATTCAGATCCAGCTGACCACTCACTGTAGAGTCATTCACGATTAGCGCGCCGCTATTGCTAATTGATGTCGCCGCTGTGTTTAGGCTTAAGTTTGAGACCGTTGTTACAAGCCCCGTCACCGCATTATTACCGACAATATTCAACGTCTCAGCGGTAATTGTTCCACCGCTAATCTCTCCACCAATGGTTAGGTTAACGGTCTGACCTGTTGCATTGAGGTTATTAAATGCGATGGCTGCATCATTGGAGAGATCCAATTGACCTGTCAGGGTGGAGTCATTGAGTGTGAGCGCACCACTGTTGCTGATTGAGGTTGCCGCAGTGGTTAGTGCCAAGCTGCTGACACTTGTTTCAATATCTGTTACCGCACCATTGCCGGTAATGACGAGATTATTGGCAGTGATATTGACGGTGGTGTCAGCACCACTCGCATCCGCATTGCCATCGGTGATGGCACCACCGGCATTTAGCTCAACATCGCCACTGCCCGCATTGACGGTGTTTAATGCCAACGCAGCACTCTGATCGATATAGATACCCCCTATACCGTTGGAGGCCGATGCCGTTAGCGCACCCGTTACCACGGTATCAATGGCATCCACCCCGGTCGCACCGATCGATGCACCAGAGCCATTCGCGATCAACATCAGATCATAGGCCGTTAGTGCACCTGCTCCAGCTGTTATATCACCTGCAGTCACCGTCAGAATTAGGCTGTCCGTCGCATTGCCAAGATCACCATCAATCACCCAACTGGTGGCGGTGAGATCGACCGTCTGAGCGCTGCCTGCCGTGATCAAGGCCACCGCTGAGGTGTTCAGCGCAATGCTATTTACGACGCTGATATTGCCTGCTGCATCCACACCCGCAGAGGTCAGATTGAGAGCGGTTGCTGCGGTATTGATGGCACTATCACCGCCGATATCAGTTGCCGAATCTAGGCTCAAGGCATTGGCGGTCAATCTGCCTGTACCGCCCTCTATATCGCCTGTCGTCGCCGTCAGCTTCAGGTTGTCTGTTGCGCTGCCCAGATCACCACCGACCACCCAACTGGTCGCCGTGAGTTCTACCGTCTGGGCGCTAGCGTCTGTGACCAGCGTGACGGTGAAGGTATCCAGGGAGCCTGTATCAACCACCCTGATGTCACCTGCTGCATCGACACCTGCAGTGGTCAGATTGAGAGAGGTTGCTGTGGTATCAACCGCTATGCCACCACCAATATCGGTGGCTGCATTCAAGCTCAGGGCATTGGCTGTCAGTCTGCCTGCACCGCCCTCTATATCGCCTGTCGTTGCTGTCAGCGTCAGGCTGTCTGTCGCATTGCCAAAATTGCTATCAACCACCCAACTGGCTGCGCTGAGATCTACCGTCTGAGCACTGCCTGCCGTGATCAGGGCCACTGCTGAGATGTTTAGCGCACCACTATCTACAACGCTGATGTTGCCCGCTGCATCTGCACCCGCAGTGGTCAGACTCAAAGTGGTCGCAGAGGTATTGATGGCTGTACCGCCGCCGATATCAGTGGCGGCATCCAGGCTCAAAGCATTGGCGGTCAATCTGCCTGCACCGCCCTCTATATCCCCTGTTGTCGCTCTCAGCGTCAGGTTATCCGTTGCATCGCCTAGATTGCCACCGACCACCCAGCTGGCCGCCGTGAGCTCTACCGCCTGTACGGTAGCGTCTGTCACCAGCGTGACAGTGGAGGTGTTGAGGGAAGCTACATCCACAATCGTGATGTTGCCCGCTGCACCGCTACCGGCAGTGGTTAGATTCAACCCGCCCGCACGGGTCACTACAGCGCTGCCGATACCGATGCCACCGGCTGCACTCAGGGTGACATTACCGGTAGTGATGACCGTTCCACCCCCACCATCAATGTCACCCGCGGTTGATGTGATAGAGACGGGACTGCCTGTTGCTTGGCTAGAGAGATTTTCTGAGAGGGTAATAGTGCCGGTCGATTCGAGTGTAATGGCACCGGCCGTAGTCACTATTCCGGTGACACCTGCAACGCTATTCACATCAAGGGCACCCGTATTTTCAATGAAGATATCACCTGCGCTGGTGGACGCTGCTGCCAGCGTGCCGGTCACCGTGGTGACATCGATCCCTCCAGTGGCATCCAGGGCGATAGTGGCTGCGGTGAGTGCACTGCCACCACTACCAACAATCCCATCTGAGATACCACCCGATGTTGCACGTAGCACCAAATTATCTGTCCCCACATTGAGTGCGGCATCAATGGTCCAAGCCGTTGCCGACAGATCGATGGTTTGGTTGCTGCCCGCTGTGAGCAGACTCACGGCTGCTGCATTGAGGGCAGCGCTATTTAGAACGGTGATGTTACCCGCTGCATCTGCCCCGCCGGTGGTCAGATTGAGAGAGGTCGCCGTGGTATTGACGGCGGTGCCACCACCGATATCGGTCGCGGCATCCAGAGACAATTGATTGGCTGTCAGTCTGCCTGCATCACCCTCTATGCCACCTGTGCTCGCGGTCAGACTCAGGTTGTCTGTCGCATTGCCCAGATTGCCACCAACGACCCAACTGGCCGCAGTGAGATCTACAGTCTGGGCGGTGCCTGCGGTGGTGATGGTCAGCGCTGAAGTGTTCATCGCACTGCTATCCACGAGCGTGATGTTGCCAGCTGCATCGATACCGGTTGTGGTCAGGTTCAACGCACCTGCGCTGGTAGCGAGCGCACTACCGATGCCGATGCCACCAGCGGCATTCAGGGTGACATTTCCAGTGCTGATGACGCTGCCACCGCCACCAATAATGTCACCACCCGTTGACGTAATGGTGACGGGGCTACCTGTTGCTTGGCTGGTGATATTTTCCGAAACAGTGATGCTACCGGTCGATTCGAGTGTAATGGCACTGGCCGTGGTCAATATTCCGCTGACACCGGCAACGCTATTCACATCAAGGGCACCTGTATTTTCAATGAAGATGTCGCCCGCTGCGGTCGATTGTGCTGCCAGGATGCCGGTTACAATGGTGGCGTCAATCGCGCCGGTAGCATCCAACGCAATAGTGGCTGCGCTGAGCGCTATGCCACCTGACCCCGCTGTGCCATCTGAGATATCCCCAGCGGTTGCACGCAGTGCCAGGTTATCTGTCCCCACATCCAATGCGGTATCAACAACCCAAGCCGCTGCTGTGAGATCAATCGTCTGTGTTGTGGCCGCTGTTGTCAGCGTCACTGCTGAGGTGTTGAGGGCGGCTGAATCTGCTATCGCAATGTCGCCTGCTGCGCCGCTGCCTGTGGTGGTCAGATTCAACGCGCCTGCGGTGGTCTCTATCGCATCAGCAACACCGATACCCGTCGCAACATTGATAACGATCGTGCCCCTCGCCGCGACGATATCACCATCGCTATCACCGGCATCTGATACGCCACCCTCGGTGCTATCAATGGTGACGGCTGTCACTGAAGCACTGCTGGTCTGGAGGCTGCCCAAGGCGATATCCTCATCAGCATTTAGGTCAATGGTGCCGCTACCTGCATTGATGATGGTGCCATCCGCCATGGTCAAAGCACCACTGGCCGCACCGCCACTATCGAAGTCAGCAGTCACCTCAATGTTGCCACTTGTGCTGCTGACATCACCATCGGCACCCA
The DNA here is from genome assembly GCA_021647945.1 of Candidatus Polarisedimenticolaceae bacterium. Classification (GTDB taxonomy): domain Bacteria; phylum Pseudomonadota; class Gammaproteobacteria; order Chromatiales; family Chromatiaceae; genus JAKITT01. The sequence continues at coordinate 15,021 of JAKITT010000007.1, forward strand.
AGGTGACATCATCATCTGCTCGCAGAGTGATGGTGCCTGAGTCGCTGTTTATGGTGTCGTTGACCACCAAATCACCCGCTGCGCCGCCATCGGCCAGCAGCGAGATGGTGCCTGTACCTACCGTGGTTACGCCGAACTGTCCCGCCGCCACCATTACGGTGCCCGTGATGGATGACAGGGAGATGTTACCCGCAGAGCCTTGAGCCAGTTTGTTGATGGTCAGGCCGTTGCTCTCAACAATTTCGATGTTGCCTGAGGTGCTATTGTCTACGTCCAAGGCATCAATCGTGGTCTCGAGTGCATTGCCATTGCCAACCCCCGTTACCGCATTGATAACCAGCGTGCCACTATCCGCGACGATATCTACATCGCTATCACCGGCATCCATTATGCCGCCCTCGCTGCTATCAATAGTCACCGCCGTGGCCGAGCTGCTGCTGGTCTGAAGGCTACCCAGAGCGATATCCCCATCGGCATTTAGGTCAATGGTGCCGCTTCCCGCATTGATGATAGTGCCGTCCGCCATGGTCAAAGCACCACTGGCAACACCACCACCGTCGAAATCTGCTGTCACCTCGACACTGCCGCTGGTGCTGCTGACATCGCCACCAGCACCAAAAACCACATCATTATCTGTACGTAGCGTGATATCACCAGAGTCTGTGGTGATGACATCATTGACGGTAAGATCACCGCTAGCTGCCGAATCGGCAAACAGGGTGATGCTGCCTGTTGAGGTGGCCGTCACATCATCGGTGACTGTGATGGAACCACCGGTAGAGGTGATAGTGATAGCACCCGGCCCAGTCTGGGCTATCGCTACGTTATCCCCATCCAGATCCACCAGCTCAAGCGCAGCGCTATCATTGGTGACATCCAAAACACCGCCTGAGGTGCCATCAAACTGACCTGTTGAGATGGTGATGCTCTCATCCGTTGCCGATTTGAAGAGCAATGCGGTGGTAGCGTCAATATCCAGGTTGCCCCCGCCGAAGCGGATGATATCTGTCCCTTCCAGGCGCAGATGGGCGGCGATGATGCCGTTGGTCAAGGTCAGCGTACCACTGGTTGAGACTAGGCCAATCGTGTCAGCCGCATCCAGGCCCGTCGTTGTACTGGCATCAATGTCACCCGTTGCCGTGAACAAAAGCGTTCCTGCGCCACCACTGTTGGCATTCAGATTGGTCAGGGTGGGAGAGGCGGTGTCTGATACCGCAATAACACTGCCACTGGTCAGGTCGAGATCATTGGCCGTGGTGGTAATTGGCACATAACCCGTCTCATCAAATATATTGGTGACGGCACCAATATCACCACCCACATTGATAGTGATCTGGGAGCCACCGGTAGAGGCTGTAATGTTGGTCGCACCGCCGGAGGTGCCATCAATCACACTACCGCTGGTGGAGATGATACCCACCGCCGAGGTGGAGGTACTTGTGGTGGCCAATGCACCCAGCGTGATATTGCCATCCGCGCTTAGAGTGAGCGTGCCTACCCCGCTATCTATATTGATAGCGCCATCTGTGCCACCGTGAGTCATGGCAATGACACCACCGGTGTTGCCAACAGCATTGTCTGCTGTCAACGTGATGTTACCGCCGTTGCTGGAGAGATCCGCCTCGCCCGCGCCATCCTGGCCCACCAAAATATCATGGTTGGCGGTGATGGTAATGGTGCCAGCACTCACCCGCCCTGCCGCGATCTGGCCATCAATGATAATATCCATGCCGGTGGCAATAGCGGCCCCTTTAGAGGTGATGGTGACATTGGCATCGGCAACAACTTGGTTCGTATCTGTGGTGCTATCGGCATCAATTTGAACGCCCGCACCCGCAATGGCACCCGCATCTGCGATATCGGAACCGGAGATCGTTACATTATCAACCGAATCAACCAGCCCATCCGCCTTTATCCAGACACCACCAACACCATTATTGCTGGTGTCTGCTATGAGGGTAATGTCACGATCTGAGGCCGTGCCTTCCACTGTCTCTTGAGTCTGTAGAACTGCATTGATGATGATGTCACGGTCGGCACTCAATGAGATCGCTGTATCTGGGTCGATCAGATCTGAATTTACAATGGTGTCCTGGCTCGTACCCGTCAGATTAATGTCTCCTCTGCCTAGTGTTGGCGAAACATTCAACGTCACACCATCGACATTAAGAGTACTTCCCCCCCCATTACCTGTATCAATCACCTCATTCACGGTAAAAACACCGGCATTATCTATGATGATATTGCCACCGTTGTTGCTGCCACTGTCACCTGTGGCTACGCCCGTTCCACCCGCTGCAATGGTGAGACTGCCGCCTCCTGTCTGGTTGAAGATGATGGTAGGGGTGCCTGTAACAGTGGAGAGGCTCATGATATCGACGGCTGATGCTGAGAGATTATCTAGATTAATATCTCCACCCACGGAGTCCGCCGTAATGGTCTGGCTAGCCAACTCGATAGCGTTGGCTGCACCGATGCCTGTGGCGGCATTGAGAAACACCACCGCCGCAGTGATGTCGGTAACGCCATCAGCACCCGCCGTGGCATCTTCAATAGCACCTGTGCTGCGAAGTTCCACAGTACCGCTCGCCGCATCAACGGATGCCACCGACATATCACCCGTCTCACTGATAAAGATACCCCCAGTACCGCTGCTTGCAGTGGCGAACAAGGTGCCACTCAGGGTGGTGTTGATGTCACTGCCTACGCCACTGGCACCGATGGCTGCATTAGTCGCATCCACCGTCAAAGTGAGGTTACCGGCCGTCACATCCGAGCTGTTATCGGTGATATTTCCAGTAATTGCACGCAGGTTCAGGTCATTTGCTGCGACATTAACGGTTCCCAAACCGATGCCATTGGCCTCAGTCAGGTAGAGATCACCACTGGTGGTGGTGACGGCCAGATTATCTACGCTCAGGTTCAGGGCATCCGTCGCTGACGTGCCTATCCCTGTGGCGTCAATTATGGTCAGCGTTGTCGCTGTAATATCCGTGGTGGTATCGACACCCACAACATCTGTGATCGCACCCTCGGCATCCAAGCTCACGCTGGCATCACTGACCACTGCATCACCGGCCACTGCAAAACCAAAACTATCTGAGTAGATGGTCAGCGGGGCATTGATTGTTACCGCCGCACCTCCGGCGTCGATTAGCGTTGCACCGTTGATGGTCGCTGAGCCAAATTCAATCGCACCTGAACTATCATCCAACGCCGCCAGATCCGTGGCATCAAGGCCCAAAGTGCCTGCTGCACCGGTGCCGGTGACATCCGCCGCCGTACCTATCTTCAACTGGGTGCCATTCTCTACAGCACGCAAACTCAATGTCGTGCCACCCTTGATCAGGTCACCACCCGCTGAGTTCAGATCCATCTCATCCGCAACCAATGCTACGCTGCTCTCACCGGTGATTGAGGTGTTTGCATCCACCGTTAGAAGATTGTCGGCCGCTAGCGTCAGTGTCACGTTGTTACCGACGATATCCGCTGCAGCCGTGGTGCCCATCGTGCCGGTGGTGGTGATCTCTACATCGCCGCCACTGGTCACATCTGCATCAATGGCTCCGATGATCAGATCACCCGTCTGATTGATGAAGATACCGCCCGTGCTATTGTTGGCACTGGCCGTTAGGCTGCCGCTTAGTGCGGTATTAATCTCAGCGCCACTGCCACCTATGGCCGCGCTCGCTGCATTGGCAATTAAGTTCAAGTCACCGGCGGTAATGTTTGAGCCATTATCTAGCAAACTACCTGCGGTAGCGGTGAGCGACACCGTGCCGGCCCCCGCACCGATTGTCGTCACGTTGATATCACCCGTCTCTGTGGTTAGGCCGAAGTTCAGATTGCCCACCGCTGAAACATCCGTAACATCCACATCGGCGCCGTTATCCGCCAGTGTGAAGGTCATGCTGCCGTCCGATAGCAGATAGGTGGAATTTGTCGCCGTTGATGGGTTCACCGTCAAGGTCAGATCGGTCAACACCGTATCTGTCACCACCTCAAAGCTGCCATCGGTATCGATGGTCAGATTTGAGGTGCCACTCAGCTCCAGATCTGCCGTAGCACCAACACCCGATGCAGCCTTCAGACTCACTGTCGCTGCGGTGATATCTGTCACCGCATCTACATTGGCCGTCGCATCATCAATGCTGGTCACCGCCGTCAGTTCAACAGCGGTGCTGCCTGCATCAAGACTCGCCACACTGATGTCACCGACTGTCTCATTAACGAAGATACCACCCGTGCCGGTGTTGGCACTGGCGCTCAGGTCTCCTGTCAACGCAACATCCAGTGCAGCCACACTGGCTCCACCAATCGCCTGATTATTACCATCAGCCGTCAGTGTCAGGTCGCTCGCCGTAATATCGACCAGCGTATCTGATGCCGATTCCGTGATCGAACCTGCTGTTGAGGTGAGGCTTACTGTGCCGGTGCCAGCGTCAATGGTTGTGATGCTGATATCACCGGTTGTGGCGGTATAACTGAAGCTTGAAACATTTTGGTTGAGATCGACACTGTTGAGCAGATGCCCACTATTAATATCCACCGCATCGCCATTGAAGTAGCTGATGTCGATATTGCCAGAGGTGGCATCAGCCACGGTGATATTGGTTGAGGCGATGGTGGCTGCCACCAGCTCATCAACCCTGATATCTCCCGCCCCGGTATCATTGATAGTCAGGGTCGTTGCCCCATCTATATCGAGCGTATTGGTCGCGCCGATGGCATCGGCAGTGAGATCTACCGCGCCTGTTGTTTTGATCTCTGCGGTGGCATTTGCTGCTGTTGTGATGCTGCCACCCGCATTGAGGGTGACGCTGCCTGAACCTGTTGTGATACCACCATCCAAGGCACTAAGGGCGATATTGCCACTCGCTTCAAGATTGACTGCTCCAGAGGTTCCGCCGCCGTTGCCTGTGGTGTTAAAGCCACCAGCGGTGAGATCTCCGCCTTGAGCCTGCAAGGTGATCGCACCACCCTCGGTGCGGATAACATCATTTGTATCGGCAAAGGTGATCGCTCCGCCGGTGGAGGTGATGGTCAAACTACCTGTGGTTAGATCCAGCGTCACCAGATCATTGCTGGTAATGGTTCCATCCGCTGTACCATCAACATCATTGATGGTGATGAGCCCCGTTGCTTCGAGCGTAATCGCGGTAGTTGCCGCTAAACTATCAATGGCTCCCCAAGAGACCGTGTTACCACCAGAATCGGCAACCCCTTCTAGGATCTCACCGACAGTGGCCGTCGTCGTTAACTCATCATCATGATCAACACTTGTATTGGTCTCATCGGTGATGGTCAATGTGGCCGGATCTAACAGCAGAGTGCCTACATCACCATTCGCAGCGCTCGTATCGACATCACCACGGAAAAGAAGCATCTCCTTGCCTGAGACCTCAACAGAGCCACCACTACCCGACTCAGCGCCACCCTTGGCACTGATATCACCATAATAAGCTGCGATCTCATCTGACCAAACGACAACCTTGCCCCCATCACCATTTATGATGGCATCCGCTTTGATGCGACTATTGGCGCTGATATAGGTGCCTTTTGCATTTTTAATATCGGCGTTGTTGCCTTGGTAATCACCACCGATAAGCACTTCACCACCGCCCAAATCGCCAGAGGCATCAACGCTTGAGTTATCAAACAGGCCAACCTGATCACCGAGAATGTGGATTGTGCCACCCTCCCCTTCAGCAGATGTGGCACTTACATAACTATCACCCGTGAACAGGGTTGTGTCGTTAGCGATAATCTCAATCGTGCCGCCGTTGCCAGCAAAACCATCAGCCCTAATGGTGCCGCTATGCTCAACGTTGTCGCCCATAAGAGTGATGGAGCCACCCTGGCTACCTGAAGCGTCGAGGGTGCCACTATTGGCAACTGAACCACCGATGCCGATTAGGCGAATTTCTCCGCCTGAGTCATCAATACTGCCCGCTTTGATGATGCCGCTATTGTTCACCACACTGCCACTGAGGAAGACCGTCCCCCCCGTCTCAGCAGAGATAATTCCTTCGTTGATCACCTGACCTGCTTCCGCATAATCAGAGAAGATTTCGCTATAGTCACCCCGCATGAAGCGTGAGGCACTTATCTCTTTCGCTACAGCAAAAAAGCTGCTGACATTAATTACAGCAGTTTTACCAAAAATAAAGCCATTAGGGTTGGCCAGAAAGACCTTGCCGTTAGCCTCTATGCGACCAAAAATCTGGCTGGGGTTCTGATCAAGAATACGGTTGAGGACAGCAGAGGAGGCGTCGGGCTGCTCAAAGCGCACCAGCTCTTGTCTATCGACATTGAAGCTCTGCCACTCAACCACCATGCTGTTGCTATTTTGTTGGATCAGCGTGGTAGTGGTATTGGGTGTAGAGATCGTGCCTGAACCATCGACAATATTGCCCCCTTCAGGCGCTGCAAGTAGCATTCCCGGCTGTAGCAGTAGCATGCTGGCTGGCAGCAGCAGTGCCCTTCGAATAACGCGAGTCAGCTCTTTCAGCACAAACTGTGGCTGTTGATTCGGCTGGCTAGCCGCCTGTTTGATAACAGATTTCCGTCTTCTAATGCTGTTACGCATATCACCCATTCCTGTTCCCTAACGATCTAGAAAAGTTTCCACTGCATACTCATAAAGAACTGTGGATCCTCTTCATTACTCGGCTCCACATCACCCAAAGGTTTCGCCAGCGTCATCTTCACCATCAATGCCGGGGTCTCGAAATTGAGGCCGAACCCCGCACCGCTCAGTTCGGCAAACTCCTCTTCATTACCTAGTGGATTATTGCGCTGTCCAGCGGCATGATCAACAAACAGCGAGAAGCTCAATGCCTGTTCCCAACTGACCTGGCGACCCGCAGATAACCACTTCGGCACCATCTCATCTGTCAAAAATGGCAGCGTAAAAATCCAGTCAGCGGAGACAAAATAGCCACTATCACGTAGCACTTCTGCCGTCGGATAGGCCCTAACACTGTCGGGCCCACCGAGTGACATCTGCTCCAGTGAGACCAGCAGGTCATCTGAGTACTGACCGTTCAGGCGCAACGAGAGTAGCGTGCCCCAGAAAAACCGCTGTCTACGGCTCAACTCCACCACCAATTTGTCAAATTCGGCACCGGCCTGCTCCCCCTCTTCGCCCTGACGGCTTGAGTCGGGGTCATCACGGGCCTCCATTGAGCCGAGCAGATCACCAAAACCGTGAGAGTAGGTGGCGACAAAAAGCGTCTGACTGGAACCGCTGCTGGCCAGTAACCACTCATCGGAAAAGAGACCGCCCGCATTCAGATCAAGCACGGTCAGGCGGTCTATTGCCACCGTTTCCCCCGCCTGTCGGGTCACCGCCTCTTTGACATTGAGGCGACTCCCCAACATCAAACGCTCGCGGAAAGTCTGTTTGGCTATCCAACCTAGTGAGAGATAGCTCTGCTCACTAAAGCCATCGATTTCAAGCTCTTTAAGCTCCTGACCCAATACAAATTGGTTGCCACTATGACCGATACCGAATTTTAGATCTGATGAGAAAACCGGCCGCTCATAGCTGATCGAATAGAAGTCACTGTTATCTGGATTAAAGTTGTTCATCCATGCCACCGACAGTTGGTCAGCGGCATCCGTTGGGTCATTGAGATCGATATCTATCCGGGTACGATAGACACCTGAATAGTCCGAACCAGAATTGTCTGCCGAGAGGGCAATATTGAAGGGGTACTTCTCTTCAGAGACATCCAACTCAAGGTTAGTCAGCCCGGTCTGCTCGCCTGGTAGAAAGGTCAATTGCGCCTTCCGCTCCGCAAACCGTAAGCCAGGATAGTCCCACACATTGAGTAGCGCTTGGGTGATCTCATCACGGCGTACCGTTCGGCCAACCATGCCCCTAAACGGTGTCAGCAGTGTGTAATCAAAATAGCGCTCATTGCCTTTGGTTGTAATCTTACCGAGCCGTCCCTGCAACACATGAATAAAAACCGTTTGATCCTTAACGGTTTGTGGCGGCAAAAAAGCGGCATCCAGAATCAGCTCACGTTGGCGGAAAAACTGCGTAACACGAGTGGCAACATCCTCTAGATCAAAGATGGTAAATTGGTTCTCATATTGAGTGAGCAGCGTGCCAAGCAACAACTCAAGATCAGGGTTTTCCAACGGCACTGCACAAAACTCATCAACACACTCACCCTCAACCTCTGCTTTGGGGATCAAACGCTTAACAACAAAACGTTTGATATTAACGGTTTTCTCATCCGGCAGACGCGCCCGCTTCTCCGGCACATCAAAATCGCTAAAGGGGGAGGTCTCCGCATCATCAGAGAGTGCTGGCATCTCATAACCAGAGAAAGGGCTCTGTAGTCCTCGAGGCTGCCCCGCATCGGGTATGGTTGCTGAGTACCCGATTGAGGGTATCGCAAGAGAGATAATTAACAGCAAGTTCCCAATAGATAGGGATCGTTGACTTGCCTTGTTGCTATTCATGATGTGCCGACCCATTTAGATATATTTAGAGTTTTGTTAGGGTGTCTTTGATATCGTTGGGTATGAGAGCCGCTCAATCTTGGCGGGCTAAAGAAACTCTGAATAAGTCATGATTGTTTTCAATCTAAATTTAACCAGACTTAATCAGAGGTTCCTTAAACAACATAGCTTGGCCCCATCCGTAGATTTTTGGCGTATTATTCACCCTACCGTGGCAATTGCACCACACTCTTAGGCAGAGTGCGAAGGAATATCGCATAAAGATCTAACCCGGACATTTCATAAATTTGCGCAAACATTGCGCAGGATATTGGTTTCACAAGGAAATTTCTGAAGAGATCCCGTATCAGTGATTACGGGTGATTGAAGAAATATTTCTTGTGAAATCAATAGACAAGCAAGATTGTACATAATTTATGAATTGTTCGGGCTAAACTAGAATTGATAATATTTCAGCAGTTACGGAAAATAGAGCGCAACAGGCCACCGACAAAACCACTTAAAATGAATCTCCAACTCACTGTAACGACCTATCGCAACCACCCTCCCGCTACGCCCATGTCCATCAATTACACTGAACAGGGTGGCTCACTAGGGCGTGCGACGAGTAACAGCTGGGTGCTGCCTGATCCAGAACGGCTCATCTCAAGCAAACACGCCACCATCGCCTGCAAAAATGGCCAGTTCAACATTACTGACATCAGCACCAACGGCCTCTTCATCAATAATGCAGCACAACCCCTCGGCCGCGGGAACAGCACCGCACTCAACAATGGAGACCGTCTGATTATCGGCGACTATATTATTGAAGTGGTTATTGAAGGTCTCACACCGGCCGCCATGAGTGACAGCCCACTGCCCGCCATGGATGCATCGCCATTTAGTAGTGATAATTTTTTCAATGCCCCCCCCTCTTCAACCGCTGAGAGTGGACTCAGCGCATTTGGTCTGGCTAAAACCGTACCCACGATGGAGGAGAGCAACTCACTCCTCTTTGAAGTAGCAAAACCGCCCCCCTCACAATCCACCCCAGCAGCCATTGATGATATCGCTGCAACCAATGAGTTTTTTCAGGCACCACAAAGTATCCCCGACAATTGGGATATCGACCTCCTAGGCGAGGGGGGAACAGTAGAGCCCGCCGCCAACGCAGTTGAAACCCCATTCACAGAATCGCCTGCCGCCTTCTTCATTCCAGATGATGCATTTGGCCCCGAACCCCCTGCCGCCGGCCCTCCTGCTGATGAGCCAAAGAGCGCTCCACTCGCCACAGAGCCACCCCCTCCGGCTCAGCCAACCCACGCACCTGCCACAACCACTTCACCGGCCAGTGAGTGGGATGCACTCAATGTGATTTTACAGGGAGCGGGCATTGAGAAGGTGGAGATCCCCCCCGAGCAGAGCCATGAAACGCTGCTGTTGATCGGCAAGCTAATGCGCGAAATGACGGGCGGTCTATTGGAGGTCCTACGCGCACGGGCCGAGATCAAGAGTGAGTTTCGCATGCAGCTCACCACCATCCGTGCGGTCGAAAATAATCCGCTGAAATTCTCCGTCAACGTAGATGATGCCCTGCAACATCTGCTCACCGCTGAGAATTCAGCCTACCTACCCGCCCAAGAGGCGGTGCGTGAAGCGATTGATAATATCGAAGCGCACCAACTCGCCGTCATGGCGGGTATACAAGGCGCACTCTCCGCCATGCTGCAACGCTTTGAACCAAAAACGTTGGAGGCCTACTTCACCCAGAAGGGGGGGAAAAGCCTACTCGAGAGTAAAAAAGCGTGGTACTGGGAGCAGTTTGGTGAAAAACATAAGGATATTTTGGCAGAGGCAGAAGATAACTTTCAGGAGCTGTTTGGCGAGGCATTTGCCCGCGCCTATGAGGAGCAGGTGGCCAACCTAATCAAAGCGCGCAAAGCCTCAGGCAGCACTGAATAAATCCTGTTTGAATTTAACCCGGATAATTCATAAATTATGTACGATCTTGCTTGTCTATTAATTCCACAAGAAATATTTCTTCAGTCACCTGTAATCACTGATACCGGATTCCTCCAGAAATTTCCTTGTGAAACCAATATCCTGCGCAATCTTTGCACAAATTTATGAAATATCCGTGTTAGGGGTGGGAAGCGAATCGATCTCTATGTAGTATCCTCAATCAGAATGATTTTCCTGACATCAGAAAATCAACACCCATTGGGATAAAAACAAGATCCTGAATCAGGAGAGAGAGCGGCATGTTATTTCACAAGGAAAATAGAATAAAAAATACTCTTTACGCACTTCCACTCATCATGCTCATGCTGAGTGGCTGTATGACAAAAGAGATTCCACCCACCTATCTAACAATGATGTTTCAAGCCTCCTATGAGTTGAACCCCAATTCAGATGGCAAACCCTCACCTATCATTGTCCGACTCTATGAGTTGAAAAAGGAGGCACTATTTCAAGATAGTGACTTTTTTGACCTCTATGATAATGATCTAAAAATATTGGCCACCGACCTGATCAGCCGCAATGAGCTGGAATTTCGCCCGGGCGAAGATCGCACCATCAAATATGAGCTCGATCCAGCCACCCGTTTTATCGCGCTAATCGCCGCCTACCGTGACCTGGACAGTGCTCAATGGCGCGTCTCAACCAAGGTTGCTCAACAGATGACCAACACCTTTATTGTCAATCTGGAGCGCGAAAAAATCACCCTCTCGGGAACACCCACCCCGATTGAAGAGGAGATGCCTGAAATTAAAGCACCTGAAGCTAAAGTGCCTGAAGTTAAGGTACCTGAGATCCAAATACCAGACACCCCAACTGTTGAAATCAAATAACGGAATTAAGGCATGACCTGGCGTAACAAAACTATCTGGAGCGAAGGCATGTTCCTTCGCCCACAACATTTCCAGCAGCATGACCGCTATATCGAAAATTTAGTCGAGTCTCGCGCCGGCCCACTGCGCGCCTATAGCTGGGGCCTGCGTGAGATAAAGATTGACCACGATCTGCTCACCCAGGGCAAGCTATCACTCTCACTCTGCCGGGGCATTCTGCCGGATGGCACCCCCTTTGATGTGGGTGGTGAGGATGAGCCGCCGCCCATTCTGGATATCCCAGAGAATACGCGCGACACTCTGATCTACCTCTCGCTACCTACCCGCCGCCAAGGCACTATTGAGACCGATAGTAACGATACACCCGAGATCCTGGCCCGCTACCTGACCCGCGAGACCGAAGTGGCCGACAATAACGCGGGCAATAGCACGGCGGCTGTATTGCAGACCGGTCGGATACATCTACAGTTGATGCTGGAGCATGACAAACGCGAACAGTTTATCTGCCTGCCCATCACCCGCGTGGTCGAGAAGCGCGCCGATAAAAATCTGCTGTTGGATGATGAGTTCATCCCACCCTGCCTAAATTGTCGCGCAAAACCCCGTCTGCACGGTTATCTAGAAGAGCTGCACGGCATGCTGCACCATCGAGGTGAAACGCTGGCTAGTCGCATCACAGGATCGGGCCGGGGCGGTGCCGCAGAGATTGCCGACTTTATGATGTTACAGGCGGTTAACCGCTTGCAGCCTCTGCTCGCTCATCTAACAGATATCAACACGCTGCATCCAGAGGAGTTCTACCGCGTTGGCATTCAGATGGCCGGTGAGTTAACCACCTTCACCTCCCGATCAAAACGCCCCGACAAAATTCCGCCCTATCACCATGAAGATCTACAAGGCACCTTCAATGGTTTGATGAACACCATCCGCCAGTCACTCAGCATGGTATTGGAGCAGACAGCGGTAGCCATTGAACTTCAGGCGCGAAAATATGGCATCCATGTCGCGACTCTCAATGACAAAAATCTGCTCCGCAGCAGCAACTTTGTACTGGCCGTAAGCGCACAGATGTCAACTGAACTGCTACGCACCCACTTCCCAAACCAAGTCAAAGTGGGGCCTGTCGAGCAGATCAAACAGCTGGTCAATTCACAACTGCCAGGAATCCCCATGCATCCACTCTCCGTGGCACCACGGCAGATTCCATACCATGCCGGTTTTACCTATTTTGAACTTGATCGTAGCGGTCCACTATGGGAGCAACTAAAAAGCTCCAGCGGTTTCGCATTCCATATTGCAGGTGAATTCCCCGGGCTTGAGATTGAGTTCTGGGCCATAAAAGGCGCATAGCAGTGACTACAGACGACCCTTTTTTTAACGACGACAGTGATCGCACGGTTATCCGTCCTTCACCGGGTGGGCGACGGGCAACGGGTTCAACTCCGCCTCCGCCTCCATCTCGTCCTGCCGCACCACCCAGAGCCAGCGCCGATTGCTCAATCGATAGTGGCATCAATCCTCTGGTGACCTCCGCCTCATCACTGCTCTCATTAATCAGCAAACTGCGCAATACCTTGACTCATCCCGATGTGAACAGTCTGCGTCTACGCCTTGAGCAGGAGCTACAGCGCTACGAAGCGAAGGCAACATCGGCGGGCATTGACCGTGAAACCATTCACGCGGCTCGTTACTGCCTCTGCACCGTGATCGACGAAACGGTACTCAACACCCCGTGGGGTAATGAGAGTAGCTGGAGCAACAACTCACTGTTGGTGCATTTCCACCAAGAGGCGTGGGGGGGCGAGAAGGTGTTCGCCATCCTGGAGCGCATGTTAAAAGAGCCAGGGCGCCACCTCCACATGCTGGAGCTGCTCTACATCAGCCTCAGCATGGGTTTTCAGGGTCGCTATCGGGTGGTTGAGGGTGGCCAACATCAGCTTGAACAGATCAGTGATTCGATCTACAACGCCATCCGCGGACAACGCGGTGAATTTGAACGTGATCTCTCACCACACGGCTACGACAAACAGCAACTAACCACTGGGCTACGCAACTATCTGCCACTCTGGGTGGTGGGTACCATTGCCGGTGCACTGCTGCTCAGCACCTTTTTGGTCTTCAGCTACTTTATCAACACCGCCTCTGATCCGCTCTTCAAAGAGCTGAATCAGATCGGCCGCGAACAACCACCCACCGTGGAGGCGGCACTCGCACCCAAACCGATTCAGAGCAATCTCTATGAGCGCTTGAGCCAACTCCTGGCCGCAGAGATCCAAGAAGGGTTGATTGAGGTGATTGATGGTTACAGCGATATCGTCATCAGACTGCGCAACAAAGGGCTCTTCCCCTCCGGTAGCGTTCAGGTCAGCGCCCAATTTAAACCGCTGCTGAAACGCATTTCGGAGGTGTTATCGACCACTGACAGCACCGTCATTGTTGCCGGTCACTCAGACAACACGCCCATCCATAGCGTGCGTTTCCCCTCCAACTGGCACCTCTCACTTGCCCGTGCTGAGGCGGTCACCACCATCATGCAAGCCAATCTGAGCAATTCTGTAGAGATCACCGCCGAAGGCCGCGCAGATAACGAACCTCTGGTCTCTAACGACACACCTAAAAACCGGGCGATCAACCGCCGGGTTGAAATCATTCTGGAAAAGTGATGCAAGCTATCATCGAATTTTTTAAGAAAAAATGGGTCATTCAGCTGCTCGGCATCATCGCCTTGAGCATCATCATATGGTTCGTCGGCCCACTCATCGCCATCGCAGGTGCCGTACCGCTAGAGAGCGAAATAGTGCGTGGCGGTGTGCTGCTTTTCATCTTTCTGTTGTGGATCATCCTACTGCTGCTACAGCAGGTAAAGGCCAACAAAACAGAGCAGCAGATGATGGAGGGTATCGTCCAGGCCGATACCACTGGCGATCAATCGGCCGAAGAGCTGCAACTGTTGAAAGAGCGTTTCGATGAGGCGCTAGGGGTCTTAAAGAAGAGCGGTAAAGGGGGCATGGCCAGTGGTAGCCAATATCTCTATGAACTGCCCTGGTACATCATCATCGGCCCACCCGGTTCCGGCAAAACCACTGCACTGATCAACTCTGGCCTCAACTTCCCACTGTCGGAGAAGTTCGGCGGCGACGCCATTCGTGGTGTCGGCGGTACACGCAACTGCGACTGGTGGTTCACCGAAAACGCCGTGCTGCTCGATACCGCAGGACGTTACACCACACAAGATAGCCACGAGGCCGTCGACTCCAGCGCATGGCTCGGCTTCTTAGATCTACTCAAAAAGCACCGTAAACGTCGCCCCATCAACGGCATTATCATCGCCATCAGCCTCTCAGACCTGATGCTGCAAAGCGAAGAGGAGCGTAGCCAACACGCACGCGCTATCCGCAGCCGTATTGAAGAGCTCAATGAACGGCTCGGCATACAGGCACCCATCTATATGAACTTCACTAAAGCCGACCTAGTGGCCGGTTTCACCGAGTTTTTTGATGATTTAGGTCGTGAAGATCGCAATCAGGTGTGGGGCAGTACGCTACAGCTTGAGAGTAAGGCGGGCGTCGAGACGATACCGAGTGAATTTGATGCGCTACTAAACCGTCTCAATGAACGTGTACTGTGGCGTATGCAACAGGAGCGCGACATCCAGCGCCGCACCCTGATCCACGGCTTTCCACTGGAGATGGCCAGCCTGAAGCAGCCCATCTGTCAGTTCCTGGATGAGGCATTTCGACCCAACCGCTATCAGGATGCCCCGCACTTGCGCGGTATCTACTTCACCAGCGGCACCCAAGAGGGCACCCCGATTGATCGCCTCATGGGCAACCTGGCGGCCAATTTTGGTCTCAACCGCGCCTCTCTAGCCGCCTTCAGTGGGCGTGGACGTAGCTACTTTATCCATGACCTCTTCACCCGCGTACTCTTCCCTGAGGCCAATCTTGTCGGCAGTGACCAGAAGGTTGAGCGCCGCCGTGCTTGGTTACAGCGCAGTACCTATATAGGTGCGCTCGGCCTGACCATTTTGACCGCCCTTGGCTGGACCACCAGCTTCACCACTAACCAGCTCAATATCGGTGGGTTAGAGGAGAGGGTGACAGAGTATCAACAGAGCGTCAGTGAGCTGCCCTACCAAACTACTGACTTTGCCACACTGCTCAAACCACTCGATGATCTGCGCCAAGCGGCCGGTCACTACAATCCCGATGATGTGCCGCTGACGATGGGGCTCGGCCTCTATCAAGGGGACAAACTCGACCCTGCGGCCAATGCCGCCTATCTGCGTCTACTTCAGGGGCGCTTCCTCTATTCACTCGGTGCCCGCCTAGAGCAGCAGTTACAACATAGTAGCCACCCCGAACTACTGCTAGAGGCGCTAAAGGCTTATCTGATGCTTGGGCAGCCAGAGCATCTACAGGTAGATAATCTTAAACTTTTTATGTCGGTGGACTGGTCCAACACCTTAGCGGGTGAGAGCGAGCAGCAGAATAGATTGCTGTCTCACCTGGAGAGCCTGCTAGCCAGCCGCTTCACACCGCTGCCACTCAACCAAAATATAGTCCGTCAGGCACGCCATATATTGACCGCTGTGCCGATGTCGCGCCAGCTATATGCCCGTATCCAGCAGCAAGCAACGGCTAAACGTGATCTCGATTTCCTACTCAGTAACACGCTCGGCCGAAACGGCGGTGAGCTATTCAGCTATAAGGGTGGCCCACTTGAGCAGGGGCGTATTCCGGCGCTCTACACCTACAAAGGTTTCTATCAGATATTCCTGCCTGAAGGGCAACGTCTGGCAGAGGAGATCCTCAGTGAACGCTGGGTCTACCAAAACGATGCCGGTACCAGCCAGGCAAGTGATGTCGAACTGAGTAAGCTCATCACGGAGTTGAAGGAGATCTACATCGACGACTACATCAACATCTGGCGTCAAATGTTGAATAACCTAAAGATTGTTAAGCTCAACAATCTGTCACAGAGCGTTGAGATGCTGGATATCGCCTCCAGCCCCACCTCACCACTGCGCAAACTGTTACTGGCGGTTAAAGTTAACACCACACTCAGTACCCTTCCGGAAGAGAAGGGGAGCCAACCTATAGGCGAAGGCAAGCTGGCCTCTGCGGCCGGTAGCCTAGGCACCGCGCTAAATCTGGGACGTGAATCAGACTATCAGAAACGACGGCTACGGGCGCTGATGAGCGCGGCCAACACCATATCTGAAGATGGCCAAACAGTGGGGGTCAAAGACCCACTGCTGAGTCAGGTCGAGGAGAGCTTTGATAAACTCAACCAGCTGATGAAAAAAGAGGGTGATGCCCCCATGCCATTAGAGGGGTTGATCAAGGATCTCGGCGATCTGATGAACTATCTTGCCGATCTTGATGCGGTGGGCGGAAGTGCCGCACTCGCCGCCGCCAAACAGCGTGTTGCCGGTACCAGCAAAGATCCCCTTAAACGCCTACAGCGACGTACCAAACGGTTACCAAAACCACTCAAAGAGTGGATCTTCGCCATGGCTGACCGTGGCTGGGGAACTGTCGTCAAGAGTACACGCACTGAGCTTTCAGTGATCTGGCGGGCCGATGTGCTACCGCTCTGTAAGAGCAGTATTCAGGGGCGTTATCCCATTGTCAGTGGCAGCCAAAATGAGGTCACTTTAGCCGATTTTGCCCGCTTCTTTGGCCCGGGTCAGATCATGGACACCTTTTTTAACGAGCAGATCAAACCATTCGCCAACACCAGTAAGCGACCATGGCGCTGGCGTAAAGCGGGCGGCCATCCGGTAGGCATCTCCACCGCTAACCTCCGGCAGTTTGAACGTGCGGCACAGATCAGAGATGTATTTTTCAGTGCGGGTGCCAAAAAACCAAGCATCACGTTTAATATGAAACCGACCCATCTCGCCTCAACCATCAAGCGCGTGGTACTCGATATTGATGGCCAGAAATTGACCTATCGTCATGGCCCCAGCCGCAGCACCAAGATGGTTTGGCCTCCGACCAACGCCTCTGGCAAGGCACAGATATCGTTTGAAGATCTAAACGGAAAGATCCATATACAGAAGAAGGAGGGGGTCTGGAGCTGGTTTAGACTGCTCGGCACCGCTGATATCAAGAGTAAATCACAAGCAGACCGGTTTGAAGTGACCTTTAAGCAGGGCGGCCAAACGGCGCGTTTTGAACTACAGGCCAGCAGCGTGACCAACCCATTCCGTCTACCCGAGTTGGAGCAGTTTCGTTGTCCAGCCCTGTAGTTTCCGCCCCCGGTTTCTTCGGCAAACTACCCAGCCACGGAGATTTTCTCTCGCGGCGACTACCGCGTAGCTTTATCGACCCGTGGGACCGCTGGTTACAAAGCGCTGTGGCCAATAGTCGTGAACAGCTCGCTGATGAGTGGCTCGATATCTACCTCACCAGTCCGCTATGGCGTTTTGCCCTGTCACCCGGTTTGGCTGGGCCATCCGCATGGGTCGGTGTACTGATGCCCAGTGTTGACCGTGTGGGTCGCTACTTCCCTTTCACCCTGGCGATACCTCTTGATCAGCCCTCTAATCTGCTCCAACTGCTAAGCAGCAATGAAGCGTGGTTCAACCAGTGTGAGGAGTTGTTGCTCGATGCACTGAATGATAACTTCAACCTGGATGAGTTTGATCAAGCCCTGCAAGCGTTGCCACTCCCCGAACAACCCCAGGCCACGCCATCATGCAGTTCTCACTCGGGCAGCCGCCCCGCTTGGCAGTTTGAGTTGCCCAGTATGGACTGCTTAAATGAGGGCATGGGCAGCCTCTCCTACACTCTGTTAAGCCGCCTCATGCCCGGCCACTCCATCTGGAGCAGCCACGGTTCCGAACGGATAGCGCCTTCACTTCTGATCAACGAAGGGCTGCCCCCCATCAAGGCCTACACCGGCCTGTTGGATGGTGACTGGCAACGTTGGGGCTGGGACCAAACCCGCTTCAAGCTACCCAAGCAGACACCTCCGCCCTCTGAGATGGGGCAAATGGATCGATCTGAACCTGCCGCTGATAGTGAAAAATGAGTGCGAGTCATCACCATTTCCAGTGGGACTCCTGCGCACTCACCCATCAAGGCTGTGTACGTGACCACAATGAAGATGCCGGTATGGAGTGGCCAGAGATAGGCCTTTGGGTCGTGGCCGACGGCATGGGTGGGCACAGCTCAGGGGATCTGGCCAGCAATATGATCATTGACCATATCAGCCATCTTCTACTGCCGGAAAAGCTCAGTGATATTATTGACCTACTGGAGGATACCCTAGAAGAGGTCAACCAACAGCTCTTACAAACAGCCCAGCAACGTGGTGGCAACACCACCATCGGCAGTACCGTTGTCGTGATGCTGGTCTACAATAATCTCGCGCTACTCTTGTGGGTCGGTGATAGCCGCGCTTATCTGTTTCGAGAGGGCCAGCTGACACGGTTAACCCAAGACCATACGCAGGTCGAGGAGCTTATTGAGCAGGGCTTGCTGCTGCGTGAGGATGCTGAAAAGCACCCATCAGCCAATATCATCACCCGCGCGGTAGGTGCGACGGAGGATTTTTTTGTTGATATAACGAGTTATGAGATCCGCGAGGGGGATATTTTTCTGCTCTGTAGCGATGGTCTCGACAAAGAGGTTAACGAGCAGGAGATCAGCGAGCTGTTGGGCAAAACGGGCAGCGCCAAGCAACTCGCCCAATCACTATTGGATCTCACCCTTGAACGTGGCGCACGTGACAATGTCACCATCACACTGGCCAAAGCCTTAAAATACCCCTAACAAAAAATGAACGAACCAAAAGATATATTTAAAGCTTTTATCCAGGGCACGATCTCTTTCGACAGAC
Organism: Candidatus Polarisedimenticolaceae bacterium; assembly: GCA_021647945.1. Lineage (GTDB taxonomy): Bacteria > Pseudomonadota > Gammaproteobacteria > Chromatiales > Chromatiaceae > JAKITT01. Next base: position 34,181 of record JAKITT010000007.1, read on the forward strand.
TGCTCGCAGCGATCGATAAAATCAGCAGCGAAGCGCCCAACAAGATCCCTCAGCTCCAGGCGCTGACGGCGCTATTAGAGAAAAAGGGTAAGTTATCCGCAGAGCAACGGGGCACCCTTCAAGCACACCTGGCCCTCCCCTCTGATGCGGCAGATAAGACCCAGATTGCCCCTAACAAAGTGGATGATAAGACACAAATTGCACCAGCAGCAGTGAACGATAAGACCGTCATCGCCATTGATCATGCCACCCCAGACACAGATAAGACCCAGATCTCTAGTAGAGCCACCACAGCCGACACCTCTGCACCACCCCCTACAACCTCTGGCATCAAGACCGCCACCCGCAAAATCAGCCATGAGCCACAGGTGGGTGATACCCTAAAAGGTCGCTTTGTACTGGAGAAGGTGATCGGCCGTGGCGGCATGGGAGTGGTCTTTAAGGCGCTGGATAATCGTAAGGTGGAAGCGAGAGATCGTCACCCTTACGTGGCGCTGAAGCTGCTAAATGAGAGCTTTAAAAATCATGAAGATTCACTGATTGCCCTACAGCGTGAGGCGCGCAAAGCACAAGATCTGAAACACCCCAATGTCATTGGCATTTTTGACTTTGATCGTGATGAAAATGACAACTACTTCATCGCGATGGAGCTGTTGCAGGGGCGGCCGCTGGATGAGGTGATCAAAGAGCAACATGGCGTTGGTATGCCACAAGATCGTGCCATGCGTATGATCACCATGATGGGGCTAGCACTCGCCGCAGCACATAATCAAAACCCACCCATCGTGCATTCCGACTTCAAACCAGGCAACGTTTTCCTGGCAGATGATGACGATATCAAGGTGTTTGATTTTGGCATCGCCCGCGCCGCCAAACCAAAGGATATCAATAGCCAAGGCAGCGATGTAACCGCCTTCGATGCCAGCACCCTCGGAGCACTAACACCCACCTACGCCAGCCTAGAGATGCTGGAGGGGATCGAGCCTGATCCATCAGACGACATCTATGCACTCGCCATCGTCGCCTATGAACTCTTCACAGGTAACCGCCCCTTCGGGCGCCTGCCCGCCACCGAGGCGAAAAAACAGGGGCTTAAACCTCAGCAAATATCTAGCCTAACTCATCGGCAGTGGAAGGGATTGCAGCGCGGCCTCGCCTTTGATCGCAAAGAGCGCACCGCGACCGCTGAAGAGTTCCTTGATGATCTCCGTTTTAGAAAGTCAAAACTCCCCCTGATCGCCAGCCTATCGGCAATCACCATCGGTTTGATAAGCTGGCTATTTATCCCTCCCTATCTTGAGAAGCGCCAAGAGGAGGAGATCAGCAAGGCCATCAAAGCAGCTGAGCCAGCGCAGATTCCCACCCTGCTGGAGAGCGGCGCTGAGCTGAGCGATGAGAATCGGCAGCAGCTCGCCGAGGTGGCCCTGCAACAGATCATCAACACCATCCGCGAAGGGGATTCAGCAGAGATTCAGCGTACGCTGAATATGATCAAGCGATTACCAACAGCGCTACACAAACAGGTCATCAGCAACACCAAAGAGTTGATTCTGAGCTACTACATTGGCGAGGCGGAGAGGCTCTTTGCACCACAGCAACAGCACTACAACTACTTAACCGCCAGTCAGACACTCAGCCAAGCCAGTGCGCTCTATCCCGATTCGGTGCTGATATTCAAAACCCAGCAACGCATGGATGATAGCCGTAACGATCTACTGAATGCTTTGGATGAACGCTTCAACAAGAGTCTAATGGCTGGGCGGCTACTGCCCGTTGAAGATGAGGATGACATTCCAGAGATCCTCACCATCATCAGCCAACTCGACCCGCTACATGACCTGCTCAACGATGCACGCCTTGCCAACGCCTATACAGAGGCAGCAACAAAAGCGCTGCAAAAAACCGCCTTTGCCGAGGCGGAACAGTATGCCAACGCCGGTCTGGCGCTCTTTAATGACGATGTTGCACTGAGCAACATCAAAGCGAAAATCCATATCGCACGCCGCGGTGTCGAGGCACGTAAGCGACTGGCGGCCATTCAGAAGAGCCTGCAACAGAATCTGGCCAGTGCCGCCACCATTGATGACTACCAAGATTTAACAGAAGAGCTGCTTGACCTGAAGGCAGCCGCCCCCAAAGATCCACTACTAAAACGGGCCGAGAAACAGCTGCGTCTGTTACTTAACAAAGAGATCAGCCGCCTGCTTGAATCACATGACTGGCAACAGAGTGAGAAGCTACTGAGCCACTTCAACTATCTACTCTCTACCGCCTACCAGATCACCCAGCAGAAGAGACTGGACAAGATAAAACACCAGGATGAGCAGCGCAGCAACAGGCTATTTGCCAATCTCCTACAGGCCGTAGCAGAAGAGAAATTAAGCCAACCAGAAGGCGAAAGCGCCATAGCGCTGCTGGCCAAAGCTTCACGCATCGTACCTAATGACCCACGCATCAACCAGAGCCGGAATAGCATCGCATATGGCTACCTTCTGTTGGCCCGTGCAGAGCGTGCTGAAGGGCAATGGCAGCAGGCCAAAGAGAAGATAATCAGCGGTTTAGAGATTGGTCCCTCTGAGCTAATCAAGCAGTCACTACAGGCTGAACAACAGAGCATCAGCACCGCTGAAAAGGGACTCCAGCCGCCACAGACTGAGAGAGAAGAGCGCAGCAAACAGCTTCAGCAAGAGTTTACTCAAGCAGAAAAAAAGATGACCAGCACGGCCCGTAGCAGTGAATCGCTGCTCGCCATTCTTGATCAATTGGCAGAGGTCAGCCCATCCGACCCATTGCTTAGCAGCGGGCGTAAGCAGATTGCAGAGCAGTTCCATGCCGATTCCGAGCGCCTGGGGCAAGCCCAAGAGTGGCAGCAAGCCATCACATTGGCACAACAGGGAATTGAGGTCATTCCTGAATCAATTTCACTCTCACAGCAACTGATTCAGCTACAACAGGCTCAGCAGAAACAGCACTCCGCAGGGCAGCAACTGGAGATCCAAGCCCACAAAGAGAAGGTTGAAAAACTACTGACCAAGGCGACCTACAGTAACGGCTGGCAAGAAGATCTTAACCAAGCCTTCGCCAAGCTGGAAAACTGGCTACTGGCAGATGACCACTGGATGGTTGAGATCCGCGAAAAGACCGGCCGCCTCTACCTAGAAGAGGCACTGCGTAAGCGCGCTAATAAGCGCTTCACCAACGCTGAATCATTGCTGCAAATCGGTGAGCAGTTTGCACCGATGATGGCTAACACCTTTAACATGGAGCGTACAGCACTTGCCGCCGATGAGGTGGCATGGCAAAAGGATAACAAGGCGCGTGCCGAACAGGCTCGGCTGGACGGTTTTAAGAAATCACTGCTCACCCAGGCCAAAGCCAATGATACTGGAAAGGCACTTTTGAGCCTGAAATCACTGCGCAACAAGCTGCCACAGCATGACCATTTTCTAACCAAAACCGCCCCCACAGCAATCGGCAATGCCTATCTTAGGTTGGCTGAGCGACGGGCAAAACGTAGAGATTACGCCAACGCGGTGACCCTGATCGAGAACGGTTTAAAGGTTGCACCAGCCCTCTCATCTCTACAACAGAAGCTGACTCAATACCGTGAAGAGCGCACCATCCATAAGGTACGGGTTGCGCTCAATAAGAGTTCTGCGGAGGATCTAGCCCACCTTAAATCAGAGCTGCAATCTCTACAAAAGCGCCTGCCAAAACGTTACCCCAGCCTCAGCAAAGAGTTCTCAGAAAATCTAGCCCAACGCATCAGGGCTACACAAAATCGCAAGGTGGCACAGGCTCTGTTGGATGCCACCTTGAAGCTTTTCCCAGAGAGCAAAACGTTACAAAACATCAACCTGGCTACGCGCACCCCAACTAAAACAGCACAAACCACCAAGAGTAGCCCCACGGCAAAGGATCGCTGCCAGGCCAAGTTCGCCGGATACGGCAAACGTAGTAGCAAATTCCGCTGTTATGACATGATCAGCAGCAAGCAAAAGGGGCCTATCATGGTTGTGATACCGGCAGGTGGTGGTCAAGATAGACCCTATGCCATCGGCCGTTATGAGATTTCAGTCGGCGACTACAACAACTACTGCAAACTGAGCGGTCACTGTACAGCGATCACGGGTATGAGCACTCGGCTACCTCTGAGTGGTATATCATTGGAAAGCGCTCAACAGTATGCCCGCTGGTTATCTGAAAAAAGTGGTGCAACCTACCGCCTACCAACCGACCAAGAGTGGTTACATGCCGCACGCGGTAAAGGGTCCCAACCGCTATCAACAGACTTCAACTGCCTGCTGTTGAGCGGGGGTGCTGCGGTGAAGGGAGGCACACCTGTTAACGTCAATGTTGCCCCACAAAATAGCTGGGGGCTGTTCAACTATGTTGGTAATCTTCAGGAGTGGGTCGCTGTCGGCAGTGGATGGCAGGCCATTGGCGGGCACTATAATGATACGGCCGCAAGTTGCAGCATCAACCTGCTTCGCGAACATAGCGGCAGCAGTGATAAGTTGACCGGTTTTCGTCTATTGCGTGAGATAAAAGGGTAACGCTGTGCCTAATACTCAACCACAATTCACTCTGCGGCAACTGGCCAGTGATTATGCAGAAAACCGTATCAGCAGAGCAATCTACCGCCAACGCCGCCATCAGTTGCTTGACCGACTGGCCAATACCAGTGAACAGCTGCTACAAAATACCTCCAGCCCAGCCGCAGAAAAAAGTGGCCGCCATGCTGCCAAGCAGATCAATAAACTGCTTCTGTTGGCCCTATTTCTATTTTTATTTTTATTGATGCTAACCGGCTGGCTCTTTTTGGGTTCAAACGAGCGCACCACAACAGAACCACCGGCATCACCTCAGCAAACGGCAACACTTGATAATAGAACGGAGCTTGAAGGTGTGATTAAAGCCTTTATCGATAACAACAACTGGCACCATGATGCGCGAGAAAAATTGCTTAAGCGCTGGCACCACTATGATGCTCAAACACACACGGCGGTACGGCAGTCACACTGGTTTCGCATCCTAGAAGCTGATCTGCGCACGTTAATCAAAGAGGAGCGCAGCCTGACCAATGGTGAGTTTAATCGTGAAGCGAAGGCCTTGGCTGCTTTCGGCCATGACTTTGAGATGGCACTACCCAACGGCTCACTTGATTAGCCACCCGATCACTCTATAGCATGCTCAGAAGTGGCAGTGAATATGGTAACGTCTCAGCAGAGGCCTAAAATATTCACTTTATTGGAACCTAATCGTGCACCAGACATGGAAAATAAGAGTTTCTCAGATGCGATATAACCGACAACCTGGGTTTACCATAATCAAAAATCAAAAGTTATATAGACTCATTTTATCGCTTCTTGCTGTCACCCTGATCACAACAGGCTGCGCCATAAACCCAACCTACAGTAGCGATAATGAGCGGTTTATAGCTGCCAAAAAGGCATTCATGAATCATGAATATGTGCAGGCAGCCTATCTACTTGAGCCCCTCTCCATCAAAGGAGATGACCAAGCCCAATACACGCTCGGTTATCTCTACTTTTATGGATTGGGAGTCACTCAGAACCTTGATCTGGCAAAAAAATGGATCATAAGCTCCGCATCAAAAGGCAATGAGATGGCACTCGAAGCACTGGAGCTTGTCGCCCAACGCCCCTATGCAGCGGAGAGTGGAGATCCGCAATAGCCCGATTCAATCTCTATGGTGATTTTTGGATGGCCACTAAGCAGCGCTCCCCCTCTAACAGCGGGACAGTTAGATCGATAATATCCACTTGGTAACCACTATCCGTCAGCTGTTTGATCTCTTCCGTGGGGGGGATCGCCTTCATCGCAAGCAGCCGGTTTTCACTATTTAACAGATGGCCAGCAAGTTTGACCATATTGGGTAGCGCAGTGAAGGCACGAGCAGTGATGCTGTTATAGGGTACGTCTGGTTGCAGCTGTTCAATTCGGCTGTGGATCGCTTCAACATTTTTCAGGCCAAGTTCCATTGTGGCTTGGCGTACAAAACGGATCTTTTTGCTGCTGCTGTCGAGCAGGGTGAAGCTGCGTTGTGGGTTGATGATGGCCAGCGGGGTTCCAGGAATACCAGCGCCGGTGGCCATGTCGAGTATTCGCTCACCCACGAGGTAAGGTGAGATCGCAAGACTGTCGAGTAGGTGTTTGGAGACCATCTCCAGTGGGTCACGAACGGCGGTGAGGTTGTAGGTTTTATTCCAACGATCAAGCAGAGCGATATATTCACAGAGCTGTTGCTGCTGCTCTTCTGTGACCTGTAGCGTCATCTGGCCAAGACCTTGCTGTAGACGTTGTAGCCAACTAGATTCAAATGCCATTAGGGAACCCTCTGATTAAGTCTGATTGTACTAAAGCATAAGATTCGCTAAATCTCAGCTAAAATTTAGGGTGATGCCTACAGGGATGTAGGTAATTAGGGCAATGCAGGAGCAATTGCCGAGATAAAACTGTTCTGATTTGTTTTGAAGATCGCTGTAATAGTTGTTCTATTGCAGCAATCTTCGAGGCGAGTCGGGACAGTTTTAGCCAGTCTAAAACAATCATGACTTATTCAGAGTTCCCTTAGCCTGTTTTCCGTTTGAGATGGATGAGTAGCAGCGAGATTGCCGCTGGGGTAATGCCCGATATACGGCTTGCATGGCCAAGAGTGGCTGGGCGTTGTTTGATCAGTTTTTCACGCACTTCAATGGAGAGGCCACGTACCTTTTCATAGTCAAAATCATCAGGCAGTTTGACCGATTCATTGGCCATTTGGCGCTCAATTTCTCGCTGCTGATGTTCAATGTACCCGGCATATTTTGCCTCAACTTCTAGCTGTTCAGCCACTTTTTGGTCATCAACACCTGGGCCAAATGCGGGCAATTTCATTAGATTACGGTAGCGAACAGGAGGGCGAGCCAGCAGCTCAAGCAGGGTGGCAGGTTTACTAAAACCACCGCCGAGTAGTGCTTCTGCCTCGGTGGGTGACAAGTCACTCGGTTTGAGTCGACAGCTACGCAGGCGTTGCCGCTCCTGCTCTAGCATCTCTCGTTTGGTCTCAAATAGTCGCCAGCGGTGATCATCAATTAGCCCCAGTTTGCGCCCCTCTTCGGTGAGGCGCAGGTCGGCATTATCTTCACGCAGTAGTAGGCGGTGTTCGGCACGGCTGGTAAACATGCGGTAGGGCTCTTTGGTGCCTTGGGTGATTAGGTCATCAACTAATACGCCAAGGTAGGCTTGGTCACGTCGGGGTGTCCACGCCTCCTGCTCACGCACCAGGCGAACCGCATTGAGACCGGCCAGAAGCCCTTGAGCCGCCGCCTCTTCATAGCCGGTGGTACCGTTGATCTGGCCTGCAAAGAAGAGCCCTTGAATATGGCGACACTCAAGTGATGGGCGCAGATCTCGCGGGTCGAAAAAGTCATACTCAATCGCATAACCAGGGCGCATGATGCGGGCCTTTTCAAACCCTTTCATCGACTGCACCAGGGCCTGCTGTACATCAAACGGCAAACTAGTGGAGATACCGTTGGGGTAGACTTCGTTGCTCTCTAACCCTTCTGGTTCGATAAAGATTTGGTGTGAGTTACGCTCATGGAAACGCACCACTTTATCTTCAATCGAGGGGCAGTAACGCGGGCCAATACCATCAATCACGCCGGTAAAGAGTGGTGAGCGAGAGAGACCGGCACGGATGATGTCGTGAGTACGCTCATTGGTGTGGGTGATGTGACAACTGACCTGCTTGGGATGATCAGCCGCACTGCCGATGAAGGAGAAGTAAGGTAACGGTTGGTCGCCCGGCTGCTCCTCCAGCTGTGAGTAGTCGATGCTACGGCTATCGATGCGTGGTGGCGTACCGGTCTTCAGGCGTTCAACCCGTAGTGGCAGCGCACGCAGGCGTTCAGCCAGGGCGTTGGCCGGTGGATCTCCGGCACGCCCCCCTGGGTAGTTGGCGAGTCCAATATGGATGCGGCCACCCAGGAATGTGCCCACCGTCAGCACAACGGCTGACGCTTTGAAACGCAGGCCCATTTGAGTGACCACACCAATCACACGATCATTCTCTACAACAAGGTCATCAACCGCTTGTTGGAACAGATCTAGATTGGGTTGGTTCTCTAATGCATGGCGGATAGCATTTCGATAGAGGGCACGATCGGCCTGCGCGCGAGTGGCACGCACCGCAGGGCCTTTGCGTGAGTTAAGGGTGCGAAATTGGATGCCAGCCAGATCAGCGGCACGACCCATGATGCCACCAAGAGCATCGACCTCTTTAACGAGATGACCCTTGCCGATACCGCCGATGGCGGGGTTGCAGCTCATCTGACCAAGGGTATCGATATTGTGGGTCAGCAGTAGGGTTTTGGCCCCCATGCGCGCAGCTGCCAAGGCCGCATCGGTCCCGGCATGGCCACCACCTACGATGATGACATCGTAGCTATCGGCAAAAAACATATCTCTAGCCATTTTAGAAAAAGGGCTATTGTAACTTACTGGCTAGTCAGGGATGAGTGGAAATTACGCACCTGTAGTGAGATCAAACCTCTGCAGTTACTGGCAGAGGCCGATGCAACACTACAGACTGTTGATATACCGCCCCAGTGCTTCAGCATTTTTCTGATCAATATTGGGGAAAGCGGGCATGATATGACCACCATTGATCACCTTCGCTGCAACCTCTGACTCAAGATGCGGCTGTTCACTTCCGGCAAGCTTCAGCAGAAAACCAAACTTGCCCGTACCCGCAGCACCATGACAACTGGCACACGCTTCAGCAAAAATCGTCCCTGCACCCACGCCTGTGGCGGGTGTGTAATCATTTTGACCACAAGCACTTAGGCCCAATGCGGCCAGTGTTACCCAAGCCAATTTTCTATAACTCATTGTCGTCTGCTCCTTGATGAGCGCTACGTCTAAAAAACCTAGATTATACGCAGTCACAAGCCAATTCGCCTGTATGTTTCAGCACCAATTTCACCTACAAATATTGCCGGATAATAGGCTGAGGAGAGTGCATTTCGACAAAGCGGTCATTCACCAGCGCCCTGATCGTCTTATCAGACGCTGTTTTTAACGCATTTGTTTGGCGTCAAATCCAATAGGGTATAGAATCTGTCGCCTTATTCCGTATGAAAAATTTTAGAGATACTCTATGCAACAGCTTGTTGAATTTGCTGGCAATCACATATTGTTGGTCAGCGCACTCACCGTGACCGGTAGTCTGCTCCTTTTTACCCTATTCCGCGACAGCAAGGGTTCGTTGGTACCCAACGAAGCAACCACCTTGATCAACCGCAAAGAGGCCGTTGTTATTGATGTGCGCTCACAGGCCGATTTCGCCCGAGGCCATATCATCAATGCCATTAGTATTCCAAGTAATGGCTTTGCTGATCAGCTCAATGTGCTGGAGAAGCATAAAGCGAAACCCATTATTATCTATTGCGCCTCTGGTGCAACATCGACACAGGCCTGTAGCACCCTCAAAAAGGCAGGGTTTGAACAAGTATTCAATCTAAAAGGTGGCATCATGGCTTGGCTGAATGACAGTCTGCCCACCACTCGTAAATAGTTTCCACGCTTAAAGGACCGTATCATGTCAGAAAAAGAACAGGCACCCGCCACTGATCAGCGCAACTTCTCTATCCAACGCATCTACACGCGTGATATCTCATTTGAGACACCCAATTCACCCGGTATTTTTCGCCAGCAGTGGAAACCTGAGACTGCTCTTGACATCAACACCAATGTCAAAGATCTTGAAGAGGGCAGCTTTGAGGTGACACTCACCGTCACCGTCACCACTAAAGTTGAAGAGAAAACCGCCTATTTGGCTGAAGTTCAGCAGTCCGGCATCTTCACCATCAGTGGTTTTCCTGAGAAAGAGAAGGGCCCTCTGATCGGTGCCTACTGCCCAAATGTGCTGTTCCCTTATGCACGTGAGGTGATCTCTGATCTGGTCACCAAGGGCAGCTTTCCACAGCTAATGCTACAACCCGTTAACTTTGATGCGCTCTACGCCCAGCACCAGCAAGAGCTGGCTAAGCAGGGTGATAAGCAGCCAACAACGCACTAAGCGGCAGCCACTATTTTGACTGATTCCATCGCCATATTGGGAGCCGGATCTTGGGGTACCGCCCTTGCATTGCTGCTCAGCCGCAATGGGCACCCGGTACGACTTTGGGGGCTGGCTGAAGAGATTCAACAACTTCAGCTGGATCGTGAAAATAGACGCTTCCTGCCGGGTTATCCATTTCCAGACAACCTATCCCTTGAAGCGGATCTTCATCTTGCAATTGAGGGGGTTGCAGAGGTATTGGTCGCCGTGCCAAGCCACGCGTTTAGTAAAGTGCTGCAGGCCATTGAACCTCATCTCACAGATAAGACCACGCTCTGCTGGGCAACCAAGGGGTTTGAATACTCTACCCAACGGCTCCTCTCCGATGTCGCTCACCAACAGCTGGGTGAACGCAGCATTGCGGTGATATCTGGCCCCAGTTTTGCGGGTGAGGTGGCAAAAGGCCTACCTACGGCTATCACTGTCGCTGCAACCACGGATGATCACGCCAACCGACTTGCGGGTTACCTTCACTCTGAAACATTTCGCGCCTACACCACGCATGATTTGATCGGCGTACAGGTGGGTGGTGCTTGCAAAAATGTACTCGCCATTGCCGCTGGAATCTCTGATGGTCTCAACTTTGGTGCCAATGCACGTTCTGCACTGATCACCCGCGGGCTAAGTGAGATCATGCGTCTCGGCAAGGCGCTCGGTGGTCAAAGTGAAACCTTTATGGGGCTAGCTGGCATGGGCGATCTAGTACTCACCTGCACCGACAACCAATCTCGTAATCGCCGCATGGGGCTGGCACTGGCTAGCGGCTTGTCAATTGCAGAGGCCAAGGTGGAGATTGGCCAGGAGGTCGAGGGGGTGCAGACCACCAAAGAGGTCTACCAACTGGCACTACGGCTGGATGTTGAGATGCCTATTACAACCCAGGTTCACCGCATCCTGTTTGAGGGTGTCAGCCCGGAAGAGGCGGTTAAGACACTACTGCTCAGAAAACAGAAGACCGAACATTAGGAAACCTCTGATTACGGCTGCCTACTAAGACGCACCATTAAAACCAAGCTGCCGCCACGCCTCATAGAGAATAATTGATACTGAGTTGGAGAGGTTTAGACTCCGATTATCCGGCCGCATCGGTATCCGAATACGGTTTGCCTCTGCGAGGCTATCAATCACCGCCTGCGGTAGGCCACGTGTCTCTGGACCAAACAGCAACGCATCACCCTCTTCATACTCAGCATCGCAATAGTTAACTTTGCCTCGCGTGCTACAGGCATAGAGCCGGTTGTAATCTGCTCTCTCAATAAACTGCTGTAGTGATGGATACTCTTTCACCTCAGAAAACTCATGATAATCCAGGCCAGCTCGGCGCAGTTTGCGATCAGACAACTCAAATCCAAGCGGATGAATTAGGTGCAAAGTGCTGCCAGTGTTAGAACAAAGGCGTATGATATTGCCGGTATTGGGTGGAATCTCTGGCTCAAAAAGTACAATGTGTAACATCGTTAGATTCAACTACCTCGTGGACATAACATGACAAAAAATGCTTCGCTCGCAACCGAATTCTGTGGCATGAAATTTAACACACCGTTGGTGCTACTCTCCGGCTGCGTCGGTTTTGGTGAAGAGTACACGCGCGTGCATGGCTTTTCCAACCGGGATGCAGGTGCCATCTGCCTTAAGGGGACGACACTGGATGCACGCCCCGGTAACCCGGCTCATCGAGTCTGCGAAACGCCTAATGGCATGATCAATGCCATCGGCCTACAGAATCCCGGTGTTGATTATGTGGTGAATGAGATTTTGCCTACGCTCGATTTTGAAGAGACCCGGTTTATCGCCAATGTCTCTGGCTCCACCATTGAGGAATATATTGAGGTCACCCGTCGCTTTGACGACTCACCAATTGATGCCATCGAGATTAACATCTCCTGCCCCAACGTGAAGGAGGGTGGAGTTGCGTTTGGTAATGATCCGGCCATGTCCGCTCGGGTAGTTGAAGCGTGCCGTAAGGTGACTAACAAGCCACTGATTACCAAACTATCACCCAATCAAACCGATATTGCGGGCAATGCCAAAGGGTGCATCGAGGCAGGCACCGATGCTTTTGCCGCCATCAATACCTTGATGGGCATGGCCATCGACATCGACAGTCGCGTCCCGATTATTGGTAACAACCAGGGGGGGCTCTCTGGTCCTGCAATCAAACCGGTTGCGCTACTGAAGGTGCATCAGGTCTATCAAGTCTGTCGCCCACACGGTATCCCGATTATTGGTCAGGGCGGTATATGTAGTGCAGAGGATGCGTTGGAGTTCATCATTGCCGGAGCGTCGGCCGTGGGTATTGGCACGGCGCTATTCTATGATCCACTGGTCTGTGACAAGATCAATAGAGGGATCGCTGCCTATCTTGAACAGCATCAACTGACCTCCATCGACCAGCTCGTTGGCACTCTGCAACTTAATCAGCGTTAAGCTCTTCTGAATCAGGAACTCATCAAGGCTTCGGTTTCGGCTAGCCGTTCCGAGGCCTTCTCTAGAATCGACAGACTCATCTCTGGAGAGAACTCATCCAGTGAGAGTTTGTGGAAAGCAGGCACCTGGTCAAGCATCGGCATCTCATGCATTCGAGGTGTACCGATAAAGCAGTGCAACTGGGCAATATTGACCAGATCTGCATAGTCAGGCCCATCAGGTATGTCACGATGCCAGTTCTCAGCCTCTTCGGTCACCTGGATTAGATCTTCCGAAAAATCCCAGCTGCGTAGAATCATGCTGCCAACGGGCCCACGCATATCCATCAGGATCTGCTCCATCTGCGCCTCATCATTAGCGGCCTCTGGAAACTTCTCGGCATAGGTGAGGATGGCTACCTCGCCAATATCATGTAACAGACCCGCAAGCATGGCATGTTCAGGATTGAACTGACCGGTCATTTTCGCCAACACATAGCTAATGGCTGAAACCTGTAAGCTGTGTGCCCACAACAACTTCATATGCTTTTTGAGAATACCGGATTTTGTACGGAACAGTTCACGCAAGGCAAAGCTCAGAACTAAACGGTGGGTGGTATGTACACCAAGGCGCACCACGGCAGCTGTACAGCTATCCGCTGGGCTTCTGACTGAATACATAGCGCTATTCGCCACATGTATAATCTTCGCTGTCATGGCAACATCGGTCTGAATAATCTTTGCTATCCGTTCAGCATCGGTCGACTCATCCTCCAGTGCCTTGCCAATTTTTACCGCGACATCCGGCAGACTGGGAAGATAGAGGCGCTCATTGACCAGATCATTATTAAGACACTGCTCTAGCGTGCTTTCAGTATTTTCAACGCCATAATCAAGGAAGATCTCTTCACTCTCCTTTCTCACAACATCAGGATGTTCCGTTAAACCCGCCAGTAGCCGATTATCCACATGAATAAACTCTATTGCGGTAATAGCAATCACATCATAAAGCCGGGGTATCAACTGAGCGATAGGGTTTTCAGCCGAGGCATCACTGTGTGAAATCTTGCTAGCACTGCCATCTTTGGCCTGTAGGGCAATATCACCATCAAGCAAAAAGAAGCTGAAGCTCTCTGTTGCACCCAGCTCAATCACCTTCTTTCCGCGTGGTGCTCTCTTAATCACTAGCGCCCGAGTCAACAGCTCAAGCTGATCATCAGAGAGACTCGCCAGAATATGGAATCGCTGTAGCGTCTCAGCCGAAGGGTGCATTCCTGTTGATGCCATATCAGAGGTACTCCTCTACTAGATTGCATATTATTTTATGATCTTCATCCTACCCCAATTGGAGTGATAGATGAGCCATTGTAATCAAACAAACGAGGCTATTATAGGTCAGGAGTGGTTGCACCGATATACGGGCCAAACCCATGCCAAAAAAAAACCCCGCACGAGGCGGGGTTTCTAATACAGTGCTATTTATTATTATTATTAGATCTCGTTGCGTCTCTTTTAAGCGCGACGGCGACGTGCAGCACCCATACCCAACAGGCCAAGTCCCATCAAAGCAAGAGTAGCTGGCTCAGGAACTGTGCCATGAATCTGCTCTCCATTTTCCCGGATTTCAGTATAAATACCAAAACCTGATAAATTCATTCCATCTAATTCATCGTCATAAAACCAGTCCCACATAAAGTGATAGGAATCACCCTCATTGAGAAGAACAGCCGTGTTATCTGGTAAAGCTGGGGTATCAGTACTTGAAGAACTTAGCGCATAGTGAGTGGTCTCACCGCTAATCGCATACAAATCAACATACATTGCTGTTTCTGAACTATTAACAATTGTAATATCCAGGCCTGTTGCATCTACGCCATCGGTTGTACCAAATGTAGCCCAACCTGCTACTAGATCAGCACCATCTAGAAAGATGGCTCCAAAAGTACCCGTACTACTAGTGTAGGAAATCGCCGTAGCAGGATTACTATCTTGCTCGGTCCAAGCATTAAATTCTGCACCAGTCGGTGTGTAAAGAGCTGAGGAGGCCACGCCACTCAATAGGAGGCTTAACCCACCCACTAATCCAAACAATATTTTTTTCATAATTACAGATCCTTATATGGAAACAAATTTCATTAGTTATTCACTTAAAGCAATCACCATGCCAATATCCGTATATCATTGATATATATGCCTTATTCATGATTTTAAGATATCTTCATCTTTTGCATGTAAACATTTCCGACATTTAAACCAACTTTTTCCGTGCATTACCCATTTCAAGAAATGCAATCTTCACAATAAACACCTAAACACCTAAACACCTGAGCCTACACATTCAATAATCCTATTCAACTCACTGTTTTAAATGCATTTATTACTAATAATAACAAAGAATTATTGCTCAACCTTCTCCTGTAAACTATCCCGACAAAACTCAATTCCCATTACCCATACCAAGCTCTTTTATCTTTCTAGTTAGTGTATTTCTCCCCCAACCCAGTAGTTTGGCTGCATCCTGCTTGCGTCCTCCTGTCTGCGCCAGTGCTGTCTCAATCATCACACGTTCAAATTGTGGAACCACTTCATCTAACACTGCCTGCTCGCCCTGCTGAAACGCCTCTTTTGCCCACTGCCGCAATAGTGTCTGCCAATCACCCTTCTCTGCGCCTACTCGTTTCTCCTGAATCAACTCTTCAGGCAGATCTTCAACATGAATATCCTGACCTGAGGCCATCACCGTCAACCAGCGTGCAGTATTCTCCAATTGGCGCACATTGCCTGGCCAGGGCAGCGCTTGTAGCTTTTTTATCGTTTCTGGCAACAGCTGTTTGCTCTCCACCTGTAGCTCATCTGCTGCTTTTGTCAGAAAATGGTTCATCAGCAGTGGAACGTCTTCACGCCGTTCAGAGAGTGATGGGATGTGGATGCGGATCACATTGAGACGATGAAACAGATCCTCACGAAAATGGCCCAGTTCAACCAGTCGATGTAGGTTCTGGTGGGTCGCGGCGATTATCCGTACATCAACCTTAACTGTAGTATGACCACCGATACGGTAGAACTCACCATCGGCTAGCACTCTCAACAGTCGTGTCTGCAACTCAGCAGGCATATCACCAATCTCATCTAGAAAGAGTGTGCCCCCGTTGGCCTGCTCAAACCGCCCTTCCCGCCTATTTTGCGCGCCAGTGAATGCGCCACGCTCATGACCAAACAGCTCTGACTCCAGCAGATCTTTTGGGATGGCGGCCATATTGAGTGCGATAAAGGCCTTATTAACCCTCGGGCTATGCCGGTGCAGTGCCTTGGCAACCAGCTCTTTACCGGTACCAGATTCGCCATTAATCAGCACAGTTATATTAGAACGCGCTAAACGGCCAATGGCCCGAAACACCTCCTGCATGGCAGGTGCTTTACCAATAATTTCTGGATTACTCTGCTGCGTAGTACGGCTCTTTGCTCCCATAACAGACTGACGATGCCGATAGGCACGCCTCACTTGGTCAACTGCTTCATTGACATCAAAGGGCTTTGGCAGATACTCAAACGCGCCACTATGGAAGGCTGAGACGGCACTCTCAAGATCAGAGTGTGCGGTCATGATGATCACCGGTAGCTCTGGGTACGCCTCCTGTACCTGTCGCAATAGCTTTAATCCATCAATACCGGGCATGCGTATATCTGAAACCAACACATCGGGCTGTTCCAACTGCAATGCGTCCATCACCCCCTCACCACTGGTGAAGCTACGCACCTCCATCTCATCCCGCTGTAGCGCCTTCTCCAGCACCCAACGGATTGAACGGTCATCATCAATAACCCATACACGGCAAGTTTCAGCCATCTCTTTTCTCCATTGGCAGCAGTACGGTAAACACCGTCTTACCTGGCTCACTTTGATATTCGATAAGGCCATCGTGTTGATTTATCAATGATTGGGCAATCGACAGCCCCAGACCGGTACCATCTTCGCTTGCGGTCACCAGTGGATAGAACATTTTCCCCTCCAATGATGGATCAATGCCTGGGCCGTTATCCTCAATCTCAACCTGGACCACCAGGCGGTGGCAGCGTGTGCCGATCGTGAACTGGCGCAGGATACGGCTACGAAAATGGAGCACGCCTTGACTGCCCGCAGCACGGGCACCATTTCGTGCAATATTTAGAATGGCCTGGATTAGCTGGTCGGTATCACCAAACAGTGACGGAATACTGGGATCATAATCACGGCTGATTAACAGATCGGCACCAAACTCAACCTGTACCAGACTCGCTACCCGCTCCAGCACCAGATGAATATTAACCTCACCATTATTGGGCAGCCGATTTGAACCCAGCATACGGTTGACGAGCGACTGCAAACGATCAGCCTCATCGATGATAATTTGGGTATATTCACACAGCGCAGGATCGGGCAGTTCACCCTCCAATAGCTGTGCGGCTCCTCGCAGGCCTCCCAGTGGGTTTTTGATCTCATGTGCCAAATTGCGTACCAGTGCATGTGCCACCTGATGTTGGCTAATCAGGTTCTCCTCTCGATTGATACGCAGTTGGCGGTCAACCTGTTGCAACTCAACCAGCACCTCCCCATCACACTCACTGAGCGGTGTGACGGTACAGTCCACGGTGATCTCACGCATACTCAACAAAACTAAGCGAAGCTCTCGATCGGTAAAAACAACATTGCTATCCACCGCCATCTGCAAATTCTCGGAGGCCAAACCAGACGAGGCGTGCATCAGCCCATCAATTCGCCGACCTAGAATATGCTTGGCACTGACATCAAACATCATTTCAGCCGCAGGATTGGCATATGACAACTCAAGCTCGGCATTAAACAACAACACCGCTCTGCTGATGTTATCCAGCACCCGCTGTTCCATTTTGTAAGGTTCACTACTCATAGTTTTAACTACTAGCAATTAGCACACCAGAATCAACTATTTAAGATAATTCTACTGTTTTAAAGACAAACGACGTGGGATTGAGATCAGAGCGTAACCGCATCACAGGATACTACGCACCAATATAGTGCAGTATAGCGGGTGTAGAGGAAATAGGGGGGGTGCAGGTCTCTTACAGACCCGCTTGTCGCAGGTGGAAACGTACTGCTGAACTGATTTTTATGGTATTGCCACCATCATCAATGATTTGAGCCTTCAGACTATGGCTGCCCATGGTGATACTTTTCAGTGTGATACGGCTCGACTTGAGATCCTCAGTCAACGCCCTACCATCAACAAAATAGCGAATGACATGCCCCTCTTGCAGTGCGGGTGTGATGCTTAATGCCACCGGCACCTCCCCTTTTACACCACGGAACGTCTGCTCATTTGTAGGCACTTCAATCTCAAATAGTGTGTAACCGTCTTCGGCCTGATCCTGCTGAGCCGCAGGTTCCATTGCCGGCATCACCATCTCTACCGCCCCTTTATGTGGAACATCAGAGTAGTGAACCACACCATCATCTGAATTCCACTTATAGACGCCTGCCTGCAGCGGCAGTGCAACAACCAATAGTAGAGGGATTAAACGTAGAGTCATGCTACAGAGAATAGCCTAGCCAGTGGTTAGCAACAAGAATATTGTCGATACAAAAACGCCCCCTTACGGGGGCGTTGGTCACATCTTTAGCAATAAGCTTAGAGTGAGTAGTACATATCAAACTCAACAGGATGTGTGGTCATACGCATGCGGGTGACCTCTTCCATCTTCAGTTCGATGTAAGCATCGATCAGATCATCGGTGAATACGCCGCCAGCGGTGAGGAACGCGCGATCAGCATCCAACGCGTCCAATGCCTGATCCAGTGAGTGACAGACGGTGGGGATGTTAGCAGCCTCTTCAGCAGGCAGATCATAGAGATCTTTATCCATCGCATCGCCAGGGTGGATCTTGTTCTGGATACCGTCCAGACCCGCCATCAGCAGTGCAGCAAAAGCGAGGTATGAGTTGGCGGTTGGA
The DNA here is from genome assembly GCA_021647945.1 of Candidatus Polarisedimenticolaceae bacterium. GTDB lineage: Bacteria > Pseudomonadota > Gammaproteobacteria > Chromatiales > Chromatiaceae > JAKITT01. The sequence continues at coordinate 52,682 of JAKITT010000007.1, forward strand.
TCAGGGAAACGCACTTCGATACGACGCCCTTTAGGGCCAGAAACCCAAGGAATACGAATAGAAGCAGAACGGTTACGTGCTGAGTAAGCCAGCATAACAGGGGCTTCAAAACCTGGAACCAGACGTTTGTATGAGTTGGTTGAGGCGTTGGTGAAGGCATTCAGTGCACGGGCGTGTTTGATGATACCGCCGATGTAGAAGAGTGCTGTCTCTGAAAGACCACCATACTGATCACCCGCAAAGGTGTTTTCGCCTTTCTTAAAGATCGACATATGCACATGCATACCAGAACCGTTATCACCCACTAGCGGTTTAGGCATGAAGGTGGCGGTCTTGCCGTAGGCGTGGGCCACGTTCTGGATGACGTATTTCATGATCTGGTTCTGGTCGGCACGTCTGACTAGGGTGTCAAACTTGGTACCAATCTCACACTGGCCAGCGGTGGCTACTTCATGGTGATGCACTTCAACCGGTACACCCATCTCTTCGAGTGTGAGACACATGGCACCACGAATGTCGTGCAGTGAATCGACGGGAGGAACTGGAAAATAACCCCCTTTCAGGCCTGGACGGTGACCGATGTTGCCATCTTCGTAGACGCGTGCAGAGTTCCACTCCGCTTCGTCTGAATCAACCTTATAGAAAGCGCCACTCATATCGGCACCCCAGCGAACATCATCAAAGATGAAGAATTCAGGCTCAGGACCAAAGTAGGCGGCATCGCCAATTCCGGTAGACTTCAGGTAGGCTTCAGCACGTTTACCCACAGAGCGAGGATCACGTTCGTAACCCTCCATGGTTGACGGCTCAAGGATGTCACAGCGAATATTTAGGGTCACTTCATCGGTGAATGGGTCAAGAACGGCGGTGGCTGCCTCAGGCATCAGCACCATGTCTGACTCATCGATACCTTTCCAACCAGCAATGGATGATCCATCGAACATCTTGCCATCGGTAAAGTCATCTTCAGAGACTACAGTCGCAGGCACGGTGACATGCTGCTCTTTACCGCGGGTATCGGTAAAACGGAAGTCAACAAATTTGACCTCTTTATCTTTGATCATTTTCAGGACGCTTGAGGCCATCTTTCTCTCCAAATCTGAATGGTTGATTGCCACCTGTCGAAACAGGTTAATTAGAAATTAAATTTAGGTGTACAACATTACGAGGCATCGCTAAATTCTGATACGAGAAATGCAATAGTCATGCCACGATTAAAATTTACCTTATAATACCATCAGTTTTTCTAATGATATCAAAGTGATTTGAGACTCATTTGGGTAGATAGCCTAATCTGTACCACCAACACATGTAGCACCAATATGGTGCGTGTTGCCTGGCAACGCCCGATAATGGGGCGTTATTCAAAGAGCAGTCGAATCTGACCCAGTGACTTTAGCGCAGTCGCATGATCTTGTAACTCAGTTTTTTGTGCTTCTGCCCACTCCAGCCCCTGATAACCCTCAAGTGGTAAGATCAGCTCAACATCAATTTTGCCGTTTAGATAGTGCAACAGCACCCTTTTACGTCGCTGGTAACTGAGCTGATCACGCCACTGTACATCAAGCAGCTGCTCAATTTCGGTACGCAGCGGCAGGCCAACACAGAGCGCGCCAGCCTCATCATTCTCTGGATCAATATGCACTGTGACATCAATCAAATCACTGATCTCACTCATCAGCGTTCGCTGCACCACATCAGCAATCATGTGCCCCTCAGAGACACTTAGCCAAGGCTCCACCTGAACATGCAGATCAGCGGAGGCGCTTCCTCCCAGGCGGCGGGTGCGCAGCATGTGGACATCACGTACGCCACCCACTGCAAAGATGGTCTGTCGGATATGCTCAACCTGCTCCCTATCTAGGCTAGTGTCGACCAGCTCATGCATGGCGGCCCGAATCACATCCCAACCAATCTTCGCCACCATCAGGCCAACGATAATCGCTGCAATAGCATCCAAGTAGGGCAAACCGGCCAGACTGCCACCAATGGCGACCAAAACCACAACGGAGGAGATGGCATCAGAGCGATGGTGCCAAGCGTTGGCGCGCAACAGATCAGAGCTTATTTTTTTGGCGGCCAGGTTGGTGTATTGGAACAGCCCCTCATTGGCCAATATCGAAACGAGGGCGACGAAGAGGGTGAAAGAGTCAGGCTGAAGTAGTGATTCTGGGGTAAAGAGTCGCTCCTGCGCGTCCCATATAATGCCCAGAGAAACAAGAATAAGCAGCGTTCCCAGCCCCATTGCACCCATCGTCTCATAACGGCCATGGCCATAAGGGTGGCGCTCATCAGGTGCCTCATTCGCATGATAAGCGGCAAACAGAACGAGGCCATCGGAGAGCAGATCAGAGAAAGAGTGAATGCCATCAGCCAGTAGCGCTGATGACTGGCCCAGCAGACCAAATATCACTTTACCAAACGCAAGTAACGTATTGACCAACGCACCGACGATGGTCACATTTCGTGTCACCCGATAGCGTTCATCACCTTTTTCGTTACTATTGCTCATCACCCACCTGGAGCAGGACAATATACTCATCGCCTTCACGACGCGTTTCCAATACTTGGTGACCATTAATACGGCACCAAGCCGGAATATCATTCAATACGCCAGGATCGGTGCAAATCGCCTCAACTTGGCTACCTGGTGGCAACATTTTCACGCAATTTTGCACTTTGATAACAGGCATTGGGCAGAGCATGCGATGAAGTTTTAGGCTGATTTTTTCCATACTCAGATGATCCACGCTTTAGGTATCTCATGGGCCAACATCGGTTTAACCTTGATCAGGCGGGTCTCACCGGAAAGCTGCCGCACCTCAAGTTCCACCTGCTCTTCAGCACGGCCCTGGCTATAACGGGCAATCAAGCGAGCTGCCAGCTCAATATCTGCCTCACTCACCCGGCCATCAATCAGCGCCAACGGCCCTGCATGGCTGGTGGTCTTCAGGCTGATGAACTGTTTACGATACCCCTGCATGAAGTTACCTTCACCCTGCTCACGCGAGATAATCACCTTAAAATCTGGACTTAGGCGTAGATGACGGCCCACTTTGAGCAGCATGATGTCATCCATCTCATACTCTTTATGGCCACGCGCCTGCCACAGATCAGCCAGTTTATGTGAGTAGGTCGCATCGGTCAGGAAGCAGCAGCCGCCCGCAGGCTGGGCATAATCTTCAAATCCAAACTGCTTGGCCAGCGCCATCTGTGGTTTGCGGCTACGGCCACTAAAACCAAACAGCTCATCACGTTTAACCCACCCCTCACGCTCAGCCTTAGTCTCCGGCAGATTCTGTGCACAGAGTGGTCGCAGCAGCAGATCATCGGCCCCCGACTCATTCGCTATAATCGGCATGGTCTCTTTGCGCTGTGACATCGGCCGCTGGCCGATCACCTCACCGGTGATGATAAAATCAAATCCATTCTCAACGATCCACTCCTGTGCCTTCTTCACCATAAATATTTTGCAATCGAGGCAGGGGTTCAGATGCGCTCCATAACCATGTTTCGGGTTGAACAAGATCGGCTTGTACTCTTCGATCACATCGATGATATGCAGTTTAATACCCAGCTTCTCAGCCACCCAAAGGGCATTATTGCGCTTCTCTTTGGATTGATCTTTTTTGCGGATAGCGTGGGTGTGCCCCTCGACACAGAAACCAGTGAAGAAGTTAATCCCCTCCACGTGGATACCTTGCTCTTGGATCACTTTGGTGGCCAATAGCGAATCGAGTCCGCCTGAGATCAGGGAGACGGCCTTGCGTTGTTTGCTCATAATGCTGGAGATTTAAGTGGAAATGGCGACCTATTATAAACCCATGCAGCGCCTAACGTCTTGCCAACATATGGCCTCTCATCATGCCTGTTACAGATATAAAGGGGCCAAAACGAACCGTTTATGCACAATTCACCCTAAATACGGCAGGGTCGTTGATTCAATGTAACAATTCAGCACCCTTGAAAATATGTTGTAACTGTTCAGATTGCCCCTGAAATTCGTCAGTTCAAGGCGCAAAATGTGAGTTTACAAGTGTAAATGATCATTTTGTAACGTAGAAATGGCGGATTCCAGGGGTGAGCTAAATAGTTACGATTCAATCACCTAATAATAGCGGCTATACTTGGCGGCTTGTCTGAATAGGAACTGAGAACGTTGAGAATAAAATCAGAGTACGATGTATCGACCTTTCAAGGTCTAATCTTTGCCCTACAACACTACTGGGCAAAACAGGGCTGTGTCATTCTCCAACCATACGATATGGAGATGGGTGCTGGCACCTTCCACTCTGCCACATTTCTTCGCTCGATCGGGCCTGAGCCTTGGAGTTGTGCCTATGTGCAACCTTCACGGCGTCCAACTGATGGGCGTTATGGTAAAAATCCTAACCGCCTACAGCACTACTATCAGTTTCAGGTGGTACTGAAGCCATCACCAAAGAATATTCAGCAACTCTATCTCGACTCACTGCAACTTCTCGGCTTAGACCCTCTGGTACATGACATCCGTTTTGTCGAAGATAACTGGGAGTCCCCCACCCTCGGCGCATGGGGATTAGGCTGGGAGGTGTGGCTCAACGGCATGGAGGTGACACAGTTCACCTACTTCCAACAGGTGGGCGGTCTCGATTGCAGCCCGGTCACTGGCGAAATCACCTACGGGCTAGAGCGCATTGCGATGTATCTCCAGGGCGTTGAGAGCGTCTACGATTTGGTCTGGACCAACGGCCCACAAGGGGCGGTCAGTTATGGTGATGTCTTCCATCAGAATGAGGTTGAGCAATCCACCTACAACTTTGAACACGCCGATGTTGATTTCCTGTTCCAACTCTTCGATCAGTGTGAAAAAGAGAGCCAAGCGTTGATTGAGGCCGATCTGCCCCTGCCCGCCTACGAGCAGGTCTTAAAGGCCTCTCACGCCTTCAACCTACTTGATGCTCGCCACGCCATCTCAGTCACAGAGCGGCAACGTTATATCCTGCGCGTCCGTTCACTCTCACGTGCAGTGGCCCAAGCCTACTACAACCGCCGCGAGGCACTCGGCTTTCCGATGTTGCAGAAGCAGGAGATGACCCATGGGTAATTCTGCCGATCTGCTATTTGAACTGGGTACCGAAGAGCTGCCACCCGTTGCACTAAAATCCCTCTCCAACGCCCTCTGCGCTGAGTTTCAGCGTGGCTTAGAGGATGCCGGTCTCAGCTTTGGTGAGCTGAAACCCTACGCCACGCCACGCCGGCTGGCACTGACGATTGAATCACTCAGCCTCTCTCAACCTGATCAAAATGTCGAACGACGCGGCCCAGCGGTACAAGCCGCCTTTGATGCCGACGGCAACGCCACCAAAGCGGCTGAAGGTTTTGCCCGCTCTTGCGGTGTCACCGTCGGCCAACTTGACCGCCTAAAGACGGATAAGGGCGAGTGGCTCAACTTCTGCAAACAGCAGAAGGGCAAACTCGCCATTGATCTGCTACCGGAGATCGCTGAAAACGCACTGGCAAAACTACCCATTCCAAAACGGATGCGCTGGGGCAGCTCTACGGTTGAGTTTGTGCGCCCGGTTCAGTGGCTGCTATTCCTGCTAGGATCCGACGTCGTGCCCTGCACCATCCTCGATGCCAAGGCATCAAACATCTCATTTGGTCATCGCTTCCACTACCCTAAAGCGATCAGAATCTCTACAGCTACTGACTACGCCCCACTGCTTAAAAAACAGGGCCATGTGTTGGTTGATTATCAACTGCGTCGGGCGGAGATTCACCGCCAGATCGGAGAGAGTGCAGCAAAACTGGGAGGTACCGCCGAGATTGATGAGAAACTGTTAGATGAGGTCACCGCCCTGGTCGAGTGGCCATCACCCATTGTCGGCAGTTTTGAAGCACGTTTTCTTGAGGTGCCTAATGAGGCGCTGATTCTATCGATGAAGAAGAACCAGAAATACTTCCATCTGGTTGATGCATCAGGTGCCCTACTGCCCTACTTCATCACCATCAGCAACATTGTCAGTTCAAACCCGGAGGCGATCAAATCGGGCAATGAACGGGTGATTCGCCCTCGACTCGCCGATGCCCAATTCTTCTGGCAACAAGATGGCAAAAAACGTCTTGAAGATCACCTCAGCTCACTGAAGAAGGTGGTCTTTCAAAAACAGCTTGGCAGCTTAGCTGATAAATCTGAGCGTATCGCATCACTGGCTGGCAACATCGCCGATCAGATCAATGGTGACCGTGTTTTAACAGAACGTGCCGCACGTCTCAGCCGTTGTGACCTGATGACCGAAATGGTCAACGAGTTTGCCGATATGCAGGGCATCATGGGGCGCTATCAAGCAACTCGCGACGGTGAGCCGGCAGAGCTGGCCACTGCGATGGATGAGTTCTACATGCCACGCTTCTCCGGTGACCAGCTACCTCAGAGTAGAATCGGCATCGCCATCGCCCTGGCTGACCGCCTCGATACCCTGGTTGCGATCTTCGGCATCGGCCAGCGCCCGACTGGCACCAAAGACCCTTTCGCGCTACGCCGGGCAGCGCTGGCTGCGCTACGCATCATGCTGGATCATGCATTGCCACTCAATCTGAAAGCGCTGCTCACCACGGCCAAATTAAACCTTGCCGACGTACTCACTGAGGCATCTGTGGTCGATGATGTTCACAGTTTTATGCTTGAGCGCCTGAAAGGAATCTATGCCGAACAGGGGTTCCAGAGCGACCTCTATGAGGCGATTGCCGCGACAGAGCCTGACAGCCTAATCGATTTTGATCAGCGCATTAAAGCTGTGGCCCACTTTCAGGCACTCCCTGAAGCGGCATCACTCGCCGCTGCAAACAAGCGCATCAGCAATATTTTGAAGAAATCTGCCAAAGATGAACTACCTCAACAGGTTGATACAACGCTGTTTGACTCTGCCCATGAGCAGGCGCTCTTCAGCCAAATTGAGCAGCTCACCAATATTGTCACCCCTCTCTTTGCCGCACGAGATTATGAGGGCTCACTTCGCCACCTCTCACAACTCAAAGAACCCATTGATCTCTTCTTCGACAACGTGATGGTGATGACAGACGATATTGCCATACGTAATAACCGCCTAGCGCTTCTTAATCAGATGCGCAGCCTATTTCTACAGGTCGCAGATATATCCAAACTACCGTCATGAAGCTGATTATTCTTGACCGTGATGGGGTCATCAACGAAGATTCTGATGACTACATCAAGTCACCTGATGAGTGGATTGCAATACCCGGTAGCCTTGAGGCTATCGCCCGCCTAAACCGGGCGGGTGTTAAGGTTGCGGTGGCGACTAATCAATCTGGTATTGCAAGAAAATACTTTAGTATCAATATATTAGAATTGATCCATGATAAAATGACACGCTCACTAGCACATGTTGACGGCCATATTGACACCATTGTTTTCTGCCCTCATGGCCCTGATGATGGCTGTGAATGTCGAAAACCAAAAGCGGGCATGCTGCAACAGATTGCAGACCATTTTGGCTGTGACCTAAATGGCGTCTACGTTATTGGCGATTCACTACGCGATATACAGGCGGCACAGACCGCTGGTGCCGAAGGAATATTGGTTAGGACCGGTAAGGGGTTAAGAACATTAGCCGCCAAGCCTAGCGAACTTGATAATCTAGCCATATTTGACGACCTGAGTCAGGCTGTCGATAATCTACTCAACAATGCTTGAATTTAAGCACCATTAAAAGAGCATAAGATTTTGACTCAAAACGAATTAATATATTTCATATCCACTTTTTTATCACATCAACCCACCACCACTTTGGATATTGGCTAGGTTAATTCAGTTATGGTCCTCCTTCGCTCATTGCTATTTTTTAGCTCTCTTGTTCTAAATACCTTTCTCTTCGCCACCTTAATGCTACTGACGGGTCTCGCACCCTTCTCGGTACGGAATAGAATCTCCGTAATCTGGAGCCACTTAAATCTTTGGTTATTAAAGCATATTTGCGGCCTGAGCTATCGAGTTAGCGGGAGCGAAAATATCCCCGATGAGCCGTGCATCTTCCTGGTAAAACATCAGTCCGCATGGGAGACCATCGCACTATTTTCCATTCTACCTCACCAAATTGTCTGGGTATTGAAGAGAGAGCTGATGTGGGTGCCTGTTTTTGGTTGGGCACTGGCACTTAATCGTCCCATCGCAATTAACCGATCAGCCGGTAGAGCTGCGGTAAAAGAGATGATTCAGAAGGGCACATCGCGTCTTGCCAGTGGCAACTCCGTTATCATCTTCCCAGAGGGTACGCGCGTAGCACCGGGTACACGCAAACGATATGGCATTGGTGGCTCACTATTAGCAGAGAAGAGCCAACACCTTGTTGTGCCCATTTGTCACAATGCGGGGATCTTTTGGCGCCGACGTGATATCTGCAAATATCCTGGCACTATCGATGTTGTTATTGGTAAAGCCTATCAAACCGACGGCTTAACAGCGCAAGCGATTAACAACAATATTGAGGAATGGATTGAATCGACGCTTGAGAAGTTACCTCAACAACGTTAATAATCAATGAGTTAAGTAATGTTTAGCTATTTATTAAACAATTAGAATAGCATTCAGCTGCCACTGACATCGCTATGGATCTAATTCTCCGCTGGTCGCCTAAAGCGCCTACTGTTGGTACAGCGAAATATTTCTGTAGGTGCACATTCATGTGCACGTTTGCAGGTTCGGCTGGTCGCATAAATGCAACCCTACACGAGCATAAAGTGTCTGGAGTAGATACTCCCTTATTTATTATTTTAGGGGTGATCTGCTAGGAGTTAGCATTGACTAAACATCCAGGTTTTCTACTGCTAGCGCATGCTCTTCGATAAACTCTCTACGAGGTTCAACTTGGTCGCCCATAAGGGTGGTAAAAATCTGATCCGCAGAGACCGCATCCTCAATTCTTACCTGTAGTAGTCTTCGGTTCTCAACATCCATTGTAGTCTCCCACAACTGTTCAGGATTCATCTCGCCCAACCCTTTGTATCGTTGAATATGTTGGCCACGTTTCGCCTCATCCATCAACCAATCCAGCGCCTGGCGGAATGATTTTACTGGAACGATCTTTTCACCACGTTTAACATAGGCATCTTCTGCCAGTAGACCATCCAACTTCTCACCCATCTCATACAGCTTGCGGTACTCTCCGCCACCAAAGAAAGTGAGCGGTAGCAGCTGTTCAACGCCGATACCATGCGTTTTTTTCTCAATGATAAGAAAGCCTTCAGATGCATCTACACCCAGACGTATATCATAGCTATTGGCTGAGCTCTGCTCACTGTTGAGTCGCGCTTGAAATTCAGCCCGCCATGCATCAAATGCTGAACTATCTTCGAGCATCTCATGGCTCACCTTAGGCATATAGATCAGTTTTTCCATCGCTGCATAATCATAACGACGTGAGAGGCGCTGAATGGTTGTGAGTACCACCACGAAATCCTCAGCCAAGCTCTCTAAGGCCTGATCTCTCAATGGAGGGGCCTCTGCATTCACATGCAGAGATGCGTTATCTAGAGCGGAGCTCAGCAGGTAGCGGTTTAGATCAGCATCATCTTTTAGATACTGCTCTTGTTTACCACGTTTAACTTTATACAACGGTGGTTGGGCAATATAGATATAACCATTTTCGATCAACACCGGCATCTGGCGGTAGAAGAAGGTCAATAACAAAGTACGGATGTGTGCACCATCTACGTCGGCATCTGTCATGATAATAATGCGGTGGTAGCGCAATTTGTCTACATTAAACTCTTCACGACCAATGCCACAACCTAGCGCTGTAATGAGTGTTCCCACCTCGACAGAGGAGATCATCTTATCAAAACGTGCCTTTTCAACGTTTAGAATCTTACCCTTAAGTGGCAGAATCGCCTGAAAACGTCGATCACGCCCCTGTTTGGCTGAACCACCAGCGGAGTCACCCTCCACCAGGTAAATCTCTGATTGTGCAGGATCTTTCTCCTGACAATCAGCCAATTTTCCGGGCAGACCTGCAATATCAAGGACACCTTTACGACGTGTCATCTCACGCGCTTTACGTGCCGCCTCGCGGGCACGTGCGGCATCAACCATCTTACCTGCAATGGTTTTTGCATCCGCTGGGCACTCAAGCAGAAATTCACCCAGTGATTCCGAAACTAAATTTTCAACAATGCCCTTTATCTCTGACGAGACCAACTTATCTTTGGTCTGTGATGAGAACTTTGGATCAGGCACTTTGACAGAGAGTACTGCGGTCAAACCCTCTCGTGCATCATCACCGGTGGTGTTAACGCTCTGTTTTTTAGCTAGACCCGCACTCTCGATGTATTGATTGAGTGTACGTGTCAGTGCAGCACGTAGACCGGCTAGATGAGAACCACCATCTCGTTGTGGAATATTGTTGGTAAAACAGTAGATATTCTCTTGATAGGACTCATTCCACTGCATCGACAACTCAACCGTTACGTCATCTTTAGATGAGGTAAAGGTGATTGGTTTTTGATGTATTGGGGTTTTATTTTTATTCAGATATTCAACAAAGGCTTCAATACCACCAATATATTCAAAAACATCCCGTTTATCTGTTGCCTCTTCACTCAGTACAATCCGCACACCAGAGTTTAGAAATGAGAGTTCACGTAGACGTTTAGCTAAAATATCGTAGTGGAATTCAATATTGGTGAAAGTTGCAGGACTGGGATGAAAGGTAACGGCAGTACCTGTTTTATCCGTATCACCCACGGGCGATATAGGCGCATCAGGTTCACCATTGCTGTAACTCTGGGTGTAGATTTTACCTTGTCTACATATTTTCAGTTCAAGCTTGTCTGATAGTGCATTTACAACGGAGATACCGACACCATGCAAGCCACCTGAGACCTTATAGGCGTTATCATCGAACTTACCGCCTGCATGCAGTACGGTCATAATCACCTCTGCGGCAGACCGCTGCTCCTCAGGGTGCAAGTCAACAGGAATGCCACGTCCATTATCGGTGACCGTGATTGAGCTATTAGAATGTATGATTACACTAATTTCAGAACAGTGACCCGCCAATGCCTCATCAATCGAGTTATCGACAACCTCAAACACCATGTGATGCAGACCAGTGCCATCGTCAGTATCACCAATATACATACCTGGACGTTTGCGAACTGCATCCAATCCTTTAAGAACTTTAATACTCGAAGAGTCGTAACTCATATTGTTTTTCCACTATTCCAGACAGTAAAAACCATCATATTTTCAGGCGGCTAGTATACCCTTTTTTCATCGCTACATAGATGAATATTATCTACCCACCTGCTGAACTTCACCCTGTTCCACGTGGAACACTCTCTCACTTTCATCAAGGTCTATTAAATCCTTGGAGGTGGCTGTAATAAAAACTTGGATGCCTAAATCACGTAACAGCGACACCACTCTTTCCCGATTAGGTGGATCTAACTCGGCAGCTAGATCATCCATCAACATAAGTGAGCTTTTGCCTGATAACTCTTTAAGCAGTCTGATTTGAGCTAAAATGAGAGCGATTGTTACTATTTTCTGTTGTCCTCTAGAGATTCTAGATTTAGCTGCCCTTCTGTTAGCAATAAATTTTAGATCTGCTCTGTGAGGACCAACCGATGTAAAACCCCTCATGATATCGTGTTGGCGTCTCTGTTGTAGAGTTTCACTGAGTGGTTGGTTCTGATCAGAACCCTGATGATACTCAAGGATAATATCTGGCATGCTAGGAAAAACAGATAATGTCTCTTTGAAGAGAGGTGTCAATTTATTTAGGTACTCTACTCTTTGTTGATTAATGATATCTGCTTGTTGTTCAAGTGACTTCTCCCAGTGTGGCAATAGAGAGTGGTTACTCTTCAGCAGATGATTTCTCTCTCTAACAAGTTTCAAGTAGCTTGATATAATGTTTTTATAGTGTGGTTCCACGTGGAACACAGCCCAATCTAGGAATCGCCGTCTATATTCTGGACCACACTCAATGATCTCATGTGTCTTCGGTGTAATTAAATTGACAGGGAAATGGCCAGCAAGCGCGGATACTCGACTCTCTCTCTTTCCATTAATAGATATCTCCGTCCCTTTTCTTTTTTTTATTAATCCGATGGTCTCTCTCTTTTGACCCTCCATCTTGGCAAAAACAACCGCCTGTGTTTCACCATCTTGTATAAGGTTCTCTTGTCTAGAATCTCTAAATGTTTTACCTCTACCTAAGAGATACGCCGCTTCTATCAGGCTAGACTTACCTGACCCATTGGCACCATAAATTAGATTTATTCCTGGACCCAACTCCATATAAGCGGAGGATAAGTTTCTAAGATTAGTTATCTTAAGAGTTTGAATAATCACAATCTAAAGCATATTACACAATAAAAAGCCGATGCCGCTTTTTAGACGGCATCGGCTTAAATTTGAGATGTATGCTCCGCTATAAGCGCATTGGCATGATGACATAATGTTCGTTTGTTAAGCCCTGCTCAGAGACCATAACACTGCTGTTAGAGTCCTTCAGCATCATCACAACCTCATCACTTGAGAGTGAACCAATCACATCTAAAACATAACCAACATTAAAACCGATTGTGATCTCATCTTCATGGAAATCAACCTCAAGCTCCTCCTCGGCCTCCTCCTGTTCTGGATTATGTGCTTGCAACTGAAGTGTATTTTTCCCTAGCTTAAAACGGATGCCGCGGTATTTTTCGTTGGATAGAATCGATGCTCTTTGCAATGATTGCTTAAGCATATCCTTATTCGACACCATCTTCTTATCAGCGTTCTCAGGCATGACACGTTGGTAATCTGGAAACCTTGCGTCAATCAGCTTTGAGGTGAAAAGTGTTTCACCAATATGAAAACGAACATGGTTACTGCTGAGATCGATTTTTATTTCATCGTCGGAGTCATCTAAAAGACGAATTAACTCAATCACCGCTTTTCTAGGGATGATCACTTGCAAATCTAACTCTTTATCTGCAATACCATCAACTTCACTCATGGCTAGACGATGGCCATCTGTGGCGACAGTTCTCAGTATGCCACCCTTAACCTCAAGCAGCATACCATTCAAATAGTAACGGACATCCTGCTGAGCCATGGCAAATTGAGTCTTTTCCAATAGACGTTTGAAGATCATCTGATTGACTGTAATGGTCTCTTTTATAGCCGATGGTTCAATAGCTGGATAGTCCTGTGCCGGCAGGATACCAAGTGAGAAGCGACTTCGACCAGAACGAATCACCGCCTTTTCATTTTCTATTTGAATGGTGATCGATGCATTTTCAGGCAGTGCTTTACAAATATCTATTAGCTTTCGAGCTGGAAGAGTGAAATCGATCTCCTCTTCACATTGAGCAACAGCATTTGTTTTTAGCTCAACCTCAAGGTCTGTCGCTGTGATTGTGAGTTGATCAGCTTTTGCGTTTAGCAATACATTGGCCAATATAGGCAGTGTCTGTCGTCTCTCAACAACACCACCAATCTGTGTTAGTGGTCCAAGCAGATCATCTCTGTTTGCCTTAATTTTCATCAGACCTTCCTGTTAATAGTATTATTTATATATATATTTACTATTATTATTAAGTAGCCGTTAGGCTGTTAATAACTTGTTTAATTTGTTTACATTCAATAGCTTACTGAGTTTATTTCAATGTATAAATAATAAATATCTGGCAGATAAGCTGTTTATATTCTGTGGATAACTTGCCACCTTAACAAATATAAAAACTTATCTACAGATTATCCACACTATGTACTCAGAATTCTTAACAGATTCGTATAGTCTTCACGAATCCTCAGTTCACTCTCGCGTAATTCTGCAATTTTACGGTTAGCATGCAGCACTGTTGTATGATCTCTACCACCAAATGCTTCCCCTATTTCGGGAAGACTATGGTTGGTTAACTCTTTGGCAAGTGTCATAGCGATCTGTCTAGGTCGTGCAATTGATCGGCTGCGTCTAGGTGAGAGTAGTTCAGATGTTCTTAGTTGAAAATATTCAGCGACAATTTTTTGAATATTATCAATACTGACCAATCTATCTTGAACCGCAAGCATGTCGCGCAGTGCCTCTTTAGTGGATTCAAGGGAGATGGGTTGTGCGGTAAACGTGGCATTGGCGATAACACGCTTGAGTGCCCCCTCAAGCTCACGAATGTTTGATCTGATTCGTTTGCCGATAAAAAAAGCGACTTCAATGGGCAGTTCAGCATTATTGAACTGTAGTGCTTTGCTCTGCAAGATGGCGACACGGGTCTCTAGATCGGGAGGGTCGATAGCCGTGGTGAGGCCCCAGCCGAAACGAGACTTTAGACGCTCTTCAATACCTTTGACCTCTTTAGGGAAGCGATCACTTGATAAGATGATCTGCTGATCTGATTCGAGTAAGGCATTGAAGGTGTGGAAGAACTCCTCTTGGGAGCGCTCCTTGCCAACAAAAAATTGGATATCATCGATCAGAAGCGCATTGACTGAGCGATAACGTTTTTTGAAATCATCAATCGTATTGTGCTGTAGTCCCCTAACCATCTCAGCCACAAACTGCTCTGAGCGAATGTATACAACCCGGTGATCGGGGTTGTTTTTGATGATCATGTTACCAATCGCATGCATCAGATGTGTCTTTCCAAGTCCAACACCACCGTAGATAAAGAGTGGGTTGTATGTCTTACCTGGATTGTTGGCAATTTGAAAAGATGCTGCCTTTGCAATCTGGTTTGATTTGCCCTCAACAAAGCTATCAAAGGTGAATGAAGCGTTGAGATTGGTCGGCATAGAGCGCTCATTACTACGCACGTTAGAGCGGCGATGGCCAAATTTTGGCTGACTCGGTGTGGGTGAGTCGATAGTCTTTTTAAGACTACCTATATGGACGGTTACTTTTGGTGGCGTATCACTACAGATGCTTCGGAGAAATGTATCAATGGTCTTGATATAGTTATTTCTAACCCAGTCGACAACAAAACTGTTTGGTGCAAATAGTAGAATAGCCTCCGCTTGCTCTTCTGCTTGCAGTGGTCGGATCCAGGTGTTGAACTGTTGTGGTGTAAGTTCAGACTCTAGATGAGCCAGGCATTTTTTCCAACGATTCAACAGAGATACCTTAGGTTGTTAGCTACATGGATAGCGACGTTCAAAGAGGGGCGAGAGGAGCTTACTCTTAACTCGCGTTAAAGCTATTTTGTAGCTCCAGTTTACCCCGCATTTGGGGAGTTATCCACAGTTTCGGGGTGCCCAAATCCCCACATAGAAAATAACGTGCTCAAAAAAACAGCCCAAAGCATAAGGATACTCTAATATAGTTGGTGTTTTCTGACACTCGAAAATACACCGCGCCAAAAAAACAACGTCTTTCACCAA
>JAKITT010000075.1 GCA_021647945.1 Candidatus Polarisedimenticolaceae bacterium
AGAAACGTGGGCACCAGGATCAGCAGCGCCGGCAGGACAACCCAAAGCGGGCGCGATATGCGCTTGGCCGGCAACCAGTCGTAATAGGCCGCCAGCAGCATGATCAGGGTGATTTTCATCAATTCGGAAGGTTGCAGGCGCATGAATCCCAGGTCTATCCAGCGCTGCGCACCCATGCCGACGACGCCAAAGAATTCAACCGCCAACAGCAGCAGCACCGTGACGCCATAGGCCACCAGCGCAATGTTGCGCAAAAACCAGATCGGGATCATCGCCACGACCAGCATCACCGCCAACCCCAGCGCAAAACGTGTCATCTGCGGCTCGGCCCAGGGCTGGAACGACCCGCCCGCGACCGAGTAGAGCATCAGAAAGCCGACCCCGGCCACCGTGATCAGCAGCACGGTCAGCGGCCAGTTGAGAAACAGCACCTTGCGCAGGCCCGGTGCATTGGAGCGTTTCGACAGGCTGTGAAAGACCATGCAACGTTTGAAGTCACTGTTGCCCATGAGTGAAGCTGCCTGTAGCAGTCCCGCTGGTGGCGCTGTTTCATCGAAATAGATCTCTGAATAACACTCATCAGAGGCGATGATGAAATCAAACTTATCAGCAAGGTTGATCAGCTTCTGCAGTGTTTCAATATTGGTGACTGCGCCGGTTGGGTTGGCTGGGTTACAGAGAAAGAGTAGCTGACAGCGTTGCCAGTCTGCCGCACTCACCGCACCAAAATCAGGCAGAAAGCCGTTGCTTGCGTCACAGGTGAGAAAGTGAGGCTCTGCCCCGGCCAGCAGTGCCGCACCCTCATAGATCTGGTAGAACGGATTAGGCATCATAACCAGTGGATTTTTGTTGCGTTCAACTACTGCCTGAGCGAAGGCAAACAGTGCTTCACGGGTGCCGTTGCACGGTAAAATTTGGCTGGCTGGATCAACAGCAGAGAGCTGAAAACGGTGGCAGAGCCACGCGGCAATTGTCTCACGTAGTCGGTCGCTGCCTCTGATGAGAGGGTAGACCGATAGACCGTGCAGATGGCTCAACACCTCTTCGGTAATAAAACCGGGGGTGGGATGTTTGGGCTCACCAATGGATAGGGCAATATGCTCCAGCGAAGGGTTTGGCTCAACGCCCGCTTTTAACTGGGCCAGTTTTTCAAAAGGGTAGGGCTGGAGTTTAGCCAGATCGCTATTCATCAATGTGCCTATCAGGGGGGCGTGACATGGGAGGTTTAAAGATGGCCATTATAGGCCACTGGACGGATGGAGACTATGCCCTCATAACGCCTAAACCACACTAATAGCGTGGAGGAAGAGGGGTTTTCCAGCCGTGTGCAACAGGGCCTTTCTGTTGGAGATAGAAATTGATCATATCCTCTACCTCGGGATCATCCCACTCCACATAACTGCGCAAAAATGAGACGACCATGCCATTGCGATCGATAATAAAGTTGGCGGGTACCACATCCAGTGGAAAAGTAACCGCCATCGCCCGGGTAGCATCATTGTAGATACCCAGGTTTTTCAGCTTTAGGCGTTTATAGAAGGGTTTTATGATCCCCAATCCCTCCTTATCGGTTGAGATTGGCAAGATGGCAAAATCTTTGTCGGCAAAACGTTGTTGCAGCCGGTCTAGTGCAGGTAGTTCACGAATGCAGGGGCCGCACCAAGTGGCCCAGATGTTCAGTAGTATCACTTTGCCTTTGAACCTATCGAAGTTGATGGTTTCGCCTGCACCATTCTGAAATTGAATCAACGGCACTTTTTTAGCGGGGGTGACATCAACAAAGCTACGAACCGTTCCATCAGTAGGTTCGGAGGCGCCATGATTTGCGAAAACAGGCAGTGAGAAGCAGAACAGCAGAGAGATAAAGACCCAGCGAACAGACACTATGTTAACTCCAGGTTTTGGTAGTGGCTCGGAAATCAGAGGGTTGATGGTAGTCTCTTCCCATATGGAAAGTAAATCATGTTAGGGGCATAGTGGGGAGGCCCCTGCACAAAAACTATCGTATAATCCGCATTTTTGGTACTCACCCACACTGTTGGGTTTTTGGGAGCGATTCATATGTCTCGAGATGGCATTAAAAAAGTGGTATTGGCCTACTCTGGTGGTCTGGATACTTCGGTAATCCTAAAGTGGTTGCAGGAGACCTACAACTGCGAAGTGGTCACCTTCACCGCTGATATTGGTCAGGGTGAAGAGCTGGAGCCTGCACGGCGCAAAGCTGAGGCGTTGGGGATCAAAGATATCTATATTAATGATCTGCGCGAAGAGTTTGTACGCGATTTTGTCTTTCCTATGTTTCGTGCCAACACCCTCTATGAGGGTGAATATCTGCTCGGCACCTCAATCGCTCGTCCACTGATTGCCAAGCGCCTAGTTGAGATTGCCAATGAGACGGGGGCCGATGCCGTCTCCCACGGTGCGACCGGTAAAGGTAATGATCAAGTGCGTTTTGAGCTGGGTGCTATCGCGCTGAAACCTGATGTTGAGATCATCGCCCCATGGCGTGAGTGGGATCTCAACTCACGTGAGTCACTGCTCGCCTATGCGGACAAGCATGGTATTCCGGTTGATGCTAAAAAACGTGATGGTAGCTCACCCTATTCGATGGATGCCAACCTGCTGCATATCTCCTATGAGGGTAATGAGCTGGAAGATCCTTGGCTGGAGCCGCAAGATGATATGTGGCGTTGGACAGTTGCCCCTGAACAGGCCCCTGATGAAGCGACCTACATCGAACTTGGTTTTGAGAAGGGTGATCTCGTCTCGATAGATGGCGAGAAGATGAGCCCAGCAACACTGCTGGCCAAGCTGAATGAGATTGGCGGTGCCAACGGTATTGGTCGTGATGACATTGTTGAGAATCGCTATGTCGGCATGAAGTCACGCGGCTGTTATGAGACCCCAGGTGGCACCATTATTCTCAAAGCGCATCGTGCCATTGAGTCGCTCACGCTGGATCGTGAAGCGGCGCATCTGAAAGATGAGCTGATGCCTCGCTACGCCAGCATGATCTATAACGGCTACTGGTGGAGCCCTGAGCGTGAAATGCTCCAGGCGGCTATCGACCAGACGCAGCAGGTGGTTAATGGTGAAGTGCGTTTGAAACTCTATAAAGGCAATGTCTCTGTTGCCGGTCGTAAGTCGGAGAGCAACAGCCTCTTTGATGCGTCTATTGCCACATTTGAAGATGATGCAGGGGCTTATGACCAGAAAGATGCTGAAGGTTTTATCAAGCTAAATGCGCTGCGTATGCGTGTCGCTGCCTCCAAAAGAGGGCGATAAACGCAGCCTGCTCTTTATTCAGTATGGTCTCGCCTACATGGAGGATTAATGTAGGCGAGAACCGATAGAGGGCAGGAGTTTAGGCTATCCTTATATTTGTAGATGGGCAGTCGCTATCCAATAGCGTAACTGCCTGCCCCCCATCGTTCAGTGACTGTTTAGATCACCCCTGAAGATTTGCCGATTTAACACGGAAAGTAGCTGTTTACAGATGTGAATGACAATTTGTAATGGTCGAATTGGTCGGTTTTTAGCGGGATTTGAAGCGTTGCTTTGTTGGCTCAATAGGGTAGATGAGACGCGGCGTATCATGACGGATAAACGTGCAGATAAACAAAAAATAGACTCAGGCCTTAGAAAAGAGTTCTTACGTCATATGCCAGAGAAGGTAGAGGCGATACTTGAAAATTGGCGCTTTCTTGTTAAATCTGACTGGGACGCTGATACGCAGAAAAAACTGGTCAAACGTCTACACTCCTTGGTGCTGTTGGCGAATAAGTTTGGTCTTGACCGCACCTGCCGGGTTACCCGCTCCCTGCAACAACGCCTCGAAAATGCAGTAGTTAATGCTGAGGGTGGTCTGCCATCTCAGGTGACTATTCGTGAGTTAGATGCGCTTTTTCTCGCCTTTAGCGTCGCGATCCATGATGGTAAAAACCTGCAAATCAGTCCCAAATCATCCCCTACTAATCAACGCAAACGCAACCCTAAAAAGCCCACGCCAATCAAGCGATGGCTCTATCTATTTGGCATAGAGGAGCGGCGGATTAAAGGGTTACTTCCGCTACTAGAAGAGTTGGATGTCCGTTGCCGCCATTTTGAGGGTAGTGAAGAACTGTTTGCTGATATGGATAAACACCTGGTTATTGCGGTGGTTTGTCGTGTCGATTTACTGGATACGTTGTTGCCTGAAAAAGAGGCTGAAGAGCAACAGATCCTGCGCCCTACAGTGATTGTTATCGCTGAATCAGGTGATCTTAAATTACGACTGCATGCTATGCGGAAAGGTGTTGATCTCTATCTGACAGAACCGCTTGACTTCGCCCTCTTTGCAACAAAAATAGATCACCTCATCTATCCAGAAGAGCCCCCCCCCAGTCGAGTTCTCGTGATAGAAAATACGACTGACCAGGCGGATGGTGCCTCAGCCATCTTGGCAAAAGCGGGGTATGAAATTGAGGTGGTAGCAGACCCTTTTCAAGTGATGCAGTCGCTTGAGAATTTTCATCCCGATCTGATCTTGATGGATCTCTATCTGCCAGAGGTGAGTGGTGTTGAACTGGCCGTAATTATCAAAGAGCACACCGATTTTGCCGATATCCCAATCATCTTCCTCTCTGAAGAGCAGGATGTTGATGTGCAGCTACAGGCGCTCAGTGCAGGTGGTGAGGGCTTTATCGTCAAGCCTATTGTTGAGAAACAATTGATCTCGATCGTCAGCAACCATATCAAGCGTGCTGAGGAGCGCCATCAGCGGCTTGGTCGCTTAAAACTATGTGATAAAGCCACGGGTTTTTTCTCTCGTAACTATCTATTGGAACGATTGGATCGGATTGTAAAGCTTGGTATAGAGGGTCATCACCCAATGGGTCTACTCTTTATTGAGCTTGATACACCGGATCATATTGCGGAACGAATTGGCATCAGTGGTGTTGATGTTATTTTGGCCGATATAGGGAAATTGTTGAACGAACAGACCACCGAGAGCGACTTATTGGCCCGTTTTGGTGATTACAGCTTCTCTATTCTGACCACCATTCATGGATTAGAACGATTGACGGCTATGGCAGAGATGATCCGCCGGTCTATTGCCGATCATCTATTTGGCCTAGTAAATCAATCTGTAATGGCGACGGTGAGTATTGGGGTACTACCATTGCGCACCTTTTCTGAAGATAGTTCAGAGGCCATTAATAAGGTGAAGTCTGTCACCAATCTTGCGAAAGAGAGAGGAGGCAACCAAGTCCAACGCTATAAAGTGCATGACAAACTGGCGGATGATAGATGGATTCGTGAATTAATTGGTGAAGCGCTGAATGACAAGTTGTTTGAGGTCTACTATCAGCCAATGGTGGGGCTACATGGTATGACGGGTGAGTTCTATCAGACGTTGCTTCGGCTACGTACCTCGGGTAAAGAGCTGATCTCCGCCAGTGAATTTATACATGTTGCTGAGCAGTATGGATTGATTGATGATATTGATCGCTGGGTTGTTGAACATGCGGTCAATCTTTTAGCTGAACGTAAAAACCGGCCCCATGCCATTCGCTTTTTTATCTGCCAATCGGCTAGTACGCTCCTTGATCCGTCACGTCTGGCTTGGTTGAAGTCACTGCTAAGCAGGCAGGGGATCGGCTTTAACCGATTAACCTTTGAGTTTAAAATGAGTGATATCAAAGCAAATTTTGCCGCGTCAAAAACATTTATCGAAGCGCTAAATAAGATGAATGTCTCAAGCTTGGTATCTGAATTCACTGACGATACTGAGTCGTACCAGATTTTGAAGCATCTACCGACACATTTCGTTAAAGTTGATATCCGTTATTTGAGAGATCTCAAGAGTCAGCAAATGGCTATAATCAAAAAATTGCATGATGAAAAGATGGTGGTTATAGCGCCATGTGTGGAAGATCCGAATTCAATCGCTAGACTCTGGAGTTCAGGTGCCGATTTTGTGCAAGGCTATTTTATTCAGCGTCCCAACGTCTCGCTGGACTATGATTTTAATGACTCTATTTTAAACTGATGCCAACTATTTAATGAGTTGATACCCTGCTTTTGGAGTTTGGTCTCAATATGAACAGAATTTTAAAGAGAAGAGTGATGATTACCTACCGCTGTCTGCCGCTATTATCACTACTGCTGCTATTCCCAACGGCAGCGGTGACGAGTGAGGGATATCAGCTCTACTCCAGGCCAGAAGCGCCCGTAGGTACGGAGGCGGACTATGGCAAAACATGTGCACTTCTTGAGCAAGAGATTGCGGCACTTATTCCATTAACTTATTCCGATAAGCCTTCACTTCATGATGACCCTTATGCCGGGGCGGCAGTCACCGTTGGTACAATCGCCGCGCCGATTGCATTGACCTACCTTGCCTATCCTGTTGCCTTTGAACATGTTGAGCAGGCCCAGATTGCAGATGTGACGCTACGTATTGAGGCGCTGCGCCAGGTAAAGGCGAGCAAGCACTGTTTTGAAGATTAGTGCAGCGCTGGTTTTAGCTGTTTAGATGTCCGCAAACTGCTTGGCAATATTGTTAAATTCATCCTGTAGTATCGTGAAAGCTTCAATGATATCTGGGTCAAAACGTGTACCACTACCGGCAAAGATTATGGCTACTGCTTTCTCATGAGAGAACGCCTCTTTATAGACACGTTGACTAATTAGCGCATCATAAACATCGGCAACTGCCATCAACTGTCCTGAGAGGGGGATATCATCCTCCTTTAGCCCCTCTGGGTAACCAGAACCATCCCAACACTCATGGTGAGAGTAGGCCACTTCACGCGCTAACCGCAGAAATGAGGTGCTGCCTAGATCTTTCTCGGCAGTTAAAATAGCATCTCGGCCATACTGAGCATGCCGCTTCATCTCCGTCCAATCTTCACCCTCTAATTTTCCAGGGTGGAGGAGAATACGATCAGGCACACCTACTTTTCCAATATCATGCAGGGGGGCTGATTTGAATAGGATATCGATATACTCGTCACTAATACGATGGCGGAAGCGCGGGTGGTCTTGCAGATACTTAGCCAGCAATTTGACATAGTGCTGTGTACGACGAATATGGTTGCCGGTCTCATTGTCCCGCGTTTCAGCAAGGGAGGCGAGGCAGTAGATGGCAACATCCTGAGTCTGTTGAATTTCACGGGTGCGCTCTAGCACACGTTGTTCTAACACTTTGTTCTGCGCTTTCAGTTTTTTATGTGCATGATCGAGTGCTAAATGCGTTCTAATTCTAGATTTGACGATAGGCGGACTCATCGGTTTGATGATGTAGTCAGAGGCTCCCAGGTTAAACCCTTTTATCTCATCCTCTACTTCACTCTTTACGGTGAGAAAGATAATAGGGATGGTTGCTGTATTTGGCTGGCTTTTTAATCGACGACAGACTTCATATCCATCCATCGTCGGCATCAATATATCAAGTAGAATAAGATCTGGTGGTGAGTCACTATCAGCTCTATTCAACGCCTGCTCGCCACTCTTCGCGACGGTAATGTTGTAGTCATCACTCAATAGATTAACCAGTACATCGATATAGAAGCTCTCATCATCAACAATAAGGATTTTATCTCTCTTTGAACTCATATTCAGTCTCTCTACTATTCCAATATTTCAAATAACTGTTTAAGCGTACTATCTGCCATATCAAAATCATAATTTTCTACTTGGCTTTTTAAGTTTTTGAGGAGTGAGTTAACCTGTAGTGCTCCCTTAGCGGCCTTAATCTCTTTTAGTGGTTCTAAGGCATCTGGGTTACCATCTTTAATCATTGCAGATAGGCTTTTGAGCACATTTATAAGCTCATCACTGCTCAGCTCCGTCTGCTCAGAACTCTTATCATGCTGTTGCATAGTCTCCTCAACAAATAGGGACAATGACTCAAACAGCTGGTTAAATGCGGAGGTGAAACTCTCTGGTAGCCCATCACTCGGCGCAATCTCACCCGCAAGAATTGCACTCTCTAGATTACGTGCCTCTTTTTGAAAGTGTTTTGCACCAATATTGCCTGCAACACCTTGTAGGGTATGGGCAGAACGCCTAGCACTATCAGTATCACCATTGTGTAGTTGTTTGGTGATATCTGTTTGGTCAGTATGATGGCGTTGGTAGAACTCAGCCAATAGTTTTTTAAATAGTGTGTGGTTGCCTCCGACACGTGTAACACCCCACTGAATATCTATTCCAGGTAGTGAATCTGGCAGCAGATTATCTCCCTTTTCAACAAGCTTTTCCGTTGGTTGATGGGGCTTCTCCCTCTTATCACGCTTCAGCCATTTATTAAGCATTTTAAAGAGTTCATCGGGTGCGATGGGCTTTGAGAGGTGTTCATTCATCCCTTGCTCAATACAATGCTCTCGATCACCGGTCAGTGCGTGGGCTGTCATTGCAATAATTGGCAAGTTGGCAAATCGGCCATCCTCCCTGATGCGCTTAGTCGCTTCAAAACCATCCATCTCAGGCATCTGAATATCCATTAATACAAGGTCAAAGTCGGTCTCAAATACTGCTTTAACAGCTTCAAGGCCATTTGAGGCGATGCCAATAACAAGGCCAAATCCCTCTAACAGCTCTCTAGCAACTTGCTGATTGATGGGGTGATCCTCAACAAGCAACACTTTTCCTTGTAAGCGCTCTTTGATTCGCTGTTGCTGCATTAGTAGTGCATTGGAGGTGATGTTTTTCTCACTACTGAAGGCACGTGCAATGGCATCAAACATGAGTGAAGGGTTAACAGGTTTTACCAGAAATCCTTCTACGCCTACTTGATCGGCCTGCTGCATCACCTCCTCTCGGCCATAGGCTGTTACCATAATGATGGTTGGTATATTGGCCAGTAAGGTGCTCGATTTAATGCGCCGACTGGCCTCAATACCATCCATCTCTGGCATCTGCCAATCCATCAAGACGAGATCATAGTGATGACCTGCCTCTAAATTATCCAGCGCCTCCTGACCTGATGTGACTAATGTCACTCTGTAGGTGAAGGACTCCAACATCTCTTGTAGCACTTGGCGTGCACTGGCATTGTCATCAACCACTAATATGCTTAGATTTTGCAGGTTTTTATTAAGCAGCGGTTTATATTCGATACACTTAATTGAGTGTTCAAAATTGAGCGTGAAACTAAAGGTGCTACCCTTGCCTAGCTCACTCTCAACACCAATCTCACCACCCATCAACTCAACTAGCTGCTTACTGATGCTAAGCCCTAACCCTGTGCCACCATACTTTCTTGTTGTTGAACCATCGACCTGAGTGAAGGCGTTGAAGAGATCAGCTAACTTTTCATTATCAATACCAATACCACTATCACGTACGCTAAATCGTATTTTTACCCCTTTATCATCACTCTCAATTATGCGCACACTGACTAAAATTTCACCTGATTCAGTAAACTTGATCGCGTTCTGAGTTAGGTTGGTTAGCACTTGTCCCAATCTTAGTGGATCACCTCGCAGGTGGGATGAGAGGTGGGGGTCTCGAGAGAAGAGAATTTCAATTCCTTTCTCTTCGGCTTTCATCGTCACTAGGTTGGCTAAGCTCTCCATCACCTCGTCAATCTTAAAGCTGGTGGTTTCAATGTTTAGCTTGCCCTCCTCTATTTTTGAGAAGTCGAGAATATCGTTGATAATGCTCAGCAGAGAGTGGGCAGAGCTGCTGATTTTACTGATGTAGTCATGCTGCTTCGGATTTAATTCTGAGTGCATGGCCAAGTAGCTCATGCCGATAATGGCATTCATGGGGGTGCGGATCTCATGACTCATATTGGCTAAAAATTGGCTCTTAAATTTGCTGGCATCTTCAGCTTTTTGTTTTGCTTTTTGTAGTGCTTTTTCAGCCTCCTTGCGATGAGTGATATCAATAGCAACAGATAACCCACCTAAGTAGTCACCGCTGTTTGAGAACATGGGGTAGAGAGAATAGAGTACAGGAAAGTGACGGCCATCTTTGTGTACCAGTTCAATCTCACCTGAGAGGGTGCGCTGCTCCTCTTTCAATAAGCGTGCTGTATTTTGAAAGCTATCTACCTCTTTATCACGGTAGAAGGTTACCGCTGGCAAACCAATGGCCTCTTCTCGTGTATAGCCAAATATCGCCTCTGCACCTGGGCTAAATTCAATTATTTTCGGCTCATCCTCTCCACTCGCAATAATAAATGAGACTGATTTTGATGCTTCAAAAATGGCTCGCAGTCGAGCCTCTTTCTCAGCAAGTGCCTCCCTTTGTCTTCGCACCTGCAGTGCCCAAAGCGTGCCAAAAAACATAATGAGCAGAGCAACCACAATGACACGCCATAAAAGAGTGTAATTAGCACTTAAGTCATACTTGATGGCTAACCATTTTTGTTGAATAGCTGTCTTCTGTTTGGTCGTTAGGTTATCGAGAGCCTGTTGTAAAATAGGGATCAGTTCTGGCCAATCTTTACGCACACCAATACTGAGGTTATAGGTATATTCTGTAGGTGCGGCCACTTTGAGGTTGCTATAACCTCGCTGGCCAATTACATAACTGGCAACCATCAAATTCCCAATATAGGCATCACCATCTCCTTGTGCCAGACGCAGTAGTGCCTGCTCTGTATCAGGCACCAGAATGAGCGGTAAATTAGGGTAATCACGCTGTAATAGTTCATGTGCTAAATAGCCTATTTCAACAATTAATGATTTACCTTTTAGATCTTCCAGGCTGTTAATGTAAGCTGAGTCATTGCGGGTAAAAAGGACAAGGGGGAAGTTCAAATAGGGTTTTGTAAAGTTAAGGTATTTTTCCTTTGACTCTGTCCTAGCAACAGCGGGTAGAAGGTCAATTTTTTTTGCCTTAACTTGCTCTAAAACCTCTGTCCAAGTGAGATCTTTTGTGGCTATCATCTCAACAGCTAACATCTCACTTAGGTAGTTGATATATTCTGATGAGATGCCTTGATACACTCCCTGTCCAGAAAAAAACTCAATGGGCGGCCAACTTGGATCTACCCCTACGTTGATTACTGGATGTGACTTTAACCAGGCCTTCTCTTTGGCGGTAAACTTCATTACTGGCTGCTGCTTCTCAACCCACTCCAGCCCTAACCAGCGGTGGCTGATGTTGCTGCGCTCTTCGGGGCTAATGGCTAGTAATTGTTGGTTGATTTGCACTAATAAACCGCTTGCACCTTTGGCGACCCCTGCTTTATATGAGCGAGTATAGAGAGGTGGGTCTAGCTGGCTAAAGATGTTGGGTAAGCCATGCCGCTGTAGATAGTGATTTAGATAGAGGGGCTGGGTGACGATGAGCTGGATTTTGTCATTTGTGATCGCTTCAAAGAGTTCTTGATAACCCTTAAAGAGGACCAAATTGATATCAGGAAAGTGTTCGCGCATATAGCTCTCATGAAAGCTGCCCTGAGTCACACCAATAAGATGCCCCTTTAGATCATCTACACTCTCAATGCCCTCTGTCTCTGGGCGAAAAAAGATGTGGTAAGGGCTGCTAAGAATTGGCTCAGAGAAGGCCATAAAAGTAGCCCGTTTTTTACTCTCAAATAGTCCTGCATTTAGATCAGCTCGTCCATCTCTGACCATCATCTGAGTCTCTTCGTTAGTACCGCCAATAAAGCGAATAGGAAGCCCTGATTTTTCAGACCACAAACGCCAAAAATCGATCAGTACGCCGGCAGCTTTCCCTTCATGATTAAGAAATTGTAGTGGTGCGCTATCCTGCCGAAAGGCTATTGTCACGATATCTTCAGTAGCAGTGTGCGCCTTCTCTAGCCACTTCTGTTCAATGGCTGCTCGCTCTTGAACTGAGATAGTGGCCATTCCTGCATCAACCAGTTTATGTAGTGCCTGATTCCCTTTAGCCAAAATAGCTTGGTATGCTTTGGAGTAAAAAGGTGGCCCAGGGAGGCGATGAAAGCGATGCTGCTCTTCGTTCAGCTGTGTGTAGTAATATAGATTAACGAATGGGGAGATAAGTACACGCACCTCTCCACGCCATGCAGCCTCATAGAGAGGTACAAAACTCTCAAACTCTGCCAGTATTGCATTGGGTAACTGCTCTGCTGTGTAACGGTTGGCGTACCCTTTTGGTATGCCAATTTTAAATCCACTCAGCTCAGATAGTTTGCTAATACCTCTAATACTTCGATCAAGGAAGACAAAATAGTCTTGGGTTAGTAGTGGCGATGTGAAGTCAAAAACCTCATCTCGCTCTTTGCTGTAAAACATACCCGCATGGATATCAGCCTGACCATTCAGAATCATCTGTTGAGCCTGGCTCCAACTTGCCTCTTTGAATGTCACATCAATGCCAGATTTCTCTGACCATAGCCGCCATAAATCGATTAAAATGCCATCGGCCTCGCCGCTGTCATTAGTGAATTTCATTGGAGGGACGCCATTGTTGTAGACAATGACAATGGATTGCGGGGATTTTGCTACATGGCTTGTACTGTTTACATCACCATAGGCTTGGCTAAAAAAAAGGATAAGGAAAAGCAATAAAATGCTCTGCCTCAGGCATATTCCTCGTATCCCTACTTTATCCATTGATGAGTGTCGCAACCAGTATGATTGCTAGAAGAATAGAAGCCCTATTCTATAAAGTCTACCAATTCTCTCAGTTTATTAGGGTTTCATTTTGTTTGGAGTGCGCTCCTCACCTATTGCACCCATAAAGTGCGTGCGTGAATTTATATATTGATAAAAAAAATGGGAGCAAAAGCTCCCATCTCTATTTTGTATTGCTGTATTAGCGACTAAAACTCAACCCACTCATCGTCATCATCTATTGGTGTAGCCGCTGAGGTGGTGGCTGGTTTAGGCTTTGGTGATGCTGGCCGGGCAACGGGAGCCGCTGCTTTAATTGCTGGGGTTGCCCGCCTTGTCTGTGCAGCAGGAGATCTACTTCTATGGTTAGCCGCACCACCAGGTATGGTGAAATAGTCCATTTTGCTACTCATGTCACTGGCTTTTTCTGTCATGGAGGCTGAGGCGGCTGATGTCTCTTCAGCCAATGCTGCATTTTGCTGCGTCAACTCATCCATGCTGGTGACAGCTTGATTGACTTGATCAATACCAGATGATTGCTGTTGGCTAGCCGCTGCAATCTCTGAAATGATATCGCCCACTTTTTTTACACCACCAACAATCTCCTCTAACTTCTCTCCAGACTCATTGACTAGGTCAGCGCCAATTTTTACTTTTTCCACGCTGTCTTGAATCAGCTCTTTAATCTCTTTGGCGGCGGTTGCGCTTCGGCCTGCAAGATTACGCACTTCCGTGGCGACAACGGCAAAACCACGTCCTTGTTCACCTGCACGCGCTGCTTCTACAGAGGCGTTCAGGGCGAGAAGGTTAGTCTGAAAGGCAATTTCATCAATGACGCTGATAATTTCAGCAATCTTGTTACTGGCTGAATTGATATCCTTCATGGCGTTAACCGCCTTACCGACCACCTCACCGCCATGCGTGGCACTCTGTTGTGCGGTGGCTGCAATTTGGTTGGCTTGTTGAGCATTGTCAGCATTATTCTTCACCGCACTGGTGAGTTGCTCCATACTGGATGCGGTCTCTTGTAGTGCGCTGGCCTGTTGCTCTGTGCGAGCTGAGAGGCTGTTGTTACCTGCGGCAATCTCTTCTGATGAGGTGTTGATGTGGTCTGCGGCTTCACGCAGTTCGGAGACAATATTGGCTAGATTGTTGCGCGTGCCATTGACATCATCCTTAACCTCAGCAAATAGACCAGCGTAGTCACCTGTCATTGATTCGCTTAAGTCACCTTTTGCCATGCTGGCCATTACAGTGGCGATGTCACCAAATACGGTGCTGATGGTTTCAATGAGATCATTGATTCCGCTACTTAACTCACGGAAGAAACCTTGCTTGTTGTCCAGATCAATCCGGCGGCTTAAATCACCGTTGCGAGCGCTATTAATCATCGCCTGGATGTCACCTTCGATCACCTCTCTGATCTTCTCAATGGTCTCGTTAGCATCTTGTTTGAGGGCGTCAAATGAGCCTTGGTAAGGGCGGTCGATTGATTGACTAAGATCACCTTGAGCTAAGGCACCAAATACCCGGACGGTATCATCAACGACATTATCGCTCGCCTCCAACACCTCATTAACACCCACACTTAATTTTTTGTAGAACCCCTCTTTTCCATCCAGAGGGACGCGTTGGCCCAAATCTCCCAGTTGTGCAGCATCAACGACCTTCTGAATATCATGCTCAATCACATCAGAGAGTCGTGATTGCATCTTGATCATTGATGCATAAGCACCCGTGTGATTAGCACCATCGTTAAGATTGAGATCCAGATTGCCATCAGCGATGCTATTTGCAATCTCTGCGATTTGGCCAGGCTCACCACCCATCTGAAATCGGATGCTTTTAGCTACAAAAGAACCCAATCCAGCGGAGGTGATAACCCCTAGCAGAGCCATGATAAGACTAATGATTAAGCTGGATGTGGCACCAGATCTTAGTGTTTCTGCTTTATTAACCAGCCCTTCAGCAAGGTGGTCTTCAACCTTTTTTAGCAGGTTGATCTTGCCTGTTTGCATCTTGAACCAGTAGGTTGAGTCAACCCCAAATGCGCCACTAGTAGCTTTATCTTGGGCGACCTTACGCATTCTGTCGGTCTCTTCAATATACTCACCAACCATCGTCGCCTTGTAAAAGGAGACATCCTCACTTTTTGCTAGAGAGAGAAAGACATTGCTGTAGTTGTCCTGAGTGGTGACGAGTGCCATAAACTTGTTGAAAAAATTGCCGAAGTCATTTTTGGCAAAGACATTAGTCAGCACAGCACGCTCGATACCAGCACGCTCTTTACCTTGCAGGTAGTTGGCATAAGCAGCGGTCATTATGGCGAGTTCACCATTACTGCTAACTGCGGACATCTCAGAAATTAGGCCGAGGAAAAGAGCATTGATTTGCGTGTAGTACCCCAGGGCATCTTTCAATTGGATGGATTGGTTATCAATGGTTGAGCGTGTTTGCTTGATGCGTTTGATTCGGCCCAGTGCCTCTTCTAATCCTGAATTAAATTTGTTACTCATGTTCTTGGTATCAAATTCATCCAAGAAAACCATCAATGCGGCAGCTTTTCCATCTGTTGCTTGTCGTTGTATGGGCAGTTTCTGGACAAATTTAGTCCCTTTGCTGCCTAAGAAACCAGCGGTCATGCCGCGCTCTTTTTGTAACTCATGAACGAGACTACTGGCGTGAATGCCCAATGAGGTCATTGACTGCAACTGCTCAGTTGACTTGAGCAGTGAGTACCCTGACATTGATGATACAAATGCAAAGCCGACCATCACGATGACTGGAAGCATCACCATTAAGGCCAGTTTTCGTGCCAACTTCATGTTGTTTAAAAAACCCATTTTCTCCCCCTCTTAAAGAGCCTTAGCTCACTCCATTGACATGGACACCCTAAACACATTTCACCGATGGGCTAGAGCGCTATAACAATTTAAATGACTATTGGCTATGTAAGCGGCATCTCTTATAGAAACTATAGTAATAACCCTAAAAAAATCTAATGCGTTGTTTTAGTCATTTTACATCTATAAAAAGTGGCTGAGTGTAGAGATACATATAGTGCGGAAATAGCCCGTTTCTAAGCTAAAACCCATATGGGTACTTGTTACAAACACCGCAAACTGTCTGTAAAAATTACCTGTTGTTGGTTCGGCGTTATGTTTTGTAGTAGCAATGCGATTGTTAGCCTAAACTAAAGCTAGATTGACCTCCGCCATTTACTGAAAATAATTGTCTATGGCAACTCAGTGATGAGATTTGTAGTTTGTACGATGCTGAGTAGGGTTGATCCATAATTCAGGCTATTAAGTGAAGTTCACATAGTAGACATGGAGAGTAGATTGTTGGCTAGTGCCGCATACAAGGGTCGTTATATTGGTGTGTGGCAACAGGTTGAATAGATGGTTGATACCGGTTTTTATCGTTCGTGAGGCAAGGCTGTTTTATGCAACCAATGTGGCAGATGTGGCCTGTCATGTTAGTCAACAATAGTGATAAGGAGGGGGAAGGGGGTGTTTTTTACCACGTGTTTTTCAGTGGATGCCTCCTCCAACGCGGGAGATAAATTCCTGCTTTTTACAAAACAAACTTGTAACTACTCAGCGAAAAAAGTGCTTGACAGTGTTTTTCGTTATTTTTCCCGATGGTGCAGGCATTCGTTTGGTCTCCCCAATTCGGCGTGCTGCATCACTCTAGCGACTTATGGCTGCGCCCAA
>JAKITT010000076.1 GCA_021647945.1 Candidatus Polarisedimenticolaceae bacterium
GCGTGGTTCAGAGAGTGGTCAGAAGCGCAGAAAGCCGAGAAAAGCGAGGAGAAAACCGCCTGTAGATCGCGGTGAATAGCGTAGAAAATGCGCGCGTCTTCATTGGTCTAGGCAGTAATTTAGAGGCACCGCGACAGCAGCTGACCCGTGCCATCGAACAGCTGGCTGAGCTTGCGGAGAGCGGCCATCTTAAGGTGTCATCGTTTTATCGTAGCCGCCCATTGGGGCCGCAGAATCAGCCCGATTATATCAATGCGGTGGCCGGGCTCACCACCCAACTCTCTCCCGAAATCTTGCTGGACCGATTGCAGGCCATCGAACAAGCGCATGGCCGCAGACGTGATGGCCCGCGCTGGGGGGCGCGAACCCTCGATCTTGATCTGCTGCTCTACGCCGATCGTATAATTTGCAGTGAACGATTGACGGTGCCACACCCTGGTCTACCCGAGCGGGCCTTTGTCCTCATTCCGCTGGCCGATATTGCTGAAGCAGATTTAATGATTCCCGGTATTGGCACCCTGCAACAGCTGTTGTCAGCCGTCGATGGCGACGATTTAGAGCGGCTTGATGAGTGATTGCCCAGAGAAGGGCGCCGCCAATTCTATCGCTGTGAGTATTTTCCCAAAGGGGTATCCACTCCATTGGCTAGTAGGGTAGGTGCACATTCATGTGCATGTTTGCAGGTTCGGCTGGTCGCATAAATGCGACCCTACACGAGCATAAAGTGTCTGGAGTGGAAAAGGCCAATGAAGTGGATACCCCCTTCTTCCAATTAACAAATGAGTCTGAAATAGCCCATATCATTCAACCGGTTTTGTCTTGCCTGAAAATCAAGCAGAATAGCTTTTTTCGAGCTCGTTGCAGGCAATATCCTGCGTAATCTTTGCACAAATTTATGAAATGTCCGGGTTAGAGCTAACTCTCCTCCTCTGCTGTTTGTGCTTTCGATAGCTTTAACCACCCCTCCTGGATTTGTGCGGCGGTGTGGGTCAGTTTTGGCTCGGGTACGGCATCGACAACGGGCCTCTCATCCCAGACGGTTAAACCGCTCTTCCTTACCCAGCTCCAGTTGCCTTGTATCTCAGAGGGTAGCGGCATGCGGATGGTCTCTGGATTGCTCAATATCGGCCCAATGCGGAAGGTGATGGAGATGTTCTCTAAGGCGGTGGCGACATGCTCACGCAGCAGTTCGATCTTTTTTCTAGGTAGGATGCCGCAGGTGGCGTGAACGCCGCCGCGTGGATCGATAATCAGCGTTAGCATGACGCTTTTTGAGGCAGGGTCTGCTTTGCCGGGGGCGACGGGGCGTACTTTTACTACCGGTGCTTCATTGATGTAGGGGTGTTTTACCGGCTCGATGGCTGATGCCCCAGCAAAAGAGGTGTAATAGGTTTTTGTGGTTTGAATGGCACCAAGATAGCCATGATGAGGGCGAGAGGGGCGTGTCTGGTTGGCAATCTCCTCATGGATGGGGTAGAACTGGCTGTAGTCATCGTTGATAAAGTAACCGATCAAACCATCGCCCAGGCGGGTGAGTTCGCCTAGCCGAACATCAAAAGCGGTGCTGCTCAGATCACCTTGAGTCTCGATATCTTTGGTCTCTAAACGGAGGCTTGCTCGCACCACGGCGAGTGGTCGGCCGACCAGAACGGAGAGGTGTTCATCCCCCTCACGGCCTAGTGGATCTACGCTCCAGAGGGTGGAGTCAATCATCCGCAGCATGGCTCCTAGCGCGGTATCTTTCGAGTAGCTTGGGGCATCTTCATCGAGTGTGGGGTTTAGCGCACGTTGAGCATCATGCTCACCGGCGGCGAGTAGCCCATCGATAAAACCCTGTAGGTGCGAGTTGTCCACTTTAGGTGGTGCGCCAAAAGAGCCTGGGTCACCAGGTACACCCTGCCACTCTAGTGAGGTGGTGATGATATCGCCCGATTTTGGCCGTTGGCGCTGCACTTGGCCTAGGCTGTTGCCTTGGTCGTCATAGACCTCTAGCGCCTCATCCAGATGATCTGGCAGCAGCCAGCCGCAGATGGGGGAGATCTCTTTAGTGGCATCCTTTTGCTCATTTGCCGCTTGTATCATGCGGAACATTAGCCGACTGGGCTGTACAATGCGGGGTGGCAGGCGCATAAGGTCAGGCGTGGCAGGGCTGCTCTGCATATCTTCTGCTTTTATCGGGTTGCCTAGCGTTGCGTCACTGAGATCAACATATTGGCCAAATGCATCAACGATACGCAGTTTTGTCAGGCGAAAATGGCCTGCTCTGACGGGGAACTTTTTCATACTGCTGATGGTGCGTTTCTCTTTTTCTAGTTGATCTAACCCCTTCTCGATGGTCTCAACACCATCATGATTGACCAATGGATCAAACTGGTAATCATCAACCTGAGCGAGCAGATAATCATGGAAACCAGAGAGATTACCTGAAAGTACATCGACCGTTTCAAATGCACTACGTATCTCATCTAACCCCTCCTTTTGACTGTCGGTAGCGATATCATCGGCTGATCCTGCCTCTGCCAGCTCCTCATCATCAATAAATTTGCTTAAGCGGTCCGCCATGCTGCGGGTGACTGCGGGAGTGAGCAGGGTAGAGCCTTTGTAGGTGTGTATCTCTCGATCTTGGGCGTTGCTGTCATTCTCCTTAGTTGTCTCATAATCATGCTGGTCGAGCTGCCAATCGGTGCGGTGGTTGGCATTAGGTAGCCACTCTACCTGCCAATCCATGTGTAGGGGTGTCCAGGGTTTGCGCCACGGTTTTTGGGCGAACTCAGCGGGTTGACGACCCTCTGTAGTGTCGATGGTGGTGAGCGTTTGTACATCGGCTACTGGATTGATGGTGATGTTTTTCTGAAGCGTTACCTGCACTTGGTACTGTTGTGTGATCTCCGCGATATTGAAATCATCAAGCGCAATCTGTTCTGCTGGGTACTGCTTGGCGAGGGTGCCTGCTGTTCGTAGATCGATAATGTGTTGAGCGGCGATTGATGCATTGTCTAGATCAAGCAGGAGCGCCTCATCAAAGAGTGCGTGGCTCTCCGGCGGGAGCTGCCCCGATTGCAGTCGGCTGATAGAGAGATCACGCGGTTGCACGGTGTGGAGTGTTTTAATCACCTGCCCCGATTTACTTAGATGTACCTCTTGGCCAATCTGGATGCCGACACTGGTGACGGTTTCACCCGTGACTCGGCAGAGCAGGTAGCCATCTTCTGAGAGGCGGCTATCTTCACCGTGTTTATAACCTCGCTTCGCTTCAGAGAAGAGAATGATGGGGTCTTTGGGCTGCCAATAGCGTGGCATCGCTTTGCGTATGGTTATCTTCTCCCTGGGTTTAATGGGTTTCTCAAAGGCGAAGGGGTCTCTTGCTTTTAGCAGGGCATCTTTTGCCTGCACAATCTCATCACGGTGTATGTAGAAGCGTGATTCGATAGCTCGCTCCTCTAGCGTTGCTGTTTTTAGTGCATCAACTTTGCTGCTAGAGGCATCAATTGTGTTGTATTTAGTGCGGACGGTTTCAGTGCTGGATAGCTTAGGGAAGAGGTCACCCTGGGAGATGCTGTCGAGGATGAAACCACCCGGTTGAGACTCAAAATCCTCAGCATGGAGCAGTGACTCTAAGGTGGCTAAACCATCTTGCTGCTGTAGCTCGGGTAGCAATCCGTAGTGGTAACCGTTGTAGATTCGCTCGGCGGCTTTGTGCCCTGCACGCTCTGAAAGTAGGGCAGATAGTGCCTCAACACCGGTATTGCCAACGCTAATAGAGAGTGATTCTGCTTGAGGTTTGCCGGCATTTTCTGGCTCATATCGCCCCCCTTGTCCACCCCAGCGTACGCTATAGGTCATGCTGTGGCAGAGTATCTGTCGTGGCCAGTGGTTGAGAAAATCATAATCAAGGGCGATAAATGCTTCTTGAGCGATATCTGCTAGATAACCAACTTCAATCGTTGGAATCTCATTTTCTAGCTGATGGGTGATGTTGAGAATGCTGCTGCTAAATAGCGACTTTTCGCCACTTTTAGGCTCTAAATTGAGAGATCTCTCCGTAGCGGAGGCGGCAGCGGTTACATCATAACGTGGGTTTAGTACCAGCTCACTGGCATCGCTATAATCGACTGCTAAACCGGCCAGTCTGGCTTTGAATTTGCGCTGCTCTGCGGCGGCGGCAAGATCCTCTTCTGTCTCATCTGAGATGGCCCAGCCCAGTTGGTTAAGCTTCTCTCGCCACGACTCTTTTGCGGTGGGGGCGTAGAGTGGATCATCATCTTTTTCGGAGTACCAGCCGGTGACAAGATAGCTGATGGGGCCGTGGCTGATGCCGCTCATATCGTCGTAAAAACCTAACATCCCCTCCACATTATCGTAGTAGGCGGCGTAACCAGGGTCACCCTCGCCGATGGCGGTAAACCAACGATCACTGTTGTTGTCTCGATCTTCACGGAACTGCCCTAATGGGACAACCCGATCAGCTTTATCGGCCTCTTCACTCTTGATCACCCAGGCGGTGAATCGACGTTTACTACTGGCCGAACTGCCAGGGGAGAAGCGAACAACCAGCCAGCGATCAGGCACCAGTGGGAACTGGGTGTTTTCTGTTACCTCTTCATCATCTTGCTCATGTTTTGATAGGGTGGCCGTTTTTTCAGGGCTATTATCCGATATGGTGGTGCCTTGGGTGAGGCCATCGGGCAGTGACCAGTGGAGGTAGATGCCTTGCTCTCGGGTCTGATAGATATCGAAAGGGATGCGCCCGCCTGTGGGGTTTTCGCCCTCCACTATGGCATCACTTTCAGTTGCTTCACCACCTTGGGAGTTTGCTCTCTCTTCGCTGTAACCGGCGATATTCTCAGGCCGAAAAAGCACATTAGCCCAAGCATCATCTTTGTTGGATTCATCGACCACCAAAACATCCAGCTCGACGGGAACTAGTAAGCGAGGGCCGCGCCAGAGTTGTGAATCGTGGGTGGCGGTGATGTTGGCACTCAGCCCTTCAGCCAAGGTGAGGTTCTTGATGGCAAGATCAATTTTGTAGTTACGGCTCATCGGACACCTCTAGGCGTTCTGGGGGCAAAGGCCTCTTCAGTGAGCATGGCCCTCTCCTGGTCAGTTAATCTTGCAATGCCGGTGGTGATGCCAATGGTGGCTCCACTGTATTGACCCAATAGGTCAAAAACAGGCATGTTATCGAGTGGTGCGGGCTGCCCTTTGCCTTGGAAGCGTTGCTGGTAGGGGAACTGCAACATCTGCACGCTAAACTCAGCGGCGGTGAGCGGTGCCTCATACTCAAAGTTATCTCCGCCATCGGCCACTTTTATCTCACCAAGTGTGGTGGCGATGGCCTCTTTTAGGGCGGTGATGTGCAGCACCTGGGGGTTAGCTTTGCGTACCGGCACGCTGGTTGCATACGAGGTGGCGATGTTATCTATGGGGCTGCCATCCTCCTTCCAGCCCACTTCATAACCGGCATGATCTCCGGTCATGTGGCGCATTTTTAGCGTGAAACCGCTGGGTGCATCGGCATCCCCTTCAATGTTGTTGTGACGGTCAAGATTGACATCAATGCCAAACTGAATCCCCTCTCTTGGCTCTTCGATATCGACAATATCGGGAATTCCGTCAAACAGGCAGAGCAGGATATCTGGCCCTAAGCGATCCATTCTTAAGAGTTTTAGCTGGTTGGCAGGTGATGTGGTCTCCCCACGGTAGGCTTTAACCTCTAACCCCGTCCAGCCTGCGACCACTTGAGAGCGGAGTAGAAAACCAGTCATATCCGCTGCTGTGCCGCTGCTGCGATCACTATTTTTTGGATCACGCAGCCGCGTTCTGATGTGGCGCTCTTCATTATCCAAAACATCAACGACTTGGTTGAATACCGCGTGGTGATGGGCAAACTCTCGGCTGGTTGTTTTACCGACGCTGAGTGCACCATCGACCATTCGATCTGTCCAGTTTCTATCGATATAGAAGAAGCGAATGGACTCGGTGGGTAGCAGCCGTTCATCGGGTACAAGGTAGTCAAACGGCATGCCATAGAGGAGACGCAAACGCCCCAGCCAATCACTCAGGTGCTGGGGTAGAGGGGCCGCTTCAGTATTGTTAACGGAGGCGGCATAGTTCTCAATTGAGAGAGTGTTGATCTTGCCTATAAAGCTTTTTGAATCACTCCAACTCTTCATCGTTATATCCCCTCAAAGCCGTTAAGTTCTGCATTGTGTTCCACATCAAGATGGCCAAATTCAACATCTGCATTGGCCAGTAGTGCATCAAAAGCACCGGTTAAAACCGCATCAGTGGCGAGACCCAACTCATCGACTAAAAGCCCTCCGTTCATAAGGCCACCGGTTGCGGGGCCGGTGGGGGAGTCAACGCCCATGAGCGTGTTGGCTTGGGTTGCCTCTAGATTGAGAGACTCCATCACCATGTTCCTATCTAGCCCTGGCATTTTGTCTGCAATGTCTAAAATACCGGTTGGATCAGTGAGTGGGCCGAGTAGACCCTCTTCCAATATCCTCGGGCCGATGCGATCTAGCAACTGCTCAATTAACATCCGATGGTTGAGGAACTCATTTGGATTAAAGTCAGGCATCAGCAGGCCGAGTTTGGCTTTGATGTCGATGCCGTTGATGAGTTTGGAGACCCGCTGGTGTCCTTTGCGTCGCCACTTCAATAGCTCTAGTGCAAACCGAGCATCATTGAGCGCCATGAGCCGCCCCAGCTCAAATGCAGCGGCATAGCCGAGATTCTCTAAACCGGTGAGTGGGTCGATGCGGCGGGCTTGGTCAGATGAGTGATAGGGGCCTTCATTAGTGTTGCGCTCTACGCCCACAGGCACCATCGGGCCTCGGTAGAAACTGGTCTTCTGCTCACCATTTCTGGCTTGGTGGTTGAGTGGAATATGACCACTATCCAAGGCGACTTGGTATTTGCTATCGGGTGTGGTGTCGCTATTGGTGCTTTGGTGAGCGGTCATGCCCATTAGGCCGATGCCACCCGCTTCAGGTAGCGCTTTCATCAACCCTTCAAAATCACCTTTGCCAGTGCATTGGAATGTCCAACGTGCCAGGCAGACTAATCGAACAGTTGGTTTAGGCGGCTGGTAAACGCTTACTAAAGGGGGAGCAGTCCGAGTTAAGGTCTCGCCTTCAACGATGATGCGGTGGAGATTGTTGCTCCCCTCTGTTGTATCGCTGGTGGTTGTTTTGTTATTGAGCCGTAGGCTGCTAAACGAATAGTTAAAAAGAGCACTATCCGTGATGGCGGTTAATGTTGAGATGGGTCGTGTTGAGAGCATTGCTAGTGGTGCGATGCGCCTCATCTCATCAATTTCAGTCGATAGCCTGGGTGGATTGATGCTATCTCTAGGGTTGTCGTAGAGCTGTTTTTTCACTTGGACACGGCGGGCCATCTCGGGTGAGAGGGTGAATCCCAGTGTGGCTACTCTGGGTTGGGTTAATATCTCATGGGTGGTGGGCAGGATATCTTCACGCCCCTCTAATGAGACCAGGCAGGCGACATATTTTTTGCCGCTAACCGGTAGGCGGTTGCCAACCACCACTGAGA
Organism: Candidatus Polarisedimenticolaceae bacterium; assembly: GCA_021647945.1. GTDB lineage: Bacteria > Pseudomonadota > Gammaproteobacteria > Chromatiales > Chromatiaceae > JAKITT01. The sequence continues at coordinate 7,558 of JAKITT010000076.1, forward strand.
ACCAGCCATCTTTATCTTGGCCGAGCAGCTCTTTATCTTCTGTATTAACGCGCCGCACATGAGTGAGCAACGGTAGCTCACTGACCAGCGGGGCAACCTCTTGGAATAGCGCTTGAGTTACCTCAATACCCAAGCAGCTTTTGCTCCTCTCACTTGCGGAGAGTCCCTGAAAAAGCCGTGTAGCCCCACTCTCAGGGACAACGCTGCTCAAGCTAGTGGGCTTATGCATCAATATGCTTTCAACCGTACATGAGGGGGGATCGAGCAGTGTCACCTCATCTTCAGAGAAGAGCATAAGGGCCAACCAAGGTTGTGTGCTGTCACTGCTTTCGCTGGCGGTGCGTTCCCATGGCAGGGTGCGTCGTTTTAGCACCACACAGGGGAGGCGAGTCTCAAAGGGGCCGTCGCCATTGGCGGGTGGGTAGACGGAGTGGATCTCATCGACCGGCAGTAGAAACTGTGGGCCGGTGATTTCAAATACTGATTTTTGTATCTCAGGTAGCTTTTTGCTCGACGTTTTATCAATCGACTCGTAGCCGTCATCGCCATTAGCCAGTGTTGCTGGCTCTACTAACGTCTGCTCAACCTCTAACCGATAGGTGTCTGCTTTTAGGGGAGGTGGGCAGCTATCGTAGAAGATGACACTGCCTTTTTCTGGTTGACTGCTCATGCTTGCTCTCCCTTATCTAGCGTAAATTGAAGCGTGGTTTGACCGGCGGGTGAGAGTGGGCCATTTTCGATGATGGGTGTCAGGCTGTTTTCGGTGAGACGTCTCATCCACGGCTCTAGCTCGCCCTTCAATGCAAAGACCCCTGTCACCTGCCACCCCTCGCTGGTGGTAGTGCCGATGCTGGCAAAAGCTTTAGCCAATTTGTGGCTGCCGTAATCCATCCCTTCAACACGGTAGACCAGTAGTGAGTGGAGCGGGCTGGTGATGGTGAGAGGTTTGTCAGCCAGGATCAGGGTGTCGCTGCTAATGGCAAATGCCTTTTCAATATCAGCTGTGGAGCCTGACTGTTGGCCTATTTTAGGCGGTTGAACTTGGATGCAGACAATATCAACATTGGTGGGTAGTAGCGTCTCAAGTGTCTCATTGGAGTGGCTGATGGATGTTGCCTCAACAATCGCCTGTCGCACCACGCGCCCTTTACGGGTTAGCTCTAACGGTGCGTTTAGTTTAACCACGGCACCACGCGCCAATAGTGTCAATTTTGATAGCTGTACCAGCTGGCTATCCTGCTGCCAGCCGACAGCAGCAAAACCGTTGGTTGATTCAGATAGCGCAAAGGCCCCCATCGCCACCGCTTGCTGCTCTTTTGTCTGCGGCGTTGAGGGTTTGCCTAAGCCAGAGATGGCGATACGGGCCGTTCTCTTGGGTGGCTGCCAGAGATGTTCACCTGGGCCAAACTCCTGCTCCATCAAGAGGGTGCCACCCCGATTGAGGGTGGTGACTCGCACTCCCTGATTGCCGCTAAACGATAGTGTTGGCATAGCGCCTACGGTATTGCGGCTGGGTAGATCCCATATCTGCGTAGCGCCCGCTGCGATGGTGTTGCGCGTTGCGCGGCTCTCTTTGGGTTGGTTGGCCAAGCTTGCGGCCTCAAGTGCTTGGAACTGATCTCTAACCCCTTTTGAGCTGTGACCTGAGCGTACAAACTCACTGCGTTGGCTGATAGGCAGTGTCCGCTTGCCCGCTGTTTTTGCTGCGGCACGTAAGAGACGTGCCCCCAAAACTTTTTTCGCGAGTTGGCGAGTCACCTTCACACGCGGTAAATTTTGACCCGATGCTACCTCTGTAACACGGGTAGGCCGTCCTTTTTTGATCGCTTGCAACGGTTCAGCTCGCTGTTTAAGAATAGCGATGAGTGATGGCCGTAGAGGCCACTCTCTTACAGGGGGCTTCTCCGGTGGCTGGAGGATGATGATATCGGGTTCAGGTGCTGGCTCTTGAGCCATCCCCTCATAGAGGCTGGCAATTTTTGGTGGTGAGATGTGTAGTCGGCTGAGGCTCTCTGGCGTATTCCGTAGCTCACCCTGCTGTATGGTATTGACCCCCATGCTCTCAAGTTGTTCAAGAAGATTGTCTCGGCGCTCTGCCCAATCTGGGCCAAGTAGTCTGCTTGCTGCTACGAATATCGCTCTCGCATCGTGTGGATTGGGTAGTGCCAACTCTGCAACTTGACTAAAACCTAATAGGCCCGAACGCTCAGATAGCTCACTGAAGAAGGGGAGTGGGTGAATGCCACGCTCGATAATATCTTTGACGGGGATCTCGCCCGTTTTAGAGAGATCTTCATTCACTTCAGCAACGATAAGGGTGCCAGTAAAGGTGTCGATCTTATCAGCGCGAGGTTGCGTCTCTTTATTATTGAAATCCCATAATGCGGCAGGTGCTTTCTCTGATTTTAGAGTGACATCAATGTAACCACTGTTGTTGGTTCTGAAACGCAAACTGCCATCATCTGTTGGGATCTCTGCTGTAATCACAGAGGCACCACTGCTGTTTTTTAGAAGCCGCAGATGATGTGTTGATATGAGATCTGTTCGATGCATAGGTCTAATATCAACATGGTAGCGGTACTTTCTCCTGATATTGAATAGATTGATCCGGTTGGTCGCAATGACCGTGGATGTGCTAAAGGTGAACTCAGGCTGCAAAATCCACGGTGTCACCTTGTCGGTATCACCCTCTGCTTTCTCCTGAACAATCATGCCGGTGACTACATCGGCACCAATGATATCTTTGGCATCAGCAGGCAGAAACTCCAGCCTGAACTGCTGCCAACTGATGGCATCTTTCTTGGGTTTGCCGACATTGGCACCAAAGCGGACATCAAATGAGATGACCCACCAATCGATGGTGGCGATACCACTAAACTCAGGCCCCCAAACCTCAACAGCAGCACCCAGCTCCACTTTGAATGTTTTGGTGATGCTACCAAAGAGTAGGTTGATTCGCAGGCGATATGAGACACCAATGCTGATGCCAAAACCGATGGCGTAGGCGAATGGTTTCCAGGCGATCAGGAAGTGCGCCCACGCTTTGAACCACGCCTTTAGGTTGCCCGATTTGTAGGAGGCTTCTAGCAGCCCGCCTGCCATGACAGCAGAGGGGGTGAGGGCGAAGTAGGATTCGCCCTTAATGGTGATTTTTGAGGAGACCCGCCAGTTAAAGCCGAGGCGAGGCACATCAGGATAGTGTGAAGGTTTATCAAATAGGTGGTGATAACCGCCGACGGTGATAACAAAATCACCCTGATGGCCACCATCAAACCAGACATAAAAGGCGAAGCCACCGGTGAGACGACAATCTCTACTCAACAGCCAGGAGTTATCAGAGAGGCGTGCCTCCACTGAGAGAACACCATCACGGGTAGAGAAACGGGCCTTGAGGGCCAGCTCCAGGTTAACCAGTGGGTTGCCCTCTGGCAGCTCCATTTGGGTGATGCCTAAAATACCCACCTCAACACCACGGTCGAGCAGTATGTAAGCGAGGGCGGCAGATTTGGCGAGTTCAAAGCTACTAAATTTTATGCCACCAGCGATCCAGTATGAACCGCGTTTGATCGGTACGGCGCTACCCAGCTCTCTCAATGCGGTGAGTGGGCTGTTGCTAAATTTGTCGCTGCCGTTGGCGGCTTCGATTAGTGGAAAGGTGGGGGTATCTTCAACCGGTGGGACATTTAGTCCACGGTTGTAGCCAAAGCCACCGGCCAATCCGGTGATGAAGAAGTAAGGGGGGCCACCAATGGTGATCGGCAGCAGCACAAAGACAAACATCGAGGTGAACTCATCTTGTGCATATGAGCCGATGGCGGTGAAGGTTTTGCCTGAAACCTCAACCAAAACGGCACCGCTGTAGCTGGTGCCTTCATCGTTATCTCGGAGCAGTGCGCCAGATATTTTGACACCGCCGCCCACGTAGGAGACGCCCAGCCCTTTCAAACCCAGTGACCAGGTGCTTAGGTCACCGGCCTTGTAGATGGGGATGGTGACGCCAAGGTCATCAACCATGACACTCAGACCAGCGAGTGAGACGCCGCCATCAAGCAGTATCTCAAGTGCTTGCGTTACGATAGGTGGCCCATCACTTGGGTTGATGGTGTGACTGTCGTGCCACTTAATGCCAATTTGGCCGATATGAATGGGGCCAAAGGTCTTCTGAATCGGGAACCAAATTTCGGTCTCTCCCGCCTCGCGACCCATCAATCGGACATCTAACTCCTCAAAGTAGGAGAGTTCGATACTAAAGGTGGGATTAACCGTGCTGTTTTCACCGCCACTGCCAGCATCACTGGATAACAGATTTTGACCAATGACATTGCCGCCTGCTCCGCCTATTGGCAGACCGATCTGCATAACGGTGGTGCTGGCACCCAGTTTGATATCGACACCATCATCAAATGCGATGCTGAAATAGAGCAGGGCTTTTGCGCCATCTAAGCGGAAGCCGTTGCTATCCAATAGTGGCCTATCATTTTTACCCGTTAGCTCTACACCAAAGTTGATCAGCTCTATCTCGGGTAGCAGGTCAATGGTGCTGAGAATTTCAGGGGCCGACTCATCCACGGTAGGCAGGTAGATGTAGATGCCGCCACGGTCGCGGGAGGGGCCATTGGTATGAGCCAGCCAAGTGGGTGCCTCGTTGCCAAGGAGGAGTCTGAATTCAGGGTCTTGCACCAGCGTGGCATCGGGCAGACGGACTCTAACGCCGTAGTGGGTATCGCCATTGCTGAGGGTTTTGCTGACAATCTCAATGGCACCATCAAAGAGGTCGATGGTGAGTAGATTTTTCAGTGCGCTCCAGCTGAGTCGGTAGAGGAACTGTTCAGCCGTTAGTGTGCTGTAGGGGAAGTTGAAGTTAAACTCATCCCCCACTCTGCTCAGTAGTTGGCAATCGACCAATATGCTACCGAGACGTATACCCGGTGGGGATGTGAGTAGAAAGTTGGTTGTGACATCGGCATCGAGCAGTAGCTCTAAGGTGAGCGGTAGCAGAATCTCACCGAGCAGCTCACTGATACAGGCATCATTGCAATCAAAACTGATGGCTGGCAGTAGGTTGAGCTTGAATTGCTCGCCAGCAAAGATATCACCCAGTGGATAGATGTTGAGTGAAGTGGCTCCATTGAGTGCAAATGAGAGCTGTGGGTTGATCTCTTTTCCGCCCAGCGTGATGAGTGGGTTGGTGCAGGCGAGACGAAGCCCCAGAGATGGGATGGGAGCGGTGCTTAAATTGGTGGTCTCAAGGCCAAGATCAAAGTTGAGGGTGACGGGGCCGAGTTCGGTGCCGCTTAGCAGCACCCATGCGCCTAAATTACTGCCATCTCGGCCGACACTTAGCGTTAGGTCGCCTTGTCTAAAGGTTAATAGGTTGTCGTCTCGATTGATCTGGTCACTAAGAGGGATCGAGAGCAATAAATCTAGCCCATCAAGTAAGTCACCAATATTGGCTGGGCTTAAGCGAGTATCTAACCATGTCAGTGGATTATCGAGGCAGATCTCAATCTTAGCTGGGGTAGTTAAATCAAGTGTGACGGCTAGCTTCTTTATCTCGCCAATAAAGCGTGATAGATCGGCATCTATTGGAATCCCAGTTTGTAGCTCAGTCAGCAGGGCATCTAATGCGGTATCGAGCAGCCTAAGGCCACCATCTGAGAGTGAGATGAGTGATGCCCAGCCGTTGAATGGCAGCAGCTTCAGTTGTAGCGCATCGACATAAACGGTGCTGTTGAACTGGCTGTTGTTGAAGCCGATGTCGATACCCAATGTATCCCACAGATCGACACCATCAATCGGATCGGGCAGTGAGAAGCGCAGTTTAAGATCGCCCCCGACACCCACTTGGCACTGGTTACCGAGCGTTAGATTTAGGTTGAGTGCCAGAGTATCGCCAGAGGAGATGATGATGGGTGTGGCTGATGTTAGAGCAAACTCTACACCGGAGACCTCACGACAGGTGAGCAAGAGGCCATAGGGTAGCTGAATAATATTGTCATCATCGGCCAGCTCAAAGGCATCGGCTAGGTGGTTAATTAGAGCGACCACTTTGCCGCTATCGACACATTGGCCCTCGATAGGTGAACCGAGCACTAAATTAGATTTTAGCCACTTTTGTGGTGACAGAATCAGCCCATCAAGGGGCCGTAGTTGAATGGGGCCGGTGGGGTGGCGACGGTAGCCCAGCTCTAAGTTGAGTAGGAGTTGATCCAGCCCATCATTACTGTTGAGGACAAACTTCTCAAACAGTGTCGAGAGGGTGGTGTTGAGTAGAAAACGCGGCAGCATTGCACCGAGTTGGCTAGAGATATCGGCGAGTGGGTAGAGCTGTAGATCGTCATAACTGTAGGGCAGGCTTTCGGGTAGTTGCCCACCAAAGGTGGCTGAGATGGTGTGGTTGTACTCCACTTCAAACGTGGCATTTAGTGAGCAAATAGCCTCTATTTTTACCCCTGCATCAAATGCGGTGGGGGCGATATGTAGTGAGCCGCGAATCTCTTTGTTGAGTAGATCAATCGTTACACAAGCGGTGAGTGAAATTTGCCCCGCCAGGGCGGTGTTTGGCAGCGAGTAGCAGAAGCGGTAGATGCCATCATGGGTGAACGAGACGGAGCAGAGTGGTGACAGCGTTAAGGTTGCACTGGGCAGCGTAACGGCATCAAGCGAGAGGTGGCCGTTAATGGCGACTCTTAGCTGGTTGATGGCATCTGGGTTGGCGCAAAATTGATCAAATGACGATTGAATAAATGCCTTGGGTTGGGTGAATAGTGCAATCCAACTCTCGGGGTTGAAGTCAAAACTGAGCCAAGGGTAGAGGCCATGCTCATCCAGCAGATCGGTTGATGGCGGGGTGATGCCGTGGCTGAGTAGTAGATAGATCTCGCTATTGTCGAGTGAGCCGAGCCAATCGGGTAGCGGCAGATCAATGCCGGATATCTGGTGGAAGAGATCCTCTTTGCTGAGAGGAGGGGTGACAGGGTTAACCCAGTCGGGGATCTCAAAATCGTGACGGCTTGTGCTGGGCAGCAGCAGATTAAGGGCGGCCAGTAGCTCTTGTAGTGGTGCTAAACCGGGTAGATCAATGCTGGGGCCATCGCCCAGTAGGCCAAATGGAAAGGCTCTCAAGTCAAGATCAAAACAGCCATTTAGGGTGTTGAGCAGTGCTCGGCGGCGCGTGCTATCGGTGATGATGATCTGAAGCTGGTTTTGCAGATAGTTATCAGCATCGCTCAGCAGCGCCTGCCAGCCATCTAAATTGAAGCCATATTGGTCGCCATCTTTTGTTACGAGATCAAGATGGGCCAGTAGATCAAGGGTGCAGGTGAAACTCTCTAGATTGATCTCAGGTTTTGATAGCTCCTTGATCACCGTATCAAGTAGGCGCTGAAGGGTGGCTTGCAGATCAAATGTATCGCCTGGTGCATCGGTCAACACCTGCTGCAATTCGGTGCGGTTCATCGCCACCGGACGGTCGGCGCGCAGGTCCAGGTCAAGGCCAATGTCCACCTTGTTCAGCAGATGCTGCACCAGCGGGATGGAATCGTTGATCACGTCGTTCGGCACGTGCTGATCGATCACCCCGGCGTATTCCTCGGGGCGGGCGAATTGCAACAGCTTGTTGACCAGGATGTTGATCGAATGCACCTGTTCATAGATCAGCCCGAATTCGACCTTCATGGCGTCGGCATTTTCGCCCAACTCCTCGCGGATCACGTCCAGATTGCCCTGGATGACGGCGATGGGGTTGTTGATCTCATGGGCGATGCCGGCGGTGATCTCGCCCACGGCGGCCAGTTTCTCGGACACCACGAGTTGTTTGGTCGTCGCCTCAAGCCTTTGATTTGCCTCGCGTAACTCTCGGGTTCTTTCGTCCACCTTTTCGTTCAGCTCGCGTGCCCAGTTGCGTTGCTGGCGGTCGCGTTCCTGCACGCGATCCAGCAGCAGGTCCAGGTGCCCCGATACGCGGGCGATCTCGTCATCCGGCCCGTGCGTGCGTGACCGCGCCCCAAGATCGCCCTGTTCCACCCGGGCGATGGTGGCGACCATTTCTTCAAGCGGTTTGAAGATGCCGCGCGCCAGGCGCAGGAAAATCGGCACCGACAGGGCGATCAGCACCAGGAACCCGGCGGCGATCATCCATAAAGTGCGTTGTTTGGCGGCGCGGAACGGCGTGTCGAGAAAGCCGACATAAAGCATGCCGACGCGGGCACCGAAACTGTCGGTGATCGGTTCATAGGCCGAGATGTACCAGTCGTTGACCACAAAGGCGCGATCCAGCCAGACATTACCGTCATCCAGCACCGACGAACGCACCGCCACCGATACCCGCGTACCCAGCGCGCGCACGTTTTCGAACAGGCGCACATTGGTCGAGACGCGCACATCCTCAAGAAACAGCGTGGCGGTGCCCCGGCTGCCCTCGGTCAGGCTGGCCGCGGGGTAAACCAGATCGTTGATGGTGTCGATGAAATGCAAGTTGCGGTTCAGCAAGGTGCCGGCCACCAGAACCCCCTGCCCCCCTAAAACCGGCGTCGCCGTATGCACCACCATGCCACGGGTTTCTACGGTGCGGGTCGTGGGAAGCGCGGCTTTGGTTGGAACCAGTTTGATGCGGGCAAGATCGGCCAGCACCTCGGACAAGGCGGACAGGTCTTCGACGTTGAAAATATCCACTTCGG
>JAKITT010000077.1 GCA_021647945.1 Candidatus Polarisedimenticolaceae bacterium
AGTGGGTTTATCAAAATGCTGCCGAACGATTTTTAACTCATGTCAAGCAAAAAAACGCTTTTATCCAAACTTTTTTACAAATATTTTTCCTTTAAATTACTGCAAGTTTCTAACCGGACACTACTGGGTAAGAGTGTTTTAATTAATAATTTTTGTACCAATGCCCGTGGCAATGAAGGAATGTGCGCCCAGTGTCATGCCGGTTACAACATGACAGGATCAGACTTCGATTTTACCAACCAAGAGAATATCGACTGCTTGGTCTGCCATGAATCGACAGGAACCTACTACAAAACACCCACCACTGAAGGCAACAAAGCCTGCTCAGTGATGTTTACTGGCAAACCGATGATTGAGTGGACTAAGGTGGCGCAGAGTGTTGGCATGCCTAGCCGGAAGAATTGTGGCAAGTGCCACTTTTATGGGGGGGGTGGTGATAATGTAAAACATGGTGATCTCTCGTCTGTGCTGTTTGATCCACCGCTGGAGGTGGATGTACATATGAGTGAGCAGGGTGAAGGTTTTACCTGTATCACCTGCCATGTTGGTGAAGGTCATGAGTGGGCCGGTAGCCGCTATGAGATGTTGGTCAATGATGAGAAGGGTACTGGCAAACCCGGTATGCCACGAGATGTAGCCTCCTGTGTGAGTTGTCATAGCGCCTCTCCGCACCCTATAACTGACGTTATAGGAATTAAGCTTAACAATCATACCCGTCATGTGGCGTGTGAGACCTGCCATATTCCAGAGATCGCCCGAGGAGGTGTCGCCACGGAGGTGGACTGGGATTGGCGCACTATGGGCAAACTCAAGGATGGTGAGGGTTTTAAGCTAAAAGAGTATACGCAGGGTGATGGTAAACATCGTGCGACCTATAAATCGATCAAGGGTAATTTTACCTACGCTGAAAACCTCAAACCGATGTATGCCTGGTTTGATGGCAGCATGAACTATACGACCATTGATACCACATTTGATCCATCTAAAGGGCCGATTGATATCAATAGTTTCACCGGCTCTTATGATGATCCAAACTCACGTATCTACCCTTTCAAGCGTATGCATACCACCCAGCCTTATGATGAGGGCAATAACCGACTGCCCTATATGCACCTGTGGGGCAATGATGAAAATGCGCTCTGGGGTAACTACGATTTTGGTAAAGCGATCGCCGCTGGAATGGAGAAGAATGGCATCCCCTATAGTGGTAAATGGGGCTTTGTAGAGACCTACTCCTACTGGCCGGTCAACCACATGGTCGCCCCCAAGGAGGGAGCAATGGCGTGTGAAGAGTGTCATGCAAAAGAGGGACGACTTAAAGATATAGAAGGGGTTTATATGCCAGGAACAGGCAGCAACTCCCGGCTTGATCTAATCGGTTTAATCGCTGTCTTTGGTGCCTTAGCAGGTGTGCTGGGTCATGGTGCGATGCGCACACTCTCTACACGCAGGAGGAGAAGCTGATGTCCATTCATACAATACAGGTATTCAAGCGATTCGAGCGTATCTGGCATTGGGGCCAGATGGCCTTGATCTTCACCCTGATGTTTAGTGGTTTTATCATCTATGGTGCGTTCCATCTCATCAGTTTTAGTGATGCGGTGACACTACACACCTGGGCGGCCATGGTGCTGCTTGTGCTCTGGTTATTTGCCATCTTCTGGCTCTTTACCACCGGACAGTGGCGGCACTATCTCCCCACCGGAGAGAACCTGGGTAAGGTGATTCGCTTTTATGCCATTGGTATTTTCAAAGGCGAGCATCACCCCTATAGAAAAACCTACCGACGTAAGCACAACCCTCTACAGGCGTTAACCTATATGCTGGTCAAGTTGGTGATTTTTCCCGCCATCTGGCTCTCTGGCATCGCCTACTTGCTGATCAGCTTTGGCTTGGGAGGGTTTTTGGCTGGGATTGGGCTTGATCTTATCGCCCTGATACATACCAGTGCGGCCATAGCAATTGTGGTTTTTGTTATCGCCCACCTCTATCTACTTACCGTGGGTGACTCCTTTGTAGGTCATGTTAAACCGATGGTTACCGGCTACGATAAGGTGGAACTGACCGATGAGGAGTTGGCCTATCTGAAAACGGATGAGCCATGGATATTGAAAGAGGATAAATAGGCATGGGTAACTATTCAGCGTGTTTAGATTTTGCTTCAAATCGAGGCGTTTTCGCACGGAAAGAGGGAGCATATGGGCATATGTGACCGATTGAGTACGAAAATAACGAAGAGTTGAGGCAAAAGATGAATACGCTGAGTAGTTACGGCGTTTTATAGTAGGGGCGGCTTTAGCCGCCCCTATAGATTCAGGCTGCTTAGCTTACCCCTTTTTCTGTTTCGTCACCTGAATCAACATCGCCTCCATTCGTTCCATTCGTTCATTCATCTGGATACTGTTCTCCTTGATCCAGTGTACCTCACCTGCTTCACCTATCCCCTCTTCCCGATTGAACTTCTCATGCTCTGACTGCATGGTGTCGAGCACAATACCGATCATCATATTAAGAAAAACAAAGGCGGTGAGGAAGATGAAGGTGAGGTAGTAGATCCAACTGAAGGGGTAAACCTCCATCGTCTCGTACATCACATCGGTCCAATCTTCAAAGGTGGCGATGCGGAATAGCGTCAGCAGTGAAATGGATAGATCCCCCCATAAGACGCTGTTGATCGATTCAAACAGGAAGCTGCCGACGGCCGCGTAGATGTAGAAAATGATGAACATCAGCAGCACCACATAACCCATGCGGGGGATTGCAGTAGCCAAGGCGTTCATTAGGATGCGTAGCTCAGGAATAAATGAGATCAGACGCAGTATGCGGAAGATACGCAGCAGTCGTGCCAGCAGTACCATCTCACTCTCATCGATAGGGATCAGACTAGCGGTCACGATGAGGAAGTCAAAGATGTTCCAGCCGCTCTTGAAGAAGTTAAGAAAACGTCGCTCAGCCGCCATGCGAATACTAATTTCGATAAGAAAAAAGATGGTGACTGAGATATCGAGAACCGTCATTACCCCCAGCCAATTGGGGCTGATGTTGTAGGTGGAGGCACCTACTAGGAGGGCGGAGAAGATGATGATACTGATCACCACCATCTCAAAAATCTTATTACTGCGGATGGCAATAAAGTGATCTCGCCAGTCAGTCACCGTTGTGGTCATGGTGAGGTTGTCCTTTTATAAATGGTGGGTTTGGGGTGTTTGCCCCATAAATGCGCGGATTAGAGCATATATATAGATGGGGTAATAGGGTGCAAATTATCAGTTTTTATATGACCGGCAGAACAAATCAGAGTTCATGTTAGGCAGTGATTCCGTTACCATGCGCGCTGCTTTGGAGAGATAGTTATGTTGAAAATTTATAACACCCTGACCCACCAGAAAGAGAGCTTTACCCCCATCGAACCCGGCAAGGTGAGGATGTATGTCTGCGGTATGACCGTCTACGATCTCTGTCACCTGGGGCATGCGCGTGTTTTGGTGGCATTTGATGTGGTCTACCGCTATCTGCTATCTCTCGGTTATGAGGTGGAGTATGTGCGCAACATCACCGATATCGATGATAAAATCATCAATCGCGCCAATGAGAATGGTGAGGATTTCAACGCGCTGACCGAACGATTCATCCAAGCGATGCGGGAGGATGCCACCGCATTGGGTACGCTGCCACCCACCTCCGAGCCACGTGCCACCGCCCATATGGCCGAAATTCTGGCGATGATCGAAAAGCTGATTGAACGCGGTTACGCCTATGTCGCCGATAATGGTGATGTCTACTATGCGGTCAAAAAATTTGTGGGTTATGGCAAACTCTCCGGCAAAAATATCGAAGATCTACAGGCTGGGGCGCGTGTAGAGGTGGATGCCAACAAACGTGATCCACTCGATTTTGCACTCTGGAAAAGCTCCAAGCCGGGTGAGCCGCATTGGGTCTCACCGTGGGGTGATGGTCGTCCCGGTTGGCACATTGAGTGCTCCGCCATGTCCACCTGCTGCCTCGGCAACCACTTTGACATCCACGGTGGCGGTGCCGATCTACAGTTCCCGCACCATGAGAATGAGATCGCCCAGTCTGAAGGGGCGACCGGTGAGCAGTTCGTTAATATCTGGATGCACAACGGTTTTGTGCGGATCAATGAAGAGAAGATGTCTAAATCGCTCGGCAACTTCTTCACCGTGCGTGAGATTTTGGAGCGCTATCGGGCTGAAGAGGTGCGCTACTTCATCCTTACCAGCCAATACCGCAGTCCGCTCAACTACGGTGATGAACAGCTCGATAATGCACGTGCTGCATTGACCCGTTTCTACACTGCACTACGCGGTCTGCCGCAGGTTGAGGCGAGTGCTGATGAGCGTTTTACCCCACGCTTCAGCGAAGCGATGGATGATGATTTCAATACCCCAGAAGCGCTTGCCGTGCTGTTTGATATGGCGCGTGAGATCAACAAACTACGCACTGAAGATGAGGGTCGCGCCGCGCTACTAGCCGCTGAGCTATGTCGTCTGGGTGCTTTGCTTGGCATTTTGCAGGATGATCCTGAGCAGTTCTTGCGGGGTGAATCAACTGATGAAGATGGTCTGAGCGACAGCCAAATTGATGAGCTGATCCAGCAACGCCTCACCGCCCGTGCAGAGAAGAATTGGGCTGAAGCAGATCGCGTGCGTGATGCACTGCAAGATGCAGGGATTGTGCTGGAGGATGGTGCACAAGGCACCACCTGGCGGCGTGGTTAAGCGCTATTAAATAAGTTACACCACAGAGAATACAGAGATCGTCACAGAGACTGTCTTAAAAACTCGTCACTATTCAGCACCCTTGAAAAGATCTCTGTAGGGCGGGATTTATCCCGCCAGCGGAGCCGAATTGAGCCGCATGGTTTTATTTGGACACCACAGGCGGGATAAATCCCGCCCTACAGCCTGAAACAACAGGTGTGCTGAATAGTTACAAAATTCCATGTTCTCTATGGTGAGCCCATTATCTTCCCGCCATATTGGCTGGCATATGTAGCTCAGATAACTTGAAACTTCCTACTTAGTTAAGAGTCGATATCTACTTCCAACCCCCAATAACTTTGATCTCAAGAGAGTGAAAATGAAAAAAATCCTTACCGGCGTATTGATCGCCGCCACGCTGGCCTTTAGCTCAGCCACTATTGCTGAAGATGGTCATAACGCAGAGAAGATGCCTGTTGAAGCGAATGTCATCTCACAATTCTCACCTGAGATTCAGGAGTTGCTGACAAAAGAGATGATTCGCCTACAGAACAGCATGATGCAGATGATGCCTGCTATCGCCGCAGGTGAGTGGGATATGGTCGTCACACTGGCGGATGGCATGGCGAAGAGTCACATCATGAAACAGAATCTGACCAGAGAGCAGATGGAGTCACTGCACAAAGGTCTGCCGCTGGCTTTTAAGGTGCTGGATAATCAGTTTCATGATTTTGCCAGCATGCTCTCCCATGTGACCCGTGAACGCCACATAGAGCTGACCACCTTCTACTACTACAAACTGACAGAGACCTGTGTCGCCTGCCACTCACAATTTGCGCAGAAACGATTCCCTGGGTTGGGCCAGCCATCAAATACGCACCGACCTGAAGGAGAGGGTTCGGCTGATCATCATGATGAGCATCAGCAACACCACTGATCAGTCGTTGTGGTGGGCACTTTTTTTGTGCCCACCACAACGGGATCACCTTTTATAACAGCCACTCAAAATCTCATACGCCTCCCGTATGGCGATGAACTCTTTATGATCACCTCCCCGGTCTGGGTGATGTTGGGCCACCAAACGGCGATAGCTCTGCTGCACGCTGATCCACGCCACATCATCCTCTAATCCCAGTGTGATTAGCGCGTCTGTTTTTTTGTCGATGGCGAGATAGCGCTGCCAAAAACCATTTAATAGCTCATCGACATCGCTGGCGCTGGTTGTTGCGAGTTGTGACCAGTCCAAATAGTAATCACGCAGTTTGCCGTCGGCTGAGTCAGCGGGTAGGACCTTATCGCTGCTGCGGATGCACTGTAGTTGAATGCTGAGGGGGGATATTGCGAGATAAAACCCATCTTCAAGCAGACTCTGCTGTAGTTGATAGAGCGCATTCATGATGATGAAGTGTTTCTGAAAAAGTGCGAGGTCAGCACTCTCTTCTGTGACAGGAAAGGGGGCTTGCTCAGCCTCAAGTTGGCGAATCAATTGGTATTCACTCAGCTCCCCCTCCGTTGTCTTGAGGATGGCTAATATGGCAGGCTTTAGCGGGTTCTCACTCATATTCCCAGGATAGGCTGTCCAATTGAGTTGTTGATGGGCGCTTCTTAGTATGTACTGAGCTTAGTCGCTTGCGGCTAATAATTCATCTGTTCGATGGAGTCTTTCTCAGCATCTTATATTCCTGTAGCGATGGTGCTGTTCTGTGCCTCCATTCCTGTTGAAGAACCTTTCTATAAAAACAACCTAAAGTTCCATGCATCAATGCCGTTAGTTTATTTTGCCTGACAAATTTGCAGCACTTACCTAATTTCCATAGCTGCTTCCTTCTTGAGGGGGTATCTAATGGGAATGTAGCATCCCAAAAAAAAGGAACCCAAAATGTTCAATAGTGTTAAAGCAAAAATTCTAGGAGTAGCCATCTTCCCCTTGGTGATTGCTCTCGGCTTTATGTTCAATTTGGTGTTGGATAAATTTAGTTTGTCTCAGGAGATGGAGCTTCAAGAGCAGTTAAATGAGTTTGTTATCTCAACCGGTGACATGCTCCATGAAATACAAAAAGAGCGCGGTGCTTCGGGTGTTTTTCTGGCCAGCAAAGGAAGTAGGTTTAAGAAGGAACTTGCCGACCAGCGTACTCTGACAGATAGCCAATTAACGAAATATAATCAGTTTCTAGCTGAATTTGATACCAACAATTATAGTGACGATCTGAAAAATGGAATTAGAAACCTCACCGCTAAATTGATCGTATTAAGGCAGCTACGTGGTCAGGTGAGTGCTCAATCCATCACAACAAAAGAGAGTTTGGATAGCTACATTGTCATTAATGACTCGCTGCTCCATGCCGTAGCCTCTGGCGTCAACTTTGGCACCAATGTCAAAGTGAGCAAGTATCGAACGAGCTACCTTAATTTCATTGAAGGCAAGGAACAGGCGGGTATTGAGCGTGCCGTGTTGGCGGGGACTTTTGCCCAGGACTTGTTTTCTCCAGGTGTCTACACTCAGTTCTCCTCGCTGGTGGCGACACAAGATATCTATTTAGATGTCTATAGAGCATTGGCTCCCCCTGGAGAGTTGCTTCAATTTGATAAATATTTAAAAGCTCCCTCTGTTGCTGAGACTCAGCGGATGCGTGTTATTGCTCTTGAAAAGGGCATGGTTAAGGCTGAAGTGGCACTTCTGGCTGAATTGGGCCGCCACTTTGGCTATGGCGGTGCTATTCACCTATTCAAAAATTATGTGCTGCGCAATCAGGCCAAATATCTCGACCGCTTTGATGCAAAGTATGATCAGATATTGGTCATTCTTGATCAATTGTCGGCATTGAAGTCAGCAACGACCGAGGATAAAAAACGAATTGCTGATATCAGATTCACGCTTGGCGAATACAGTGTCGCCATACGAGTAGCAGAGAAAATGTTTGCTGAAGGGTATACCGCTGTTGCTGTTGATCGGAAGGTTAAAATTAGTGACAAAGCGGCAACAGCGGCGATCGCTGCCCTCATAGAGGGGGCCGCACCGGGTGATTTTGGTGTTGATCCTGCGGATTGGTTCAAGACCATTACCGCCAAAATCAATCTGTTGAAGGGGTTAGAGGACAGCATTGCTGATCACATTGTCACACTGAGTGCTGAGCTGCATAGTGGTGCTGATACGGCACTTATGACGCTATTGGTGTTGGCGGCAGCGCTTGCTGCACTGGTGCTGTTTGCGGTTTTTTATGTGGTGAATGCTATCTCATCATCACTGAAGCTAGCGGTTAGTTTTGCTGAGGATATCTCAAATGGCAATTTGACAGGCCATATTGACTGCAATAGTAAGGATGAGATCGGTACACTCTCTAATGCGCTCAACCAGATGGCGGCCAACCTCAGTAAGATGGTGCAGGATGTTGACAGTACCACCCAGCAGTTGTCGCAAGCGGCGGGCGAGATGTCACAGATCTCTAGTCAGACCTCCAGTGGCGTTACGCAGCAGCAGAGTGAGCTGCAACAGGTCTCCACTGCAATGACTGAGATGAGTCAGACGGTGGCACATGTGGCTGAAAATGCAGAGCGCGCCAAAAATGCCACACAAGAGGCGAACAGTGAAGCGAAGGCTGGACGGAGTATTGTTGATGCGGCTACCGCCTCAATAACATCTTTGGCGAACGAGGTGGATCAGGCGGGCAGAGTGATCAAACAGCTCGAAACCGAGACCGCCAGTATTGGTTCAGTGCTGGATGTGATTGGTGGCATTGCAGAGCAGACCAATCTTCTGGCCCTCAACGCCGCTATTGAAGCGGCCCGAGCCGGTGAGCAGGGGCGTGGTTTTGCGGTGGTTGCTGATGAGGTGCGCACACTAGCAAGTCGGACGCAGGAGGCAACGTTGGAGATTCAGAAGATGACTGAGAATCTACAGCGTGGCGCCTCTGAAGCGGTTACTGCGATGGAGAAGGGGCATGAAACAGCTAAGGAGAGTGTTGAGCGGGCGGGTAAGGCGTGTGATTCACTTGAGTCGATTGCTCGGGCCTTTGATGTGGTGACAGAGATGAATAATCTGATTGCCGTCTCCAGTGAACAACAACTTACAGTGGCGCAGGAGATTGATAAAAGTATCATCTCAATCAACACTGTATCGGGTGAAACTGCGGCGGGTGCAAGCCAAACTGAAGCGGCGAGTGGAGAGCTTGCGAAGCTTGCGGGTGATCTACAGCAGACGCTCTCTCAATTCTCGACATAGATCCAGCAGAAATCCCCCCAAGGGTCGAGTACCCTTTTTAGTAAACGCCTTTCCTTCGTGGGAAAGGCGTTTTTTTGTTGGTTGTCACTGTGGCTCTGACGCGTTAAATTTGCACTTTGTTTTTTAGCTTTTTGTTTAATCGGCGTGCGATATGGATTCCCAGTTTATAAAAGCAGTTCGGCAGCTGGCTGCTCTGCTTGAGAGTCGTCAACAGGTATTGGCAGTGGCGGAGTCCTGCACGGGTGGCTGGGTGGCCAAGGTGTTGACCGATCTGCCGGGCTGTAGCGCTTGGTTTGATCGTGGTTTTGTCACCTACACCAATGAGGCAAAACATCAGATGCTGGGCGTTTCGATGAAGACGATTGACACCTTTGGCGCAGTGAGCGAAGAGACGGTACATGAGATGGCGCTGGGTGTGTTGGATAACAGCCCAGCGCAGTTCTCACTGGCGGTGAGCGGTATCGCCGGGCCATCGGGTGCGACCGCGGGTAAACCGGTGGGCACCGTCTGGTTCGGCTGGGCTATCAGGGATGACAGGGTAGTGGCGGAGTGTTGTTGCTTTGAGGGTGATCGAGAGGCGGTACGCGCTCAAGCAGTGGCGTATGCGTTGCGTCGTCTGATTGAGATTGTATCTGCCGTTGAGTAACCTCTTTTTAGCCCTCTGGCCTACGCAGCGAGTGCGAGAGCAGATTGAGGTCGTTTCTGGCCAGATTTCAGCAGAGAGTGGCCGACGCCATCATCCGCAAGATTTGCATATGACACTGCTGTTTCTTGGCTCAGCGACAGCTGAAAAAATGGCCTCTATTGAGCAGGTTGCAGAGACAATCTCTTTCGCCCCCTTCGCCTTAAAGCTGCAACAAATTGAGCTGTGGCAGCGTCCCCATCTACTCTGTGTGACACCTAAAGAGGGGCCGGAACCGTTGGTTCAACTGGTCAATAGACTACGGCAGGGGTTGGCCGAGTGTGGCGTTAAAACGGAAGATCGTCCATACCGCTCCCATGTCACGCTGATTCGTAAGGTGTTGGCACCCATTTCATGCCCCTCTGAATGTGCTATCGACTGGCCTGTCAGCCATTTTGTCTTGGCCACTTCAGCTACTGGGCCAAACTTACCGCGTTATCGAATACTAAAAAGTTGGCCTGCGGACTCATGATCTGAGCCGCTAGCGGTGTATAATCTAGCGCTAAGAACCTTATTGAGAGGCTGCTGATGGATTAACGGCTTCACTAACCACTTTTCGAAGGTGACACAAAATGGATGATAATCGTAAAAAGGCGCTCGGCGCTGCATTGGGCCAGATTGAGAAACAGTTTGGTAAAGGTGCAGTGATGCGTATGGGCGATGCTGGTGCCATCCGCAATATTGATGTCGTTTCGACCGGTTCGCTGGGATTGGATATCGCGTTGGGTGTCGGTGGTATACCGAGAGGCCGAGTCGCCGAGATTTTTGGGCCTGAGTCCTCGGGTAAAACCACCCTGACCCTCCATGTGATCGCCGAAATGCAGAAGCTGGGTGGCGTCGCCGCTTTTATTGATGCTGAACATGCACTCGATCCCAGCTATGCCGAAAAGCTAGGCGTTGATGTTGATGAGCTGTTGGTCTCCCAGCCAGATACCGGTGAGCAGGCGTTGGAGATCACCGACATGCTGGTGCGCTCCGGTGCGGTGGATGTGATTGTCATCGACTCGGTGGCTGCACTTACACCCAAAGCAGAGATCGAAGGTGATATGGGTGACAGCCACATGGGGCTTCAGGCGCGTCTGATGTCACAGGCACTCCGTAAACTGACCGCCAATATTAAACGCTCCAACACACTGGTTATCTTTATCAACCAGATCCGTATGAAGATCGGCGTCATGTTTGGCAATCCAGAGACCACGACGGGTGGTAATGCGCTGAAATTCTACGCCTCCGTGCGTCTCGATATCCGCCGTACCGGCGCTATCAAACGGGGTGATGAAGTGGTCGGCAATGAGACCCGCGTCAAGGTGGTTAAGAACAAAGTAGCCCCCCCCTTCAAACAGGTCAATTTTGAGATTCTCTACGGTGAAGGGATCTCACGCGAAGGTGAGATTATTGATCTTGGTGTTAAGCATGAGATCGTCAACAAAGCGGGTGCCTGGTACAGCTACAACGGCGACCGTATCGGCCAAGGCAAAGATAATGTGCGTAGATTTCTCAGAGAGAATCCTGAGATCGCCCAAGATATTGAGGGCAAGATCCGCGCTATCGTCTTCCCAGCTCCAGAAACCAAAGAGACCAAAGAGGCACCTGCTGAGGCTTAGTTCTGAACCCGTTAGCGGAGATTGAGCAGACGGCAGTGCGGCTACTCGCCAACCGCGAGCACTCACGCAAAGAGCTTGAGCGCAAGTTGCGGAGCAGATCCTATGCGGCTGACGACGTGGAACAGGTGCTTGACCAGTTGGCTGCGCAAGGGTTGCAGAGTGATGCGCGTTATACCGAGGCCTATATCCATAGCCGTATGCAGCGTGGATATGGGCCTCTGCGTATTCGGGTTGAGTTAAAAGATCGTGGCATCTCAGCGGCGCTGATGGCGGATTATCTGTGTGATGACCCCGAGCTTTGGCAGAATCTGCTACAGACAGCGCATGACCGAAAATACGGCAGTGGCCGAACCACTGATCGTAAAGAGCAAGCAAAGCGGGGGCGTTTTCTGGCGTATCGTGGTTTTAGTGGCGAGATGATCAGCCGTTTTCTATTTAATAATGCCTTTTGAGTTGGTGGTTATTTAGTGAAGAAGATCCTCTTTATCTCCAAAGGCAGTGATAGCGCCTCCACTCGCTATCGGGCGACTGACTTCTTTCCACTGTTAAAACAGGCCGGTTGGCAGGCGACACATCTCACTGATCGACGCACCCCGCTGGGTCGCCTGAATCTTCTTAAGCAGGCGAGCCAAGCAGATGTAGTGGTGGTGGTTCGTCGTACCTTTGGTCCGCTGTTTGCAGGTATTCTGCGTCGTGTCGCTTCACGGCTGATCTTCACCTTCGATGATGCCATTTTTGCCAAGAGTGATGGCTCTCCATCACGTGGGCGAGAGCGACGTTTCGCTGCGACAGTGGCCTTATGTGATGTGGTTTGGGCAGGCAATAGCTACCTTGCTGACAAGGCGAAAGCGTTCAACGGTTGCGTTGAGGTGGTGCCAACGGTGCTGGATGTTGATCGTTATGCCACTGAGGTAGCGAAACCGGCCGATTCACTCGATCTGGTCTGGATTGGCAGCAGTTCGACCAAAAAGCATCTACTGCCGGTGATTCCTCTGCTGGAGGAGGCTGCGGCGTTGATCCCTGAACTGCGGCTAAAGATTATTGCAGACTTCTCGATTGAGTCTGAGAGACTTAATGTTGTGCCGATCCTCTGGTCACCAGAGAGTGAACTGCGGGAGTTGCTCGCGTCACATATCGGCATCGCCCCCTTGCCGGATAACGCGTTTACCCGTGGCAAGTGTGGGCTTAAGGTGTTGCAGTATATGGCGGCCGGACTGCCGGTGATCTCCTCTGCTGCTGGCGTGAACCGGGAGCTGGTTGATGATGGTGTGAGTGGTTTTCTGGTGAGTAGTGATCAGCAGTGGCTGGAGGCGATTCAGGCGTTGGCTAAATCGCCAGAGCAGCGTCGGTCGATGGGTGAAACCGGTCTCCAGCGATGTCGTGACCACTTCACCCTGCAAGCGGCATTACAGAAAATGCTCGCAACACTGTAACTGATTGTGACTTCAGTGGGGTGACGTTTTAAAGTACGCCGCTATTATCAACACAGCGCTGGCAGACTGAGTGGCCCTCAGTGCGTACGGAGTGGAATATATTGCGCGCATCCCGATAGGCTTTGCCATTCCATGTCTCCAAAAAGGGGACGTTGATATCTGCTTCAAAGGCGTCGTTACGATCCTGCACATTGCAGCAGGGGGTGATACGGCCATCCCAGTCATAGACCACGCGATTCCAGAGCCATTTACATGGGTTCTCTGGGGTGAGCGGGGTGATGGGTCGGCGGTGTTTTTCATCTGTTGGAGCAAAATCTGCAACATCCTGGCTCTGCTGGTTATCGCCAGGTTTATCAAAGTTGGTCATCTGTAGCCTGACGCGATGAACACGAAAGTCGATGCCGAGTGCCTTGGCCTTTTCACGCGACTGCTCAAGTTGGTGTTCGTTGTGTTTCATCGGAATGAACTGCCACCGGATAATGGGGCATTTTTTGTTTGAACGTTTCTGCGCAGCAACCATCAACTCAAGTGTTTTGAAGACGTGCGCAAGATCACCGCCAACGCGATATTTTTCATAGGTCGCTTGGTCGATGCCATCAACCGAAACGCTGAGTAAATTTGCCTGTGAGGTGGCGAGGGTTTCAGCCAGTTCAGCCGATATCTTGGCCAGACTGGTACTGATCACAATCTTTGGGTTGTAGAGCCGTTTGGCATACTCAATCATCTCTGGCAGCGCTTTGTTGAGTGTGGGTTCGCCCCAATTATAGAGATGCAGCTGATAGAGGTAGGGGCCGATCTGGTCATAGATCTTTTTAAATGAAGCCATCGACATAATGCCGCGAGGATCTTTACTTGAACGGTTGCCCGTTGGGCAGAGTGGGCAGGAGAGCGGGCAGGCATTAGCAGGGTCGATATAGGCGATGGTGGGGCGTGAGCGAAGAGTGATCTCACGTTTTTTAAACTCTTTCTCATTCAAACGTCGATTATTGTATCGGTTCCAACGGTATTTAAATGACAACGTACTTTTCCTGTTTGCTGGTTGAGGATCGCCCTTTTCCAAAAGGGGGGCGCTTAGTATATCATTTCATCCCTCTCGCCTTGCTGGAATAAAACTATTTTTCTTGCAACGCTCTCAGGCGGTTCAAACTTTTCATAAAATGGCATCAATACCCTCTATGGATGACGCAGTATCAAATCAGAGATCAATCTGTCCCATCTGTGGCGGTGAGGGGTGGTACGCCTATACCGGTAGCGATCTATTGATGGGGTTGCCGGGCCAGTTTAGCTACGACACCTGCTGCCACTGTGGTGCCGCCTATCAAGTGCCGATGCCCTCACTTGAGCAGATCACCTCGTTTTATCCTGATGAATATGCGCCCTATAAGACGAGCAAGGTCAAAGTACGTAACCCTATTGAGCAGTCGGTGTTACGGGCCTGTTATGGCTATCAACATCTGAATGGGGGAGCGCCCAATTGGTTGGGCTCTATTGCGGGTCTGTTTGCCTATCGGGATCTAGTGCCCTACATCGCACAGGGCCGAATGCTTGATGTGGGTTGTGGGGGTGGTAAATTTCTGCGCTCAATGCAGACGTTGGGCTGGCAAGCTCAGGGGGTGGAGTTTAACCCAAGCGCTGTGGCGACCTGTCGTGCAGCGGGGCTTGAGGTCTCGCAGGGTGAGTTGAGTGATGCCAACCTGCCCGATAACCATTTTGATCTCATCACGGCTCGTCATGTGATTGAGCATATTGCCGATCCTCAGCCGTTGCTGGCTGAGATCTTTCGACTGTTAAAGCCGGGTGGTTTGATGCTGCTACGCACGCCAAATAGTGAGGCGTTGGGACGGCGCTGGTTTGGCACAAATTGGTATGCGGATGATATTCCTCGTCATCTGATTCTCTTCTCTGGTCAGAATTTGACGCTGCTGGCAGAGCAGCATGGCTTTAAGAGGCAGGCGATAAAACGCTTCTCTTCGATCAAGGTTTTTCTGAATAGTTGGGATTACCATGTTGGTAACAAACCTCAAAGCTCGAAAAAAAGCCGCTGGCACCGTTTGCTGGCCCGGCTCTACATCTGGTTGGCCACGATAACGGGACGGGGTGATGAACTCTTCGTCATATTCCAGAAGCCAAAAGCGGGTTGATGGCACAACCATGGCAGATAGAATCTCTGAATTTAAGTCTGTTTAGAGCTTTTTAGCCCGGATAATTCATAAGTCACTAACCGCCTGCGTAGCGGGAGGCTTGAGGAAAGCCCCTAAAAGGGGCTTGGGTGCGTGCTCATGCTTAGGCAAAATAGCCTCTTAACTGTTTGAAAACAGATATAACCACAGAGAACACAGAGGGCACAGAGAAAAGAAAAGTGTTTTGGATTCTCTGTGCCCTCTGTGTTCTCTGTGGTGTATTCTTGTTGGCCGTTACCATGAGACCACATGCACACCGGAACGGCAGAGCCTTTTCAAGTCTCACCGGCAAAGCCGGTGGTTTACTTCAATTTGAATTATCCGGGTTAGAGGTGCCATAACGCCTTGGTAGTGTTGAATCGTTTGATAGGGTGGCGATACACTCTACCCATCAACTCTTAATCCGCTCTCTGTGAGACCTCTATGCGCGCACTATCTTTACTCCTCGTCCTGCTCCTCTCTCCCATTTTAGTGGCTGCTGAAGCGCCCTTCTATATCGGCATTAAGCAGTGCAAGCTCTGTCATCAACCGCACTACGACTCATGGCGTACTACGCATATGTCAAAAGCCTTTGATCTGTTGAAAGCTAATGTGCGGGCCGATAAAAAACGGGCAGCGGGGCTTAATCCTCTGAAGGATTACACGGCCGATCCGGCTTGCCTGGCTTGTCACACCACCGGCTATGGCAAAGAGGGCGGTTTTGTTAGCCTTGAGAAGACACCTGACATGGTCAATGTGCAGTGTGAGATGTGTCATGGTCCTGGCAGTATCTATGTCGAGATGATGCTGAAAAAACGGGGCACCTACACGCGTGAAGATTACCTCACTAAGGGCGGCATGACGATGCCATCGAAAGAGAGCAATATCTGCACCACTGCCTGCCATAACCAAGCGAGTCCTTTCATCAATGCTGGTTTTGAGTTCAACTTTGAAAATCGCAAAGATATCGGCACCCATCGCCATGATATCGAGTACATCGACAATCCACTGAATTTTTAGCTAAAAGAGCTAGCGGGGTGGATACTTAGCTCCTCTTGGTACAATATGTAGTGGTGGAACAATTTTATGATGAATCCAAAATTATTGGGACATTGGTCGCTGGTGTTAGTTACCCTCGATTGTATCGGGAGTTTGTG
>JAKITT010000078.1 GCA_021647945.1 Candidatus Polarisedimenticolaceae bacterium
CCTTTCGACAAGCCAAGGTCGACATTAGCTACCTGCCAAGGACTTTTGATTCCCAGTATCTGGGCGTACAGTTCATTATCTCTCATCCAAAATACGGTAACTGACCCACTCGATCAGGGGAAGAGCCAAACTAACTAGCAGCGCAGCCTCTGAAGATACTTCATTTAGTCCACGTTATTCATAGGCTCAAGAATAGTGGCAAAGAGCGCTGCTATCTGCGGTGTTTTTGTCCAGTTTTGCATAAACCGGGCACGGTCATTTTTCAGCGCTGGCAGAAACGAACGGTATGAGCGATGTTGCCGCATTGAGTCAAGATCAATCAGCTGCGGCTCACCCTCTACAATCAGGATATTGGTCGCTTTCATATCACCGTGGCTAATCCACAGTGACTCCAGTTGCTGCATCAGTGCTACCAGCTTCTCCGCCATCGACCTTAATTGATCGACCGTGTGTGAGCTATCTGAAAACCACTCACGGGCATCAACGCCACTCACATGACAGGCGATAAAATAGGTGGTTGGCCGTAGTCGGTTACGGGTATTGCGGTAGAGTACAACAGGGCGTGGCGTGGCGATGCCATAAAAGAGCAGTCGATGTGCATTCTGCCAAGAGATATGAGAACGCCCTTTACGCACAGCAAGCTTCAAACCATGCGTAAAACTCTTTACATTGTATCGCTTTACAACCAAATCATGGCGATCAACTCCAGTTCGCCAGACAGTGGAGGTATTGCCATCCTTCAACAACACCTCCGGCTCAGGACAGGTGCTATCTGGGTTGCGTAGAAAAGTCTTCATCGCTTCAGTATAAAATCCCCTATCGACGACCAATTGATA
This sequence comes from Candidatus Polarisedimenticolaceae bacterium, assembly GCA_021647945.1. Classification (GTDB taxonomy): domain Bacteria; phylum Pseudomonadota; class Gammaproteobacteria; order Chromatiales; family Chromatiaceae; genus JAKITT01. The sequence continues at coordinate 837 of JAKITT010000078.1, forward strand.
GTCAGGTGACTCATAACAGGCAAAAGCGCTGCATTCGCGCAGACATTTTCTCAGGTAACTTACTTTTCGTCGCTCACGCCGTTTCACTATCCGCTGAAGAAAAACCTCTGTTGCTTCAATTTCCAGCCAACCACGCGCTTCGCGATAATGCTCAAGTAACGTTGCAGCAAAGCGGTCATAAACAGGGTAATTTTGCGCCAATAGAAGCGCCAGGTTATCAAGTGATGGCCCCAGAGGCAGCGCATCTGCATGCGCCTCTATATCAGCCCCATCAAGTGTGTAGAGCTGCGTTTCACAAAGCAGAAAATTATCGAGATGCAGGTCATGTTGCTGGATACCCGACTGATGGTGTAGCGCAATAAGATCAACCACCTGCACCATTAAGCGAAGACGCTCTTCATCACTATCGGCCATCCGCCAAGCTTCAGCCATGCTCTCTGCCGGTTTGATCTCAGCTAATAGAATAACCCACCATGGTTGGCGTTCGACCCGCCCGGCATGCACAATTTCAGGTGCAGCAATATTGGCCGAGTGCAGCGCCTGCAAACCATCCAGCTCACGTTGCCAGTGAATCTCTGCCCGTTTAGGGTCTTGATAGATCTTGGCAAAAACCCTCTGCTCGCCCCACCGAGCCTGGTACACCTGGCGCTTGCCCGGCAGTGAGCGTACCAACCGTTGGCAGACCAGCTCAGTGGCACCCTCTGCAAGCACTAAGTGCTGTTCCTTACCTAAAAATGGCTGTTGATCACGCATTAAGTCAAGCTTTCGATCTATCTCATGGGGTTGGGATTTAAGGAGCCTCTGATCAAGTCATGATTGTTTTAGGCTGACTGAAACTGCCCCGGTTCGTCCCGAAGATCGCTACAATAGAGTTACTATTCTGGCTCACTTCGATACAAATCGAAACAGTTTCATCTCAGCCTAATCCCAACCAGACTTAATCAGAGGCTCCTTAGCTGTTGAAGCCCTAAAACAGGCTCGATTTCCGCTTGGCGCTCTTCAGGCAACATGCTAACGTCACATTAGTTTACTACTCCTGTTCTGGATAGGGGTAACTTTGTTAATTGTGCTCGCTGATGGTGGAGTGAGAGAGATGAATCAACCATTTAATCGTATCGGTGTTATTGGAAAACATGCCGACCGCACCGTCAGCGCAACCGTTCTACAGCTTGCCGACTACCTGACAAAACGCGGTCTTGATGTCCATCTTGAAGATGCCACTAGCAAGTTAATCGACCAGCACCCCTACCCCACTTCAACGATGGCTGAGCTGGCCAATAACCGTGATTTGGTCATTGTCGTTGGTGGCGATGGCACGCTGCTGCATGCTGCCCGCACCTTCTCTGATGGTCAAACACCTCTGCTTGGCATCAACCTGGGGCGTCTCGGTTTTCTCACCGATGTCTCATGTGATGATATGGAGAACAGCCTCGACCGCATCCTCTCAGGTGACTATGAGGTGGAGCAGCGGAGTCTGTTAAAGACCACTATCAGCAACGGCGAAGAGAGCGAGCCTGTCAAAGCGCTCAATGATGTCGTCATCCACAAATGGAATAGCGCCCGATTGATTGAGTTTGAGACCTACATCAATGGTCAACTGGTCACTGAACAGCGCTCCGATGGTATGATCATCGCCACCCCCACCGGTTCAACCGCCTACGCCCTGTCCGGTGGTGGCCCAATCCTCTACCCATCACTCAATGCGCTGGTAATGGTGCCGATCTGTCCACACACACTGAGCAACCGCCCCATTGTGGTGGATGGTGATAGTGAGGTGGAGATCCGCATCGCTGCGGGACACCATAAAAATGTTCGCATCACCTGTGATGGCCTAAAAAGCCTTGAAGCAGAAGAGGGTCAGCGCATTTTGATCCGTAAAGCCAAACAGCCCATTCGACTGATCCACCCCAGCGGCCATGACCACTTCAGTGTGTTACGAGCTAAACTGGGTTGGGGTGAGCACCCCACACGCTAACATGCTGTCACACATACAGATAAAAGACTTGGCCATCGTCGCCTCCATCTCAATGGATCTCACCCGTGGTATGACCGCCCTCACCGGTGAAACCGGTGCCGGTAAATCGATCTTCATCGACGCACTGGGGCTGGCGCTCGGTGATCGCACCGATAACGGCATGATCCGCAACGGTGAAGCGCGGGCAGAGGTGACGGCACTGTTTGACACCAGCTACCTGCCAGAGGTGGAAAGCTGGCTGCGCAAGCATGAACTCGACGATGATGGCGAGTGTATTCTACGTCGCGTGCTGGTGCGTGATGGCCGTTCTCGCTCCTTTATTAATGGCAGGCCCATCTCCATCCAGCTACTACAGGATCTAGGCCAGCAGCTGGTCGACATCCACGGCCAACACGCCCACCAATCACTCCTACGCAGTGCTATTCAGCGTCAACTGCTTGATGCTTACGGTGGTTTTCACGCACTGGCAGATGAGGTCAGCAGCCTCTACCGAACCTATCACACCTGTCACAGCCATCTGCACAAGCTCACTGAGTCAGCAAAAGATCACAACGCCCGCCTCGATCTGTTGCAGTTCCAAGCCAACGAACTGATCCAACTCGATCTCAGCCTTGAAGAGCTGAGGAGCTTAGACCTCGAATTGCATCGTCTGAGCAATCTCGATCAGCTACAAATAGGCTGTGGCACTCTCTTGAATGAGCTCTATGAGGGGGACAACACGGTACTCAACCGCCTCAGTGACGCCTGCGCCAAACTTGAACAGCTTCAGATTCTCGACCCTGCACTTGATGAACAGCAAGCCTACATCGAAAACGCCCTGATCCAGATTCAAGAGGGGGCATCAGGGCTGCGAGACTATATGCTCTCATTGGAGAGCGAGCCAGGTGCACTGCCACGCGTTGAAGACCGCTTGGAAGCGATCCACGACTTGGCCAGAAAATACCGCATTCGGGCCGATGAACTACCCGCTCGATTAGAGGAGGTCCACAGTGAGTTATCAGCACTTGAACAGGCGGATAGTACGCTTGAGAGCCTGCAACTTCAGTTAGAAGAGCACCGGCAGAACTACCTAACAGAGGCCGGTAAACTGACAAAAAAACGTACTAAAGCGGCCGCTCGCCTCACCCATACAGTCTCAGATGCGATGCAAAAACTAGGCATGGAGGGTGGCCGTTTCTCCGTGACACTGCGGCCATTAGCAGAGGGTGAGATTACCAACAGTGGATCTGAGCAGGTCGAGTTTCTAGTCAGCGCCAACCCTGGCCAACCTGAAAAACCATTGAGCAAAGTGGCCTCAGGCGGTGAACTCTCCCGTATCAGCCTAGCCATTCAGGTGGCCACTGCGGAGTGCGCGGCCATTCCCACACTGGTCTTTGATGAGGTGGATGTTGGTATTGGTGGACGCGTCGCCGAAATTGTTGGCCAACTATTGCGGCAGCTTGGCAGTTCAAAACAGGTTCTCTGTGTCACCCATCTGGCACAAGTCGCCGCTCAGGCTAACCACCACATGAAATTTGCCAAAAGTGCCAGTAGATCAGGCACCGTAGGGGGAGTCACATCGCTCAATAATGCGCAGAGAACCGATGAGGTTGCCCGTATGTTGGGGGGCATTGAGATCACTGCACAAACCCTGGCTCATGCAGGAGAGATGTTAGAAAAGGCAGCCAGTTAGAGAAGCGGCTATACCCCTAATCGATCATCCATCACTGCGGCAGGCTGGGTTGCTACAACGGCCATAGATGGTCAACGCATGATCAATAATTGAGAAACCTTTCGCCGCCGCTATCTCATTCTGCCGCGTCTCGATGACACCATCACAGAACTCTTCAACTTTGCCACAGATAACGCAGACCAAGTGATCATGATGTTCACCACGGTCGAGTTCAAATACCGAATGGCCACCCTCAAAGTTGTGTTTAACCACTAAACCAGCCGCTTCAAATTGGGTTAGAACGCGATAGACCGTCGCCAAACCGATATCTTCACTCCGCTCAATCAACATTTTGTAGATATCTTCAGCACTTGGGTGGCGACTTGAGCTAGCTTCCAACAGCTCTAGGATCTTAATACGAGGCAACGTTACTTTAAGACCCGCCTTTTTAATTTCACTGTTTTTCAACGATTGATCTCCACTACAGCTCTCAATTAGAGCCTATTGATTAGCCCAGTTAGATTTCAGCCAGGGAGCGTCAAACAGGTTAAGGCTCCCGAGCCTAGATTAAACAGGACTTGCTCAGAGGCTATCTAGTGGTAAAGTAGCCACCACGTTGGAACTCACAGCCTGCGTCCAAGTCCTAATCCTAACAATTATCATTGCTTTTGTAATCTTACTAATCATGCAGAAAACCCTTAGCGCGTTTATTATCGGCACCCTACTTACCCTGACGGGCTGTTCATCGACAGGTGAATTCGCTTTTGTTTACAAACAGGATATCCAACAAGGCAATACCATTGATCAGGAGATGGTTAACCAATTGAAGCTGGGTATGAGTAAGCGTCAGGTGCGCTTTGTATTGGGCACGCCTCTGCTGGTCGATCTCTTTCATGAGGAGCGCTGGGACTATATCTTTCTGATGAAACGGTCACGTGAGACCATTGAAAGGCAGGCGATATCTATCTATTTTGATGAGAACCATCTCGTCAAAATAGCCGGCGACCTAAAACCAGACCCCACAGCCCCTAAAGTCGATGAAAACCGTGAACTGATTGTCAGCGTGCCTGACTACATCGACAATCGAGGCATCATCACTAAGTTGCTGTATAGGCTAGGACTTCTTGACGATTAAGCTCTTGGCATAACGGGCGATTCAGCACCGTGTCAGTGAGGCCTGTAAAAGCCCCTACAGATCAATTTTATTCCGCAGTCTCTGGCTCTTTCTTCGCCTTTTTCTTACGTGCGGCCTTTGGATCGGCAATCAAAGGGCGATAGATCTCCACCCGGTCACCCGCATCCATCTTCTGATCCAGCTTACCCGCCTTGCCAAAAATGCCCACCTTATTCACCGCCAGGTCAATCTCGGGGAAACGTGCCAAAATACCTGAGGCTTCAATGGCCTGTTCAATGGAGATACCTGACTCGGCATCGTCAATGGTCATAATGACCTGTTCAGTGGGTGACGCATAAGCCACCTCTACAACCATTTTTTCACTCACAATAGACCTCTTCAGCGCGTTTACAGAATGCATCTACCATCGTATTGGCAATCTGGCTAAACACTTTACCAAAGGCCGAATTTATCAATCGGCCCGAAAATTCAAAATCCAAGACTAACTCAATTTTACAGGCATCTTCCCGTAAAGCAGTAAATTTCCAACAACCCTGCAACTTACGAAACGGCCCATCAATCAGCTCAATATCCATCCGTTCATTCTTTACCAGTCGGTTACGAGTGGAGAAGGTTTGACGAATACCCGCCCGAGCCACCTCAAGCTCACCGCAAAGCTCATCCTCTGTACGGGAGATCAGACGACTGGAGCGACACCAGGGCAGAAAATCGGGATAGGCCTCAAAGTCATCCACCAACGCATACATCTGTGCTGCAGAAAAGGGGATCAACGCACTCTTATTAACTACCGGCATCAAATACACCAAATGCTTTTAGAAAAACAACCGTTACACCCAGCGGCGTGATGTAACGAAGAACAAAACGCCACAACTTATAAGCAAAGCCATCACCACCGAACTCTTCAACCGTAGACTCCCGCTTCATCACCCAACCGGCAAAAATGGCCATCGCAAGACCACCTAATGGCAACATTATATTGGCCGTTAGGATATCAAATATATCAAACATGCCGTTGCTTTTGGTCTCATTAATAAAGGTAAACTCAAAAGCCCAAGCGCTGAATGACATCACCGTCACGATCCCCAGCAGCCATGTCAGCAGCCCGACTAAAGAGGCCGCCAAAGGGCGTGACACCCGTCTATTTTCCACCAACCAAGCCACCACGGGTTCAATCAAAGAGATAGCTGAGGTCCATGCGGCAAAGGTTAACAGTAAAAAGAAGAGTGTACCGAAAAAGGTGCCACCGGGCATATTACCAAACGCAATGGGAAGCGTCTGAAAAATCAGCCCTGGCCCAGCACCTGTCGGCAGGCCATTGGCAAATACAATAGGAAATATGGCCAAACCTGCCAGTAGCGCCACGCCCGTGTCCATCAAGGCGATGATGACAGAGGTTTTGGCAATGGAGGCATCATCCGGCAAGTATGAGCCATAAACCATGATCGCCCCCATACCGAGGCTTAACGTAAAGAACGCGTGCCCCATTGCGGTCAGCACGACACCTGCGGTTATTTTGCTGAAATCGGGACTGAATAGGAAGGCAGCACCCTGGCTGAAACCACCACTATTCATCGCATAACCTACCAGCAACAGCAGCAGAATAAAGAGTGCGGGCATTAACACCCTGACTGCCTGCTCCAGACCCGATTTCACGCCACGTGCCACCACTACCGTGGTCATTACCATAAATAGAGTGTGCCAAATCATAAGCTGTTTAGGGTCTGAGAGCAGCTCACCAAAAGCGGCTGTTGAAGCTTCAGCCGTGATACCCGTAAACAAACCTCTTGCAGCACGGAGAACATAGGCCAGTGCCCAACCGGCAATCACACTGTAGTAGGAGAGAATCAGGAAACCGGCAACAACGCCGCTCCAACCGATAAACTGCCACACTTTAGCGGCATTCTCATCCTTGACTAAGAGACGCATGGTATTGATTGGGCTCTGCCGCCCACGACGCCCCAGTAGCACCTCAGCCATCATAATCGGGATACCCACTAAGGCGATACAGACTAAGTAGACCAGCACAAAAGCACCGCCACCATTCTCGCCGGTAATATAGGGGAACTTCCAAATATTCCCCAATCCAACGGCAGAACCCGTTGCTGCCAAGATAAACATCAAACGTGAAGACCACTGGCCGTGGATCGAAATTCGTTCAGACACGATATAACCTATGTTAAGAGGGCGCTCTGCGCAAAATGGCTCATTTAAAATGTACCACACGCACTATTGTCTAAAAAAACAGGCTCCAGAACAACCTGTGGGTGGCAGTGGAATAATCACTGGCATACAATTCACCCATGTCGAAGAAATCAAAGAAGTCAAAATCTGCGGGTAGCGCAACCATTGCCCTAAATAAAAAGGCCGGGCATGAGTATTTCATTCAAGAGCGTTTTGAGTGTGGTCTGGTACTTGAGGGGTGGGAGGTTAAAAGCCTGCGTGAGGGGCGCGTTCAGCTGAAGGAGAGCTATGTCAACATCAAGGCGGGTGAGGCATTCCTGCATGGGGCACATATCTCACCGCTACAGACCGCCTCAACCCACATCCATCCCGAACCACTGCGCCCACGTAAACTACTATTACATCGCCAGGAGCTGAGTAAGCTGATTGGGTTGGTCGAGCGCAAAGGCTTTACGCTCGTCCCTACTGCCATGTATTGGAAAAATAGCCGTGCAAAACTTGAGGTCGGCTTGGCAAAAGGCAAAAAACTACATGATAAACGTGCCTCAGATAAAGATCGTGACTGGCAGCGAGATAAACAGCGGATCATGAAAAATAGCTAAGGGCACCTCTATTAATTCTGGGTGAGATAGATTGAGATTCATAATTTTCAAGAGCAAGGCGCTAAGTGCTTGTAATAGTTGTTCTATTGCAAGCACTTAGCAACGCTGCCATTGGGAATTATGGGTTCAAGCTGCTCATCCATGAATTAATAGAGGTGGCCTAAATGCTACCGTTCTAAGATTTATACTGTGCTATTAACTCCGTTTTCGCCGACTCAAACGCCTGCTGAAACTGAGTAAATTTTCCATCAAAATCGACTATCGTTGAGCTATCAATCTCTTGTTCAAACTGAATCGCTAACGCTGAAAGATGGACCGCTCCCACATTAGCAGAACATGATTTCATGCTATGTGCATGACGGTACATCGCTTCTGCATCATAGGGCTGTTTCGCCCTCTCCATATCAGAAAATATGGTTGGCATACTCTCCAGAAAGGCATCAATCACCTCAACGAAATCATCACCTAATGCCTTTCGCAGATCCGAAGTTGTCGCTTCATCAATTGCAGTTTGTCCCTGTTCATCACTACTATCAGTCACTGATTCAGCATCACCCAACCATCTCAACAGTTTATTCCGCAGTTCGCTGACATTAAATGGCTTTGAGAGGTAGTCATCCATACCCGAGTCAAAACATCGTTTCTCATTACTCTGCTGAGCATCTGCTGTCAGTGCAATGATCGGAACATGGCGGCTCTGGCCCTGCTCCATTTCACGAATCTTTTTAGTGGTCAGATAACCATCCATCGTTGGCATTAGACAGTCCATCAATATCAAATCATAGTTAACACCTTCATAACGAGAGAGTGCCTCTACGCCATTTGATGCCACATCAAACTCAAAATTCAGTCTTTTAAGAATCGCACCAACCACCTTCTGGTTGACTAAGTTATCTTCAACCAATAGTAGGCGTACATTCTCAGGTATCTCCGTACGGCTAAGTAAAGTTGGCTGCAATGGAAGTTCAGAACGCGCACCCAAGGCATCCACCAGCACGTATTGCATAACATCGATAGATGAGGGTTTAGGGTGGCAGGAAAAACAGTCACTCTCTTCTGTATGTTGGCCATCTTTTTGTGGTCTTTTTTTCCCCAACAATACAAACACTGTCCGCTCTAAAAACTTATCCTCCTTAATGCTTCGAGCAAATGCTTCACAGCCTATTTTGAGAGAATCACAGTCAAGAATAGCCACGATGAACGGCTCTCCCACTTCAGCAGCACGTCTCAATTTACCTTCTCCCTCCTCAGCCCCTTCAGCTACCTCAACCTGCATTGCCAATTTTTTTAACTGGCTGGATAGTACGGTTGAATTTTCCAACGACTGACTGATAAGAAGTACAGGGATATCAAGCAGGGGCAGTTTATTTAATAGATCTTTTGGCGCAGAAAGCGGCACATTTATTGTTAGCCAAAAGGTTGAGCCTAGGCCCGGTGCACTGTTGACCCCAATCTCGCCGCCCATTAACTCAACCAGTTGTTTGCTTATAGCCAGTCCTAAACCTGTACCACCAAAGCGTCGTGTTGTAGATGCATCGGCCTGACTAAATGAGTTAAACAGGTTGGCCGTATCACCCTCTCCTATCCTCTCACCCAAATCGATACCGATACCTGTATCTTGCACCTCTAGGCGAAGATCAATCCAATCATCACTGCCCCCCTCTTTTCTAACGCGAACAACCACATGCCCCGCTTCAGTAAACTTAATCGCATTACCAATCAAATTGAGCATAATCTGCCGCATGCGTCCCGCATCAGCAACAATAAAACGGGGGCATTCATGGGAGTAGTTGAGAATCAGCTCAAGCCCCTTCTCTTCTGCCTTAGGCGACAGCAGATGACAGATATAGGAGAGCTCCTGCTCAAGATCAAAATCAGAGGCTTCCAGCTCCAGCTTACCCGCCTCAATTTTTGAGAAATCGAGCACATCATTAATGATGTTCATCAACGATTTTCCAGATTGATAGAGTATGTCAACCTGCCCCTGCTGCTCATCATTGAGCGGGCTTTTTCGTAGCAACTGTGCCATGCCCAGTACACCATTCATTGGTGTACGAATTTCATGACTCATCACAGCCAAAAACTCACTCTTCGCCTTGGTGGCCAACTCCGCCTGTTTTCGCGCATCAATCAACACCGCTTCAGCACGTATACGCTCTGTAATATCACTCATCACAATCACATTGCGTTCACTACCTGCGGGCATCATTCGGAGTTCAACCATCCGTATATCACCATTTTTACAGGTCAGCATCCACTCCTGCGGGGGTATCTCCAACCCTGATACTTTGGCCTTCTCAACAATCGACTCCCACGCTTCTATCACATCATTACGATAGGTCTCATCGGGGTAAACCGCCTCCCGCCATTGGTCTATGGTATGCACATCATCAATCGTCCAACCAAACAGATCGACAAATTTATGGTTAAACAGCTCAATCGTGCCACTCATGTTGGTGATCATCATTGGGATGGGTGAGCTTTCAAGAATGTTACGAAACTGTTTTTCACTCTCACGTAATGCTAACTCAGCCTGTTTGCGCTCCGTGATATCTCGCAACGTACAGTTGTATTTACGTTGGTCATTGATATTCATCTCACAGACCGTAATGTCTAAAGGAAAACTGCTCCCATTTTTGTGCATACCCACCACTTCACGCGGCATGTTGATAATCGATACTTCACTCTCTTCACCTGCTTGACTGGAACCGGCCAAATAGCCCACATGCGCCTCATGTTGATGGCTGGGCATCAGCATATTGATACTCTCACCAATTAGCTCCGATGCCTGATATCCAAATATAGACTCAACAGCAGGATTGGCCGTTTCAATAATCCCATCTGGCGCAAGAGTAATAATGCCCTCAGCCACCGTTTCAAGCACCGTGCGCTGACAGATCTCTCGTTCAAGAATCTGACCACGATTGCGTATAAAAACGGCCATCAACACTAAAAAGAAGATAATGGAAAATAGTGTGGCTGAGGTAATTGCAAAACGGTTGGAATAGATCGTTTGGAACGCTTCTGCCTTCTCTATCTCCGCAGCAAAACCAAAACCAAGTCGCGCATCCCACAACCAAACACCCACCACATCAGCATTATAATAGTTGGCATAACCCTCTAGGTTCATACCCGACTGACCGGAGGTCGCCTGCTGAGCCATAAAAGTTAACGGAGCAATACCCTCTTTATTGCCACCGGCATGGTTTTGCAGTGTGATATTGAGCATCGCCTCTTGATCAAATCTCACTATGCCAAGCTCACGTAGCCGATAGTTAAAGCGACTCTCACTAATCAGCATGCCCGCATCATCAAAGGCATAGACTTCACCTGTAGCACCACGCCAGCCACGCATGAAAATGGTTGAAAAACCCACCATTGGGTCAATTCGAAAGACAAGAATCGCCATCACCTCATCCTTCTCATCACGAATAGGTGCAGCAACAAACATCGTGGCACGCCCTACTTTAAGGTTTCCATGTTCATCGGGTAGTAACTGATTAGATCGCCGAGGAAGACTCACTGAGTTCACGCCCGCCCAAGCCTGTTTTAGAAACCCGGGCTGGTTAATCAACGTTGATGGCAAGCCAATACTCTGGGTATCAGAGGAGCTTAGAGTGATATTGTCAGGATCAACAATAAAGAAACCTTGGTACTCATTACTCGCAACAACAGGAGCTAACCACTCAGAGACATCAGCCTGAACATCCGTCCCAAGCAGGCTATCTCTTGAGTTACCATAGGCCAATAGACGTTGCGTAAACTGGCGCATTTCAAGCGTGTTTGCCCATACCACCGTTGCTGCATGGTGAACTTTTACCCAGCTATAGACAGCTTGGTGCGTCATATTTAACTCAGCACGGAGGTACCGGCCAATCTCTATCTGACTATCAGATTCAATTTTGCATTGAATCACCCAAGAGCCCAGCGCCAACATAATTGCCGCGACCAAAGAAAATATAATGAGACGTTTTTTTGTTATCAATGATGTCATTGGCACGATTCAGCCTTACTACCCTTTCCCTAAAAGTACTTAATGCCCTACAGATGCTACGTCTTTATCTCGGCAGAAAAAGATAAAACTCAAGGCCTAATGACAAAAATTCTAGCCAAATTACAGAATAGACAGCGACAGTAATAGTTACGATACCTCCGATAACTGCCCCATGAACGGCAAAATAGAGGGAGCGCAGCCGCCTCATCAAAAAATAAACCGCAATGAGTAGCTAGCACAGATAGCCTTGAACCTGCATGTCACCTATAATAAATACCGTTAAGAGATAGATTTGAATGAATCTACAACCTCTTAGCCATTTTGGGGGCGACCTGGTTTCGACGTGGGTTACAAAACCTGAGGTGCATGCCGAGGATACAGATATCCTCGTTAAAAAGTCTGTTACAACTATAGTTGCCAACGACGACAACTACGCTCTAGCTGCTTAAAGCGGCTAGCCTCTGTCCGCAGCCGTGCTTATGCGTGCGGGTTCTTTCGGGAACACTCAGGGGTCATATCTCATAAGATCGTCATGACGCTCGTCCGGGGCCGATTGCCTAAAACCTAACCGGGACCGCTGTTTGTCTTCCTCGCCCGTCGGGTAGCAACCAGTTAAATTAAATGACGCGGATAAGCATGTAGAGCCAACGGCAGAGGATTTGCGGACGCGGGTTCGATTCCCGCCGCCTCCACCACAAGCAGGTTCATTAAGAACCTAAAACAACCCGATAAGCCAACTAGAACAACGGCTTATCGGGTTTTTTATTGCCTATAGCTTCCTATCGTATCCAGCAAAAGCCCACTTTTTTAGTAGTACCGATGGTAGTACCATACCGATACTACTAAAAGCGGTACTACCAAAATGGCTAAAATCACCAAACCTTTAACCAATACAGAAGTTAAGCAAGCCAAACCTAAAGAGAAGGTTTACACCCTATCGGATGGTGGAGGGTTACAGCTAAGAATCAAACCAAATGGCTCAAAACTGTGGCTACTGGATTACAAAAGACCCTACACAAAGAAACGTACTAGCCTGAGTTTTGGGAGCTACCCAGAAATAAGCATTGCTGAAGCCCGAAAGAAGCGCACTAAAGCCAAGGAACTACTGGCAAAGGATATTGATCCACAGGAATACAGGGATGAGCAGAGCCGCATTAGTGAGAAAGCCCACAACAACACACTAGAATATATAGCCAACCAATGGCTAGAAGTTAAAAAGGCCGACATTTCAGCAGACCATGCAAAGGATACGTGGCGCTCTCTTGAACTACACATCTTCCCTCATTTGGGAAAAGTACCTATCCACAAAATCACAGCTATTAAGGCCATAGAGACTATCAAGCCCATTGCAGCAAAAGGTAGCCTTGAGACCATCAAACGCCTTTGCCAACGCCTGAATGAAATCATGATCTATGCTGTAAATACCGGCATCATAGAGAGCAACCCACTAGCGGGGATCAGCAAGGCATTCCAAAAACCTGCAAAGCAACACCTACCCACCCTCAAACCAGATGAGCTGCCAACCCTGCTGCAGACTCTCTCAATAGCCAGTATCAAATACACCACCCGCTGCCTGATAGAGTGGCAACTTCACACCATGGTGAGACCCAGTGAAGCCGCTGGCACCCGTTGGGATGAGATCAACCTTGAAACGGCTGTCTGGCATATCCCAGCAGAACGTATGAAGCGGAAAAAAGAACATATTATTCCACTATCCAGCCAATGCTTGGCACTGCTAGAACTAATAAAACCAATCAGTGGACGAAGCCAGTTTGTCTTCCCCTCAGATCGAGACCCCAAAAAGCACACCAATCCACAAACCGCTAACACCGCCCTAAAGCGCATGGGCTTTGACAAAAAGCTGGTAGCCCACGGCATGCGATCACTAGCCAGCACCATATTGAATGAAGAGGGCTTTGATGGTGATGTGATAGAAGCTGCTCTTGCCCATATCGGCAATAATGAAGTTCGCAACGCCTACAACCGTGCTAACTACCTCGAACGTAGAAAGCCAGTTATGGCATGGTGGAGTGACCACATTGAAAAAGCCGCCACGGGCAATATGAGCCGAACAGGTAGCAAGGGGCTAAAAGTAGTTGGCATGAAATAGCCCTCTACCCCACAGGCTGATTTTGCATTTCACGGACAAGTAGTTTAGCCAACTCAGTGGTATCTATACCTTGCGTAGCCACATCACGCGGCACCCCTATCTTTTGAAGAATCTCAGCTTGTCGCTTTGGCTGTACCTTTCCATAACTTAAAAACGTAGTCAGTACCCTCTCATGGCCTAAGTTTTTGCTCCACGCCTTAAACTCTTCCGCTGATTGGCAAAGGGTTTCACCCAAAACCACCAAAGTATTACGAAAGCTGTGCGGATTGAAATTGGGTAGCTCAGCCAATAAAAAAGCCTCTTTGAATATTCTTCGTATTGCGGCGGCATTGCTCCAATGTTCACAGGCCAAGCCAGCAACTTGAAAGCTGTTATCACACCCTTGGCTCATCTTAGTTTTAGGGAACAGCGGGGCATCGTTCCCCATTAATAGGTCATCCTTTAAGTACGCCACCCACCGAATAACAATATCACGCACCTCGTCACCCACAGGGAAAAAGCAGGTAGTAAAGCTTTTACTGAACTTGGTATTCACCTCCCTAGCATCTTGATAGACCGTACCCGCCTTTATGTCGATATGTTTCAACTTCAGGTCGAGTCGCCCGGAGGAACTTCCCCTCCAGGCTCTCACAGAACCGTACGTGAGACTCTCGCCTCATACGGCTCTTCATGTCCCTTGCAATTACCAAGTTTGCGTAAATCTTAGGTTCCTCCCATCTCTGGTTGACCATAGATCTATTTTGGACATGTCAGCCCCTTCACTCCATCTCCATTACAGAGACTTCATCGCTACTACGAGCTGATCCGCCCCTGTGCTCCGCATCGGTACTCTATCACTCCACGGGGCTTCCGCTTGTGATTCTCCCTTAGCATCGGAACGACAGGTTCCCAAGTTCCATACAAAAGCCTGTATCAAAGTCATGCCACCTCTATGCCGGTTGCCGTTTGGCCAATAAGAAGGTTTCCGCCAAACTCATCCCAGAACCGCTTCGGTGCTCTGGTTTTGACAACAATGGAGTGCATTTCGACACCTCATCAGTGGTTCATTTTCATTCATCTCTTTGATACTCACCTGACGCGATCTTAAGCCGCGCCTTTTCCCAACTCGCTCACCACCAGGACTCTTTACCCCAGCAGCAGTGGGTGGTTTGAAACCTTCTCCTTCAAGACGGTTTCGAGGGACCAACAAACCCTCATCTTTTGTATAGCACCGAATGGTTGTTAAACGACCATCCGTTCATGGCACACCGATAGCGAGTGCACAAAAAGGCGCGTAGCTTTGACTGATGAGATGGACGCCCCTGATTAAACCGGCGTCACAATGCGCCATAGTTGATGTAGTACCCCAACTAAATATAACAGGAGCGTCCATCATGAATATTAAACGAGTTAGTATTGAT
>JAKITT010000079.1 GCA_021647945.1 Candidatus Polarisedimenticolaceae bacterium
CTATCTCTAATGGCTGGGCGGGACAGCAGACGATGAATATGGTTGCGTCAGCGGCTAACCCTTGTGGTATGAAACATGGCAATCCCTGCGGCATGATGCAGGGCAACCCATGTAACCCATGTGGCATGAAGCAGGGTAATCCGTGCAACCCCTGCGGCATGAAACAGGGCAACCCATGTAACCCCTGCGGTATGAAACAGGGCAATCCATGCAACCCTTGCGGCATGAAGCAGAGCAACCCATGCAGCCAGGGTGTAAGCGCCATGCAGATAACTAGACCGGTTGGGAGCAAACTTTATTCCAACGCTTCTCGCGCTACGTTGGTAAAAGAGGGTAAACACCTCTTCAATAGCCCAGCTTTAGGCACCAATGGGCTCTCATGTAACACCTGTCACTCTGGTACGGCTGGGTTTGGCTCAAGTTTTGCCCATGCCTATCCACATGAAGTGGCTATGGCGAGTGATCGGGCAGGTGTGCAACAGGTGAGTGCCGATGAGTTTGTGCAGTTCTGTGTCGTGGCACCACTCAAGGGCAATGCGTTGGCTTGGCAGAGTCGTAAACTGGCGGCGCTGACAGCCTATGTGGTTGATGTTAAACAGAAGGCTTTTCGTGTGGCGAATGCCAATCCCTGCAACCCTTGTGGCATGAAACAGAGCAACCCCTGTAACCCATGTGGTATGAAATCGCGTAATCCCTGCTCTAGATATTAATTGAGTGAGATCTGATTAGTGATGCAGAAGAGCGTGATCTGTTCAGCTCAGTGGTTACTACTATTTTTAGTGACCGCTGGGTTGATGTTAGACGTGAGTGCAGAGCCTCTGCTGACCCCCGCAGAAGAGGGGTTCTTACAGCGTCACTGGACAGAAGTGATTCCACTTCAGGGTGAGCCTCCGGCTGATTACACAGAGCTGGAGCGTTCACTCTCCCCGCAGCAGTGTGGTGTTTGTCATCCACAGCAGTTGAAAGATTGGCAAACCACTCTGCATAGCAAGGCGATGGGGCCGGGTATTTATGGTCAGCTGGTCGATATGGTGGCGAGTGACCCAGCAACGGCACGCATATGCTGGAGCTGTCACACCCCACTGGCTGAGCAGCAGGAGAGACTCTGGACCACCACGCCTGAGGGTGGGGCTTGGTTAGATAATGATGCGTTTGATGCGACGTTGCTGCACAGCGGTCTTGTCTGTGCCGCCTGTCATCTGCGTCAGCATCAGGTCTATGGGCCGGTCAGGTCGGCCGATCCTTCTGTCACGGGCAAGATTGACCAAAGCCTTCCACATGATGGCTTCAGTGCCAAAAGCGCCTTCTCTAAGTCCGCTTTCTGTCGTGGTTGCCACCAATTCACAGAAGATGGCTATGCCCTCAACGGTAAGTTGATTGAGAACACCTATAACGAGTGGCTGGCGAGTGAATACCCCGCCCAAGGGGTGCAGTGCCAGAGCTGCCACATGCCGAAACGTCGTCATCTTTGGCGTGGTATTCATGACAAAGAGATGGTTAAGCAAGGGGTCACAATTACGGTGGAGATGTCGGATCAACCGCTCGACACAGGTGACCAGCTAACAGCCACCATCGTGGTCGCCAATAGCGGTGTCGGTCACCACTTTCCCACCTATCTCACCCCCAAGGTATTTGTTCGTGCCGTGTTGGTTGATGCCGATGGCAAATTGGTGGAAGGCTCGAAACAGGAGGCGATTATCGGCCGAGAGGTGACACTTGACCTATCACAAGAGCTGTATGACACCCGTATCCCATCGGGTGATTCAGTGGCCATCAATTACCAACAGCGGGTGTCACAAACGGGCTTGAGCCTAAAGGTAACGGTGGTGGTAGAACCCGACCACTTCTATGCCCGTTTCTACCGATCTGTCTTGGCGGGTGGTGGGATATCAGCCAAAGGGCGAGTCTTACTTGAAGAGGCGCTGGAAGATGCTGAAACCTCTCCCTATACACTCTATGAGACGGTGCAGCCGCTGCCACGTGGTAGTAGTGAGGTGACAACACCACATCGGCCCGATTGGAATGAAGCGCAGATCACTTGGTACAACTATGCCGATGGTGTGCAACAGGCCTGTCGTAGCGGTCAACCCGCCATGCTTATCTTCTATGCGGATTGGTGTCCCACCTGTCACGCCTATAAAACGATCTTCAGGGAGTCAGCGATCCTGGAGATGACCGATCAACTCACCATGATTCGTGTCAATGTTGACCATGCCCCCAAGATCGACGCCACCTATAATCTCGATGGTGGTTACGTGCCGCGCATCTTCCCATTAAACAGTGATGCCTCGCTGATGCAGGGGCTGAAAAGAGCCGTAAGTAATTACCAATATTTTATTGCCGCTACGGATAAAGATGCTTTTATACATTTGATGCAGCGTATGGTTGCCAAAAGCAGGGATGAGGCGGGGTCAAAAATCAGCGCGCAAAATTGTAGTGTTGTGAACAGGGGGTAGAGCGGTGGCGGCTGAATGCAATGTGGGACAGACCGATAAGTGGGTCAGGATATCACTGGGTATCCTGCTCGATTTGGTCGCGGTGTTTGTTCCGCTCGCGGTGGGGCTGAAAATAGTACTGTTGCTGGTTGCCGCTTTTGGTATTGGCAGCGGCTTTCTACACTTCTGCCCCATCTACAAAATGCTGGGTATCTCGAGCTGTAATAACGAGTGAAGAGAGGGGGCTGTGGTCTCTCCTGAATGGCACTCTTATTCCGATCTATTTCAACTGTTCTGACCCTTGATCACCTGGTGCCCTCTATTGTTCTTGTTGTTTAACCTCAGGTTGTCTCTAAAATGAGTAGCGTATATCAAGGCTGTAATGACGCCTCTCTTGAGGATAATCAGTCACATCGCCAGCAGGGTTGTAGACTGAAGGGTAGGTGTATTTTTTATTAAACAGGTTGTAAATCGAGGCTCGAACCTCTAAGCCAGTGATGTAGCGGCTGAATGTAAAGGTCATGTCAGTTAAAGCATAGCCTTTATGGTCATCTCGACTATCACCTGCTGCTCTAGGACGGTCTCCCGTCACATAGATATTGGTATTCAGATTGAGATATCGGTTGATTAGATAATCTCCACCAATATTGCCTTTGTGGCTGGCAATGTCCTCAATTTTTGAGTCATCAAGACTATATCGGGCATCCTGCCAAGTGTAGTTGAAGTAGATGTTATTCGCTGCACCAAGCTCTTTTTTCCACTCAAACTCAATACCCTCTATCTCTGTACCACCAATATTTTCACTCTGCCCTGTCCCCGTTTGAGTCATCACAATCTTATCTTGTTCATTGATGTTGAAGTAGGTCAGTCGAGTGTTAACTTGGCCTGGGGTAATGTACCCAAGACTAAGCTCATAGGTGTCAGCTGTTTCAGGCTTAAGATTAGGGTTACCCGTCTGGGCTGGGTTATCTTGGACGTAGAGTTCAGCAAATGTGGGGGCTTTAAACCCCTTTGCATACTGTACTTTCAAGTCCCAGTGATCATCCATCTTCCATACGGCGGCGACTTTGGGGCTGGTACTACTACCAAAGTCTGAATATTCATCGTGCCGCACTCCAAACGTGAGGGTCACTTGCTCAGATAGTGTCCAAATGTCCTGCATATAGAGTGCCCAAATGTCCCGGTGAGCCTTAGGCTGATCGATCCAGTCGCGATCTCCTGTCACCTCTTTCAGATAACCAATTGGAGAATAGTCTAGGTTGAAGTTGACGAAAAATTGGGCATTAAAGAGTTCATGGTGCTCTACTGCTGCGCCAAATGTCAGGAGATTGTTCTCAAACAGTTGATAATCAAACTGTAGCTCGGCCCCATAGGTCTCACTTTCAGTGATAGCATGTGCAACTAACCCGCCTGGTGGGGCAGGATATGCACTGGCAGGCCAGAGCTGCCAATATTGATCAAAGTTGGTTGATCTATCGAGAAAGAGTTTGGTTGAGATATCAAGCTGCTCATTGATCTCCCCTTGATAGCTCAAGTCAACAAAATATTGCCCATGTTTTATCTCACTCTCATCATTCAGCGCATGCCCTATGCCAATATAAGGGCCGCGTCTCTTTTCAAGATAGCGACTATTGAGTTGCCACCCCTGGTAGTTAAATTTGGCCGCAAAATCGACCTGCTCTTCCCAGAAAACGGTTTTGCCAGAGTTACCGAGGGTATCCCGTTCAAGGAAAAGGCTATCGCCATCTGTTTTATAACCATTGGCATAAAATGCGTACTCCAAATCGCCTGAGCGCCCGCCGAGCTGAAGATTGCTGCGTTTTGTATTGAAGCTGCCAATGCCCACGCCCCCTATAACGCCATCGACATCCTCACCATCATTCGTGACAATATTTATGATGCCAGCATAGGCATTGGTGCCATATAGGGAAGATGCTGGGCCACGAATCACCTCAATCCTTTTTACATTCTCTAAAGTGATAGTGTCCCATGCCCAGCCGACTCCCTGATTCACCTCTTCCTGAACAGTGTGACCATCTACCATAACCTTGATCTTTTGTGATGCAAGAATACCCCGCACTTCAATTATGTAAGACCCTGTTGCAGTCATGCTAATATCAAAGCCGGGTAGGCGATGTAAGACATCTTGAATACTACGGGCACCCATCTTACGGATCTCTCTAGCAGTGATCACAGATGCGATGGCGGGTGCGTCCCGCAGTGATTGCGGGTGTTTGGTTACTATGGTGATAAGATCGTCCTCTTCAAAAAAGAGGCTTAAATCTTCCAAATCAGCCAGAGCCAGCTGGTTCTCTCCAACAGCATGTAAAGAGGTACTAATGCTCATTAGTACCGAGCAAAATATGGCAAGAACAACAGACTTCATACCGCCCACCAATAAATATTGTGATTAAGCTCCTTCAGAAAGAATCCCTATACCCTAATGCCTCCTATCTCCTAGGTATAGTTCTTAACTAGCCACATACACAAGGAAAAGGGAAGATATCTGTGAATATAATGCATTATTTTAGTGGAAACAATGGCATATGTTATTCTGGAGCAGAAGGGATAAGAGCGCCGCTGACCGCAGGGCACAGACCACAGTTTAAATGACTAATTATCGCTTTGGGTCGTGTCCTGGCATCCATCGCTTTGGATTGACATGCGCTAATTGAGCCAATGCCCATAATTGAATTCCAACTGACTACGGAGAAATCGTTATGGATCCTCAAATAGATACTGTTGGAATAAATGAAATAATGGGTCAGGAAATAAGGTTGAAGATTTACTTGATGGTAAATTGATTTGGACTGAAAAGAATTCAGCTCAAATATGATCTAAGGCACCTCTGATTAAGTCTGGTTGCACTGAAGCATAAGATTCGCTAAAGCTCAGCTAAAATTTAGGCTGAAACAAATCGGGGCGGTTTTAGTCAGTCTAAAACAATCATGACTTATGTCAGAGGTTCCCTAACAGACATCCTAAAAAACGGAGGACTGTCAGATCAAGCCTGAGCTACTACATTCCATCATACCGCCCACTCTACGGATGGTATGATTTCACTGCTGTCCCGTTAACTAGTAAGTAAAGAGGCCTGATCCCCCCTGATTTTGGTACAATGAGTTTGCTTATAACTTGCTGAACCAACAAGGAAGACCAGGCCATGGCTCATTGTAATACGATCTTCTCACAAATACTAAAACGGCTCTTCCCCTGATCGAGTGGGTAGTTTTTCTGGCTCTATCGAGATCTGTGTGGGTAAGCTGTTTTAGCTAAAACCATTCAAAACACTACATATTGTGTTTTACCGAGACTACCGAGTAAGGTTTCCATCACCTATTGATCCACCTGAGCCTATAAGAATGAATGAACAAAGCCTCTTTACTGCTGCCCTTGGCCTTTCTGCTCCTTGGGAAGTGGCTTCTGTCCAGTTTGATCAGGAACAAGGCCGCATTGATTTCAAACTTAAATTCCGGCGAGGGTCAAAGTTTTCTTGCGCCGCTTGTGGCCTTGAGAGTCAGCCACTCCATGACACAAAACCCCGAACGTGGCGGCATCTGAACTTCTTTCAATATGAAGCCTATATTCATGCAGATGTTCCCCGTACAAAATGCACGGCATGCGGCAAAGTAATCCAAGTTCCTGTTGCATGGGCGTCCTCCGGCTCAGGGTTCACTTTGCTCTTTGAGGCGTTGGTATTAACGCTATGTCGGGTGATGCCGGTGAATAGCGTGGCACAGTTGCTCTGCGTGGGCGCTGATGCATTGTGGGTTATTCTGAAGCGTCATGTCACGCAGGCCCGCCGTCAGGAGGATTTCAGCAAGGTTCGCCGTGTTGGCATTGATGAGACGGCTTCGCGGCGGGGCCACAACTACATCACCCTGGTGCATGATATGGATGCACGCCGTTTGATCTTCGGCTGCTCTGGGCGTGATCAGGCGACAATTGCCTCCTTTGTCAAAGACCTTAAGGCTCATCAAGGTGATCCCCTCGCTATTAATGCCGCCTGCATTGATATGTCAAAGGCCTATATTGCAGGGGTCAGCAAGCCGCTTCCCAATGCTGACATTACGTTTGATCCATTCCATATTATTCAGCTTGCCAATCAAGCATTAGAAGTTGTCCGGCGCGATGAGGTGAAGTATGAGCCCATCCTCAAAAAAAGCCGGTGGATTTGGCTCAAAGATCAATCAAAGTGGAGTGTGAAACAGAGCCGCTTATTCAAATCATTGCCCAAGGCACGGCTATTGACGGCGCGTGCATGGCGTCTTAAACAATCCCTACGCGAACTCTTTCAAACCGCTCAGAGCGCCGCTGAAGCCGCCTTGCTTTTCGATGCATGGTACAGCTGGGCACGTCGTTGCCGGTTGGAGCCATTTAAACGACTCGCAACGACATTGCTCGCTCACCGACAAGGCATTCTCAATGGTTTTGATTCTGGCCTTTCCAATGGATATGTCGAGGGGGCTAATAGTCTGATTCAGGCGGCCAAAGCAAAAGCACGTGGTTATCGACGGAGCGAGAATATGATCACCATCGCCTATCTATTGCTTGGGAAACTGGAGCATTTGCCTCGTTCGCCCTTCAACACAAGATGTAGTGTTTAGGCTGTATCAGTTAAAACTAGGTTACCCACACAGATCTCGATAGAGCCCTAAAATTGCAAATGAAAATGCGGTGGTATGGTTTCCAGTATGACTGTTGTAGCAACACCACTCGCAGCTTTTTTAAACTGTGTTTTCTCTGTAAGACTCATATCTCTGCTTCTGACATCGACTGCACCTTCTTTTAAGTGCTTTGATATATATATCTTATTTTTGATCTGCTCATCAATAACTGCTTTTATGGCCTTCTTTATCTCTACTTACAAACATAACGCATCCATAACTATTTTGTAGGAGCGGCGTGGCGCCGCTCCTACAGGCTTTCATATGGATCTAACTACTTCGCTACCACACTGACCAACTTTTTCGGCACCACAATCACCTTACGCACGGTGAGGCCGCCAAGAAAGCGCTGTACGTTCTCATCGGCCAAGGCAACCGCTTCCACGGCCGCTTTATCCGCATCGGCAGGCACCTTAATTTTGGCGCGCACTTTGCCATTCACCTGCACCACATATTGGATACTCTCCTGCACCAAGGCGGACTCATCCACCTCTGGCCAAGCCGCGTTGAGAATATCATCACCAAAACCAAGTTCACGCCAGATCTGGTGACTCATGTGGGGGGCGATGGGAGCCAACAGTCGTAGAATGAAGCTGAGCCCTTCACGGCGTAGTGCATGATCACCCTCGCTGCGATCCAGCTTATAGAGCAGATTGGTCATCTTCATACAGGCGGAGACGATGGTGTTGAACTGCTGCCGTTCATAGTCAAAACGAGCCTGTTTGAGCAAAGTATGCAGTTCACGACGCACCTTTTTTTGCTGCTCACTGAGTTCACTTGGCTCACTACTATTGCGGATTGCTTCGGCGTGATCGCTCGCTTGCGCCCAGACCCGGCGCAGAAAGCGGTAAGCCCCTTCAACTCCCTCATCTGACCACTCAAGCGACTGCTCGGGTGGTGCGGTGAACATGGTGTAGAGGCGCACGGTATCGGCACCGAAACGGTCGATCATCGCCTGTGGATCAACACCGTTGTTCTTCGATTTTGACATCTTCTCGATGCCACCAATCTCTACCGACTGGTTATCTTCGCTCAAGATCGCTTGTGTAGGGCGCCCCTTCTCATCACGCTCAACGTTCACATCTGCCGGGTTAAACCAGCTCTTGGAACCATCCTCCTCATTGCGGAAGTAGGTCTCGGCGATCACCATGCCTTGGGTGAGCAGCTGTTTGATCGGCTCATCGGAGTTGACCAGACCAGCATCACGCATCAGCTTGTGGTAGAAACGGGCGTAGAGCAGATGCAGGATGGCGTGTTCGATACCACCGATATAGTGATCAACCGGCAGCCAGTAGTTGGCGCGTTCATCAAGCATGCTCTGATCATTATCGGGGCCGGTGAAACGGGCGTAGTACCAGGAGGACTCCATGAAGGTGTCGAAGGTGTCGGTCTCACGCTCCGCCTTGCCTCCACACTCTGGGCAGGTGGTGTTGTACCACTCAGGCATCTTTTTGATCGGCGAACCACCGGAGGCATCAAACTCAATATCTTCTGGCAGTACGACGGGCAGATCAGTCTTGGGAACAGGCACGGTGCCGCATTTGGCACAGTTGATCATCGGGATGGGTGAACCCCAATAGCGCTGGCGAGAGACGCCCCAATCACGCAGACGGTAGTTGGTCTGTTTCTCACCCTTGCCTTCGTTTGCCAGATGGTCGGCAATGGCATCAAACGCCTCGCTTGAACTGAGACCATCAAACGGGCCTGAATCCTTTAGCAGACCCTTCTCTACATAGGCCGCTTTGGCGACACTGCAATCGCTGCCATCAGCCGAGACAATCACTTGTTTGATCGGCACGCCATATTTGGTAGCGAATTCCCAGTCACGCTGGTCATGCGCAGGCACTGCCATCACGGCACCGGTGCCGTAACCCATCAGCACAAAGTTGGCAGCAAAAACAGGCACCGCTTCACCTGTTATGGGGTGGATGGCATTGATACCAAGGCGAATGCCTTTTTTCTCCATCGTCTCCATATCGGCTTCGGAGGTGCTGCCATGGCGGCACTCATCGATGAAGGCGGAGATGTCACTGCTATTTTTGGCCGCTTCCAGCGCCAGCGGATGTTCTGCCGCAACAGCTAGATAGGTGACACCCATCAGGGTATCGGGGCGAGTGGTGTAGATGGTTAATTTGTCAGTCGCGCCCGCGCCATTCGCATCATCAATACCAAAATCCATCTGCACACCATAGGAGCGACCAATCCAGTTGCGCTGCATGGTGCGTACCTTTTCTGGCCAACCCTCCATGTTCTCCAGCTCATCCAGCAGCTCATCGGCATAGTCGGTGATTTTGATGAACCACTGTGGAATCTCGCGCCGCTCAACCAGCGCACCTGAGCGCCAGCCGCGCCCATCAATCACCTGCTCATTGGCCAACACGGTCTGATCGACCGGGTCCCAATTGACCACGGAGTTCTTCTTATAGACCAGCCCTTTTTTGTAGAGCTCGGTAAAGAGCCACTGCTCCCACTTGTAGTAAGTGGGCTGGCAGGTGGCCAGTTCACGATCCCAGTCATAACCAAAACCGAGGCGCTGAAGCTGCCCCTTCATATAGTCGATATTGGAGTAGGTCCAGGCGGCGGGTGGCATCTTGTTTTTGATCGCTGCCCCTTCAGCCGGCAGACCAAAGGCATCCCAGCCCATCGGTTGCAGCACATTTTTGCCCAACATGCGCTGGTAGCGGCTGATCACATCACCGATGGTGTAGTTGCGCACATGGCCCATGTGCAGCTTGCCACTCGGGTAGGGGAACATCGCTAGGCAGTAGAACTTCTCCTTATCGGGCTGTTCAGTTGCCTTGAAGCTCTGGTTTTTCTGCCAATAATCTTGGGCATCTTGTTCGATCTGTGATGGCTTGTAGCTCTCTTGCATGTCTCAAATTCTGGTTGGTTAAAAGCAATAGGTAAGGATAACCCAGCCACCGTTGCGCTGCATCAATTGTCGTTTGACTCGCTATGGTTCACACTAAGACTAAGAGGATCAAAAAAGGAGTCCAGAATGCCCGATAAGAATGAGTTAGAACCCATGGAGCGACTCATTGTCGCTTATGAGAATATGCTAGAGCGCATTAGTCACACTATTGAACACGCGGGTGAAACCACCATCCCCAACCTGAAACACAATATCGAACAGGCACGCGAAAAGGCGGTTGAACTGGGCGAACTGAGCCGTGAAGAGGCGGAGAGGGTGGCCGGTTACATTGAGCGCGATATGGAGGAGGTGGCCCACTACATGGGCGAGACGGGCGAACAGCTATCCGATTGGTGGCAGTTTGAGTCTTCATTGATTGAAAGCCAGCTCCTGGAGGCTTTCTCGAATGTAGCCGACCAGACCTCTCTGCAACTGGCCAAGCTGGCTCAACAGGCACGTGAAGCCTCTACCTATCATACGGGGGAGATTACCGGGCCAGGCACCCTAATCTGCACCAAGTGTGGCGAAGAGCTACATTTTCATAAAGCTGGACACATCCCCCCCTGCCCCAAATGCCATCACACCGAGTACAAACGGGTATTGAGCAGTGCAGATGATGAAATAAGTACGGAGTAGCGACTTGAATCTGGGTGGGCAGGCTGTTTATGCCCACCTTTGCTCTATTCTGTCTTCCTATACAATTTTTTCTGTTTTTTTATTCAGCGTAGCTCTTCTCCAAAGAGAGAATCGATTATCATAGGCGTCATTCTCTTTTCGTCAAAAGGACGCACCCAATGACTGCAAAAAATGCTTTTTACGCCCAATCTGGTGGTGTCACATCCGTCATCAACGCATCTGCTTGCGGTGTGATCCAAACCGCCCGCCAACATAGTGACAAGATCGCTAATGTCTATGCGGGCCGAAATGGCATTATCGGTGCGTTGACTGAAGATTTGATCGACACCAACCAAGAATCTGATGAAGATATCGCCGCACTGCTGCACACCCCATCGGGTGCCTTTGGTTCATGCCGTTACAAGCTGAAGAGCCTGGAGAAGAATCGTCGTGAATATGAACGGCTGATCGAAGTCTTCAAAGCACACAACATCGGCTACTTTTTCTACAACGGCGGCGGTGACTCTGCCGATACCTGCTACAAAATCTCCCAACTCTCTGAGAAGATGGGCTACCCCGTGCAGGCGATCCACATTCCCAAAACCGTTGATAACGATCTACCGATCACTGACAACTGCCCCGGTTTCGGCTCAGTGGCCAAATATATTGCGGTCTCCACCCAAGAGGCCTCCTACGATGTGCGCTCAATGGCGCTCACCTCAACCAAGGTCTTCGTGCTGGAGGTGATGGGCCGCCATGCCGGATGGATCGCCGCCGCCGGTGGTTTGGCTGATGTGGATGATATCCCCGTCGTCATCCTCTTCCCCGAGATTGAGTTTGACCAGGAGAAGTTCCTGGCCAAAGTAGATAAGAATGTAAAAGAGCGCGGCTTCTGCACCATCGTCGTCTCCGAGGGCGCACACTGGCCCGATGGTCGCTTCCTAGCCGAACAGGGCACCCGTGACGCCTTCGGCCACGCTCAACTAGGCGGTGCCGCTCCGGTCGTCGCCAACATGATCAAAGATGCCTTTGGCTATAAGTTTCACTGGGCGGTTGCCGACTACCTGCAACGTGCCGCCCGCCACCTCGCCTCGGCCTCCGATGTCGAACAGGCTTACGCCCTGGGTAAAGCGAGTGTCGAGCTGGCGCTACAGGGCCACAACGCCATCATGCCGACCATTGTGCGTAAATCGAGCAGCCCCTATGTGTGGGAGATCGGTGAAGCAGCGTTAGCGGACGTGGCCAATGTCGAAAAAATGATGCCTGCCGAGTTCATCACTGAAGATGGTTTCAGCATCACCGACGCCTGCCGTGAGTACCTGACGCCTCTCATCCAGGGTGAAAACTACCCTCCGTATGGTAGTAATGGTCTACCCAATTATGTCCGACTGAAGAACGCTGCGGTGGAGAAGAGATTAGCCAAATTTGAGCTGTAAGCCCCTAGCCTGGATGAGATAAAACAACATCCAGGCTAGCTTTAAAGCCCTCCAAGCAGAACAAAACCCCCGATTTTAACGCTATACATAAGCAGCAAACTATAATTTCATTAACAGCTAATAACGATGATTATTGAGAACCCTGATATAGAAGTTATCACTACACTGGTGGAGAAACATTAAGCCGTAGGGTCGCATTCATGCAACCAACCGCACTACGAAAATGCACGGACAGGGATTGCCCCAAACACCCATCCGCACTCCCTCCAGCCATAGGGGTCAATATGCACCTACACCCCCGTAGGTCTCCTGCATTGCTTTCCTAGCCACAACATTTTTTATATTTCTTGCCGCTTCCACATGGACATGGATCATTTCGGCCAATTTTTTCCTCACTAGTTACGGTTGATGACTCGCAGTGCCGCTGTCGATAGAATTTGTAGAGCGACTGCATGCGAGTGTGCCGCTTTTTGAACCAGTTTTTATAATTACCCGTGACAATCGTTGCAGCCAGACGGCGGACAAATTCGGTCTCCTCACAACCGCTCCGCTCCACCTCACATTGGCCCGCCTTGTAGTCCAGTACGATGACCGGAAACTCAGAGGTGATTTCACCCGCCTCCACTTCCTCCAAAGGCCATAGCCCCATACTGACCCGAGTACAGTTGCAGCCGGTGCGGACACAGTAGAGCTCATCCAGCAAAAAGTTTTTACCATCCAGTTCGATGGTGCGGTACTTCACGTGGGGGAGGATCTCCATGATGCCGACCATCGCCCCATCCTGCTCAATACTCTCCTCAGGAAAGTAGGCATCAATCTCTTCATCAGGGGTCGATTCGGTGATCTGGCGTTTGAACTCAGTACAGTAGTCCGACAGCAAGCCCCAATCCTCCGGGCTAAATTGTGAGACCACACTCTGGCCCAACACCGGGTCATAGTTAGAAATCTCCTCATTTTCTTGAAGGAGTTCCTGGCTATTGACATCAACCTGAAAAAATAGCGCTGACGCCTTATTTGTGGAAGCCTCCGCTTCGCCTGGTGAGCAGACCAATCCTACGGTACCGCATGAGCAACAGGGGTTCTCGCAAAAGGAGAGCCCCACCCGGTACAGCTGCCCCTCAACTGTGAGACGTAGGGGCATTTCAGCCGAGCAATCGATCTCTTCAAGCAATTGAGTTTCTCCTCTGTCATGAATGAGTGGATGAGCTTCACATAGCTGGAACTTCATGGCAAATGAGCTATGCCGATCTTCTTGAGGCATATGTGATTAAAAAACCGGGGTCAACACAGTGTTTGTTTCATGTCACTCTTCCCCCCTATTGCTACTCAATTTTGAAGAAACCGTGGTCTGTCTCCTATTATTGGGAAATAGGTATACTGTCCCCTGAATTGATTACAACTTTTGATGGTAGAATTAAAGATGTGCAGTTAATCATTAAGGAAAAAAGATGAGTATCACACCTAGAGGCATGAGTATCCAGGAGGCGTATAGAAACTATTCTGAAGGCAAGTTTTTAGTTAATAGAAAATATCAACGGAAACTGGTGTGGACAGTTGATGAAAAAGAATACTTAATAGACAGTGTTGTCAAAGACTTACCAATCCCACTTATTCTTTTAGCACAAACTAATGATGGAAAACTTGAAATAATCGATGGCTTACAGCGACTAAATGCAATTATTTCATTTATTGAAAACCGCTATTCTATTGATAGTCTTTTCTTTGATGTAGAGCAATCTTCTAGAGCAAAACAATCATCTGCTGAAGGCTTGTTTCAACAAATAACCGATAAAGAACTTCTACTTGACTCTGAGGTTTGTGCAGATTTTCTTGATTACCAACTAGCCGTAACTATATACCCATCATCGGATGAAAAAGAAGTTACAGATATATTTGGTCGTATTAACTCCGGCGGAAAACAGTTAAGCCCCCAAGAGAAAAGACAAGCAGGTATGCTTGATGTCTTTTCCAATACAATTAGAAAAATTTCTTCTGAAATTAGAGGTGACTCATCAAAGGACTTATTGAGTTTATCTGAAATGCCTGAGATAAGTATTGATTCAACACGAGAAAATATTGGTTATGGGCTAATTGCTGAAGAAATATTTTGGTGTAAAAATGGCGTGATTTGGAAAAAACAACTTCGCGATAGTGAAGATGAAGAAATGATTCTTGATCTAGTTGCATCTATTCTTCAAGGTCAACCATTAGCAAAAAGTAGAGACCTATTTAATAAAATATATAGTCCCGAGTCAGATGAACATAAAGAGTTAAATACTGAACTAGTTACATATGGTGTTGATAGATTAATTCATGAAATAAAAGTAACCTTTTCAATTATTGAGTCTGTCTTTGAAGAGCAAGGCACGACAATAATTAATATAGTTAATCCAAAATCAAGAAACCCTGTTAAGGAATCATTTTTCTCAATATTTATGTCGTTCTTCCATTTGGTAGTGAATGAAGAGAAATCACCAGCAGAGAGTGATAAAATTGTTTTAGCTCTAAAAGGATTACAAAAGAAAATGACTTCTACAGCTAACTATTCAGTTAGCTCAGATAGAGAAAACAATGTTAATTTAACTACTGGTTTAATTCAAAAGTATTTTGTCAAAAAAGATCCACCTGTACTAAGGCATGGTGCTGGATTAGCTCTTGATTTTGAGAATTCAATTAGAAGAGCTAAAGTTGAATCAAATCGGTACGAGTGTAAGCAAGGATTTTATGACTTATCAGAAAAGCGCAGTATTAATAATAAGTTATATAAAGATATAATTGAAACATTGTGCGGCATTGCAAATGTAGGGCCTGATTCTGATGGCTTTTTGTTTATTGGTGTCGCTGATAATCTTTCAGACGCTGAAAGAATTAAATCTTTAGATGATATCGAATTTAAAACTATAAATGGACGTTACATCGTAGGTATTGATAGGGAATTAGGTCTGCTAGAAGGAAATCATGATGACTATATCAATAAATTGCTTGGAGAGGTGTCATCGTCGGATTTATCTGAACCTTTAAAAAGTCAAATTCTAAGTCAGTTAGATGTTATTGATTATAAGGGTATGACAATAGTTAGAATCAGAGTACCTGTTCAAACAGGCCTTTCTTTCATTGGAACTAATTCCTATATTAGAGAGAATTCTCAAACTGTAAAATTAGATGGTCCAAAATTAATTGCTGCAAATAGTTTATTTAGTTAGACTGAATCAAGAATCAAGGGGTCAGACTCGTTGATGGTTGCGCTGCAGCTTAGTTTGCAGTAATTCATCTCAACGCTAAAACTCAAGATTTTTGAAAATAGGTTTCAATCCAGCCGTATATTCTATTCACAGATAGCTCTTTGTAGGGCAACGTCTCAAACGTTTCGCCAGGATCTCTGTCTATAAAGGTAAACTGATACCTGACACTATCTGGCTGGTGATCATGCAATATGATGAGTATGCGCTTTTTGCTTTTCAAACAATCAATGGTCATCGTGTCAGCTGGCACGCCAACCCCTCTCATTTTCTGACTTACGCCGACGACTGGATTGATCGCTGCAAAATTGCTCTGAATGCGGGCGTGTGCTTCCGTTGTGAAATCACACAAAGTTTCTAATCGTTTGCTGTTCATAATTAAGGGTAAATGTTAGGCTATGTCATCGTTAATTGTTGGTCACTACTGACACCCAACGCAGCAAATAAAAAAGCCTGTGGTGTTAAGGAAGTTTTTGCATGATCAATGAGCCGCCTCCAACCTAAGTAATTGGCTAGAT
>JAKITT010000080.1 GCA_021647945.1 Candidatus Polarisedimenticolaceae bacterium
CAGAGCGAAGTTGTAGCGTAGAGCCAGTGACCAGGACGTCCAGGGCATAAAAGCTGTCGAAGATCGATTGCAAAAGGGTGACTGGGATGTCCCGTTTTGTATCATGAGATCAAAGACTCACTTGTTTGGTAGCAGATTGTTGCTCTAGTGAACCTATCCCCGCGTTCACGGCATTCCATTTATAGTGATAGTATGGAAACTTCTACTAACCAATGTAATACCTCCGTGATATGCCTGATTCTAAGATTACAATCACCACGCTGATGCAGATGAAACAGCAGGGGCAGAAAATTGCTGTCCTGACCAGTTATGACGCCAGTTTTACCCGTGTTCTGGAAGAGGCTGGGGTCGATGTTATTTTGATTGGTGACTCACTCGGCATGGTGATTCAGGGGCAAGAGAGTACGCTGCCGGTGCGTGTTGAAGATATGGTCTACCACACCCGAAATGTTGCGCGTGCCAGACGCCGCTGCCTGCTGGTCGCCGATATGCCTTTTATGAGCTACAGCTCGGCTGAACAGGCGCTCTCCACCGCAGGCCGTCTAATGAAAGAGGGTGGGGCGCATATGGTCAAACTCGAAGGGGGGGCGACGCAACTTAAAACGGTTGAACAGCTGGCCGATCATGGCATCCCGGTCTGTGCGCATTTGGGCCTGCTACCACAGTCGGTACATAAGCTGGGTGGCTACCGGGTGCAGGGACGTGACCACGAAAGTGCGTCGATTATGAAAGAGGATGCGTTGTCACTACAGAATGCCGGGGCGCAGATGCTGGTGTTGGAGTGCGTACCCGCTGGATTGGCAGCGGAGATATCAAATCAGCTCGATATTCCGGTCATCGGTATTGGTGCTGGGGTCGATTGTGATGGTCAGGTTTTGGTGGTTTATGACATGTTGGGTATCTCCGGTGAGGAGTATCTGCCCCGTTTCGTGAAGAACTTTATGCCGACCGCAGATAGCATCCAAGGGGCCGTTGCCAACTATGTTGCGGCCGTTAGGGATGGAACTTTTCCAGGTGATGAGCAGAGCTTTCGCTAAATGGAGCTGATAGCTGAGATAGCGCACCTGCGCGCCCAAGTGGCGCTCTGGCGGCTTAATGGCGAGAAGATTGCGCTGGTGCCCACCATGGGCAATCTACATGATGGTCATCTAAAACTGGTGGCAGAGGCGCGTCAACGTGGTGATCGCTGTGTGGCGACCATCTTTGTCAATCCGTTGCAGTTTGGTGAGGGTGAGGACTTCGACAGTTATCCCCGTACCCTGCAAGAGGATGCAGAGAAGCTGCAACAAGCGGGTGTCGATCTGCTCTTTGCCCCTTCGGTGGAGGTGGTCTACCCAGCGGGTCAGGCGGCTCAGAGCCAGATTGAGGTGCCGCTGATTTCCGATATTCTCTGTGGTGCCAGTCGTCCTGGTCACTTTGTTGGGGTGGCCACCGTGGTGGCTAAACTCTTCAATCTGGTACAGCCCGATATGGCACTCTTTGGTGAGAAGGATTTTCAACAGCTGATGGTGATCCGCTGGATGACGCGGGATCTCTGTTTTCCTATTGAGATTATTGGTGTCACGACTGATCGTGAAACAGATGGATTGGCTCGCAGTTCCAGAAATGGCTACCTCACTGCCGATGAGCGTGAACTGGCCCCTGCGCTCTATGCGGTACTCAATGCCGCCGCTGAAGAGTTGCAGGATGGAGAGGGTGATCTGGCTGAGATGGAGTTATCAGCGGCCAATACCCTCAAAGAGATCGGCTTTGAATCGGACTATTTCACCATCCGCCGTGCGGCAGATCTGCAACGGCCGGAGAGTGGTGACACGGCGCTGGTCATCCTTGCCGCAGCCTACCTCGGCCGTGCTCGTCTCATCGATAATATAACGCTTACCTTATGAAACTACATCTGCCCCTACTCTTGCTTCTTCTGCAACTCCCCTTTTTTGCCACGGCTGCTGAGGAGCCTGTTGCTGCTCAAGAAGAACCTGTTATCCATGAGGCTGTCCCGGAGAACCTGAAAAATCCACGTGCGATATTGGAGACCTTTTTTGCCGCAGCCGCGCAACTGAAGCGTGATGACCCAGCGGGGATGAAGACCCTTATCAGCACACTCGATCTCTCATCAGTCAACCCGTTGATTCGTAATGAGCGGGGCAGTGATCTCAGTTGGATGCTGATTGATGTGATGGACTGGAGCCGCTCAATACGGATAAAAAGGGTGCCCACTACTGCCGACAGAGGGCCCTACCAAATTCACACCTTTCCTGATGGTGTGGTGCGGTTAAGTCGCCTTGCCGATGGGCGTTGGGCGTTTGATAGTGAGACTATTCGCAAACTACCAGACCTCTTTGAACGTCTCTCCAAGGAGGAGAGTGCGGGTGGCACTTCATCAAGTGCGGCCCCTTGGTATCTGCGTATACGGAATATGCTGCCCGAGAGCTTGGTTCAAGAGCTGTTTGGCGTGGAGTTGTGGCGTCTGCTGGGTATTTTTGTTGTCGTGTTGGTCGGCATCATTCTCGACCGTATGACATCAATGATCCTGCGTTTTATGGTGCGCTCATGGCGTCAACGTTCAAAGCATGATGCCTATCGAGATCTCTCTGATGGGATCATGCGCCCCTTTGGACTGATGGTGTTGGCCGTCATCTGGTGGCTGGGTTTGACTCTGTTGGGTCTGCCTGAAAATGTGATGGTGGTGCTGTTGGTGGCGGTGAAGTTTCTCACTGCACTCTCAGCCGTTTGGGCCGCCTATCGATCTGTTGATCTGCTTGCGGTCTATCTTGTCCACAAGGCATCGCTGACCGACAGCAAACTTGATGATGTGTTGGTGCCGTTGGTTTTGCGCACCATGAAGGTGTTTGTCACCATTATTGGCACGGTCTTTATCGCCGATAACATGAACATCAATGTATCGAGCCTGCTAGCCGGTCTTGGCCTGGGTGGTCTCGCCTTTGCATTGGCCGCCAAAGATGTGATCCAAAATCTATTTGGTTCCATCACAGTACTGTTGGATCGTACTTATCATGTCGGAGACTGGGTGATAATTGGTGACAACGAAGGCACGGTAGAACATATCGGTTTTCGTAGCACCAAGTTGCGCACCTTCTACAACTCTGTGGTGACACTGCCCAATGCCACGATGATCACCGCCAGTGTCGACAACATGGGCGAACGCCGTTTTCGGCGCATGAAGAGCATGCTCGGGCTGAGTTATGACACCAAACCAGAGATGGTTGAGGCCTTTTGTGAGGGGGTGCGAGAGTTGGTGCGCATCCATCCTTATATGCGTAAAGATTATTACCATGTCTACTTCAATGGTTTTGGCGCATCCTCGCTTGATATTCTGGTCTACGTCTTTTGGGAGACGCCTGATTGGAGTACAGAGCTGCGTGAACGGCACCGCTTTTTGCTTGATATTCACCGTCTCGCTGAGAAGCTGGGCATTGAGTTTGCCTTTCCTACGCAGACCCTATATATGCGCCAGGAGGGTGACACGGAGTCGATTTCACCGCTACACTCTGGGCAAGATGCACTTGAGCTAGGGCGTCTGGAGGCGCAGTCAATCGCCCAAAGGTTTGATAAAAAACCACCTGCGGTCGATTTCCCAGCTAAATAATATGGATTATCACTAACTTGATTGATGCAAGGTACTGGATCATGGATAATATGCGGCCAAAATCTTCTACGGATCTGCTTTTAAAATGCAACTGACACTTCTTAAATGTAAGTTACATCGCGCTTGTGTAACCCACTCAGAGCTTGACTATGAAGGCTCCTGTGCCATCGATAGTGATTTGATGGAGATGGCGGGTATTCGTGAATATGAACAGATTCAGATCTACAACATCACCAATGGAGAACGTTTCACCACCTATGCGATTTTGGCTGAAGCGGGTTCACGTATCATCTCAGTCAATGGTGCTGCTGCGCATAAGGCCAATCCAGGCGACCGTATCATTATCTGCTCCTACGCCGGTATGGATGAGAAAGAGGTGGCTGACTTCAAACCAGCGCTGGTCTATCTCAATGAAGAGAACCGGGTGACACACACCGGTGACTCAATTCCTGTCCAGGTGGCCTAAATACGTAGGGCGGGTTTTAACCTGCCATAAAAGGTAATAACGAAGCTGTACGACGGGTTGAACCCCGCCCTGCATTTTGTAACTGAATAAATATGAAGAGAGCTCCATGATTGGGGCTCTTTTCGTTTGTAAGGTCTGTTAAAATCCCCTTTTTCCTCGGACGATAAAGAATTTACTATGACAATCCGTACCCGGTTCGCCCCAAGTCCTACAGGTTATCTGCATGTTGGTGGCGCTAGAACAGCGCTCTTCTCCTGGCTCTATGCCCGTAAACACGGTGGCACCTTTGTGCTGCGTATTGAAGATACCGATCTTGAGCGCTCAACGGCAGAATCGGTCAATGCGATCCTTGAGGGGATGACCTGGCTCGGTCTTGAGTATGATGAAGGCCCCTTCTACCAGACCAAGCGTTTCGACCGCTATGAAGAGGTGATTCAGCAGTTGCTGGATGCCGGGTTGGCCTATCGTTGCAGCTGCTCACGTGAGCGTCTTGATGACCTACGTGAAGAGGCGATGAAGCGCAAAGATAAACCTCGCTATGATGGACACTGTCGTGGCAGAGAGATCGACCCCAATGAGCCGCATGTGATCCGCTTCCGTAACCCGGATGATGGGGTTGTCTTGGTTGATGATCAGGTACGTGGCCGGGTCGCCTTTAACAACAATGAGTTGGATGATCTGATCATCAAACGCACCGATGGCTCGCCCACCTACAATCTCACCGTGGTGGTGGATGATCTCGATATGGAGATCACCCATGTGATTCGAGGTGATGACCATCTCAATAACACCCCGCGCCAGATCAACATCATCCGTGCGCTGGGTAAAGAGCCGCCGGTCTATGCTCATCTGCCGATGATTCTTGGCGATGATGGCGCGCGTCTCTCCAAGCGCCATGGCGCGGTGAGTGTGATGCAGTATCGTGAAGAGGGTTATCTGCCAGAGGCGTTGCTCAACTATTTGGTGCGTCTCGGTTGGTCTCATGGTGATGATGAGATCTTCAGCGTTGATAAGATGATTGAGCTGTTTGACATTGATCAGGTCAACAAGGCGGCCTCCGCCTTCAATACCGAGAAGTTACAGTGGCTCAATCAGCACTACATCAAGTCTGATAGCTCGGAGCGCGTGGCCCGTCTGCTGAGTTACCACATGGGGCAGATTGGTATCGATCCAACGACCGGACCGGATCTGGTCAAGGTGGCTGAGGCGCAGCAGGAGCGCGCCAAAACGCTGGTTGAGATGGCTGATATCAGTAGCTTTATCTATAAAGATTTTGCGGAGTTTGAGCCAAAAGCGGCCAAGAAACATCTCCGTTTCGTGGCCAAAGAGCCGTTGCAGAAGATGCGTGAGGCGCTGGAGGCGGTGACCGATTGGCGGGGTGAGGTGCTGCATGCCGAGGTGGATCGCATCTCAGCTGAGCTGGAGCTTAATATGGGTAAAGTGGCCCAGCCGTTGCGTGTTGCCGTGGTTGGCCGCGCTGCATCACCCGGTATCGATGTGACGCTGGAACTGGTGGGCAAAGAGGCCTGTCTGCGCCGTATCGACATGGCGTTAGAGTTTATCCGTAAACGTGAAGAGAACGCTGCTTAACGGCTGCCTGTAGGTCCGCTTTCAAGCGGACGTTGCGCCTAAAGGCGCACCTAAAAAATAGTAGAACACAGAGATTTAAGATGAACGAAAATCCAAACGCTGCACCCACCAACTTCATCCGCCAGATTATTGAGCAGGACATCGGTAGCGGCAAAAATGGCGGCAAGCTACACACCCGTTTCCCCCCCGAGCCCAATGGCTATCTACACATTGGCCATGCCAAGTCGATCTGCCTCAACTTTGGTGTGGCGCGTGATTATGCCGGTGGCCTCTGCAATCTGCGTTTTGACGATACCAATCCGCACAAAGAGAACATGGAGTTTGTGCAGGCGATCCAAGCCGATGTGAAGTGGCTGGGTTTTGATTGGCAGGAGCGTCTCTACTACGCCTCTGATTACTTTGAGCAGCTCTACCAATTTGCTATTGAGCTAATCAGTAAGGGCAAGGCCTATGTCTGTGACCTGACGCCCGATGAGGCGCGTGAGTATCGTGGCACCTTGACTGAGCCGGGCAGAGATAGCCCCTTCCGCTCGCGTGCTGTTGAAGAGAATCTTGATCTCTTCAAACGCATGCGTGCCGGTGAGTTTAAGGATGGCAGCCGGGTGCTGCGTGCCAAGATCGATATGGCCTCACCCAACATCAATCTGCGTGACCCCATTCTCTACCGGGTTCGCCATGGTGTGACGCATCATCAGACCAACGATGCGTGGTGCATCTATCCGATGTATGACTACACTCACCCCATCTCTGATGCGCTGGAGGGGATCACCCACTCGCTCTGCACCCTGGAGTTTGAGGATCACCGTCCGCTCTATGATTGGGTGCTAGACAATATCAGTATCGATTGTCATCCGCAGCAGATCGAGTTCTCCCGCCTTAATCTACAGTACACCATTGTCAGCAAGCGCAAGCTGGCTCAGCTGGTCTCTGAGGGGCATGTTGACGGCTGGGATGATCCGCGCATGCCGACCCTGTCGGGGTTGCGTCGACGTGGTTTTACCCCCGCCTCAATCCTCACCTTCTGTGAGCGCATTGGCGTCACCAAGGCAGACAATCTCGTCGAGATGAGTCTGCTTGAGAATACCTTGCGTGAAGATCTAGATAGCCGTGCGCCACGTGCCATGGCTGTGCTCAATCCATTGAAGGTGGTGATCAGCAACTACCTAGAGGGTCAGACCGAACATCTCTCTGCAGCCAACCATCCAAAGGATGAGAGCATGGGCTCACGTGAGCTGACCTTTGCCCGTGAGATCTACATCGATCAAGAGGATTTCCGTGAAGAGGCACCACGTAAGTTCAAACGTCTGGTCACCGGTGGCGAAGTGCGTCTGCGTAACGCCTACATCATCAAGTGTGATGAGGTGATCAAAGATGAAGCGGGTGAGATTGTTGAGCTGCGCTGTAGCTATGACAGTGAAACCCTGGGCAAGAACCCGGAAGATCGTAAAGTGAAAGGGGTGATCCACTGGGTGCCTGCCGCTGAGTCTCTACAGGCGGAGGTGCATCTCTATGACCGTCTCTTCAATGAGCCCCTGCCGGGTTCCGGTGGTGTTGATTTCCTCACTCAGCTAAACCCTGACTCCCTGCGGACACTGACCCACTGCCGCCTGGAGCCGAGCCTGCGTGATGCCAAACCGGGTCAGCGTTTTCAGTTTGAGCGAGAAGGGTACTTCTGTGTTGATAGTGACACGGATGCTGATGGTAAACGGGTCTACAACCGTATCGTTACGCTACGTGACTCGTGGGCCAAGATTGAACAGGAGGCGAAGAGAAAAGGCTAGACAATGGCTGTGCCTTCACCTAATATTCGCATCTTGATTTTCGGGGCCATAGCTCAGCTGGGAGAGCGCAACACTGGCAGTGTTGAGGTCGGCGGTTCGATCCCGCCTGGCTCCACCAAATTACCTTCTGGTAGCAAGACCGTCCAGCCGGTCTCACTCCACCTATGGCAATATAAGGTACGCTGATGATCTGGGTCGACTACATCATCATCGGTATCATCGCCACCTCAACCCTTGTTAGCTTGATTCGCGGCTTTGCCCGTGAAGCACTCTCGCTGGCGAGTTGGTTTATCTCCTCATTTATCGCCTGGACCTTCTTTCGCGATCTGGCCCCACACCTTGCACAGTGGATCACCACTCCATCAGTACGGCTTGGCATTGCGTTTGCGGTGCTGTTGGTGGTATCGCTGCTCATCGGCGGCTTGATAAATTTTTTGATCGCCAAGCTCATCGACATGACAGGGCTATCGGGTACTGACCGGATGATAGGCATGCTGTTTGGTGCGTTACGGGGGGTGCTGCTCGTTATTATCATTGTAGCTTTAGCGGGATTAACCCTGTTGGCATCAGATCCATGGTGGGATCAATCGACATTAATTCCTTATTTTCAAGAGTTTGCCATCGCATTGAAGGCTGAACTTCCTGATGATATTGCGAAATATTTTAATTACTGAGTAGTAGGTTTTTAGCTATCCATGGTTGGTGCGTGGGTGCGTAAGCAAGTAATATTAGTCAGTAACTTTCCCGAGAGATACCCAGATGTGCGGAATTGCAGGAATCGTAGGTAAAAGCCCCGTTAACCAGTCGTTGTACGACGCGTTGCAGGTGTTGCAACATCGAGGTCAGGATGCGGCAGGTATCGTCACCTGTGAAGGTAATAAACTCCACCTGCGTAAGGCGAATGGCCTTGTCAGTGATGTCTTCCATACGCGACATATGATGCGTCTAAAGGGCAATATGGGCATTGGTCATGTGCGCTATCCGACCGCTGGCTGCTCCTCCTCTGCTGAGGCTCAGCCCTTCTACGTCAACTCTCCTTATGGCATCACCCTGGCCCATAATGGCAATCTGACCAATGCTGATGAGCTGAAACAGGATATGTTTCGTGATGATCTTCGTCACATCAATACCACGTCAGATTCAGAGATTCTGCTCAATGTTTTTGCCCACGAACTGGCCAAGTTAGGCAAGCTTCGCGTCACCAGCAATGATATTTTTCAGGCGGTGGCGAGTGTGCATCGTCGCTGCGAGGGGGGGTATGCTGCGGTTGCGCTGATCATCGGCTATGGTGTGGTCGCTTTTCGTGACCCCTTTGGCATTCGTCCTCTGGTCTACGGCAAACGTGAAACGGCCATGGGTACGGAGTATATGATCGCCTCTGAGAGTGTCGCTCTGGGTACGCTCGGTTTTGAACTGGTGCGTGATGTAGCTCCGGGTGAAGCGGTCTATATCGATGTTGCTGGTAACCTACACACCTATCAATGTGCCGCCAATCCTCAACTTTCGCCCTGTATCTTTGAGCTGGTCTATTTTGCTCGACCTGACTCAGTGATTGATAATATTTTTGTCCACAAAGCGCGTTCACGTATGGGTGAGAAGCTGGCGGACAAAATCAAACGGGAGTGGTCAGATCATGATATCGATTGTGTCATGCCGATCCCCGATACCAGCCGCACAGCAGCGCTGAAGCTCGCCCTGCGTCTGGGTGTTTGGTACACCGAAGGTTTTATCAAGAACCGTTATATCGGTCGCACCTTTATCATGCCCGGCCAGCAGAAGCGCAAAAAGTCTGTGCGCCAAAAGCTCAATCCCATCGATATGGAGTTTGCCGGTAAAAATGTCCTGCTGGTGGATGACTCCATCGTGCGCGGCACCACCTCACAACAGATTGTGCAGATGGCGCGTGATGCCGGTGCAAATAAAGTCTATTTTGCCTCTGCCGCACCGCCAGTACGTTACCCCAATGTCTACGGTATCGACATGCCATCCGCCAGCGAACTGGTGGCACATGGTCGAACTGAAGAGGAGGTGCGTAAAATTATCGGTGCAGACAGGTTGATCTACCAAGACCTAGACGATTTAATTGATGCTGTGGTGAAGAAAAGTAAGAGTAATATTCAACACTTTGATACCTCCGTCTTTAATGGTGAGTATGTCACTGGTAGTGTGAGCAAACACTATTTGGAACAGTTGGACCTGTTGCGAAATGATGGTGCCAAAGATAACGAAGAGAACGAGGCTTCACAGATCGACCTCTACAACGGGGTTTGATGTAAACTACTGCTTTACATTGGGTAAGCAGGGCTTACCCAATATTGATGCCGCAACCGGCAACTAATAAGCAGGCCAACGCATGTTTGATGATCCATCTGATCTGGCGCTCGCCACCCTGGCGGTGAGAACAGGTCATCGGCGTACCCATGAAGGCGAACATAGCGAAGCGATTTTCGCCACCTCCAGTTACGTCTTTGAATCGGCGGCCGATGCCGCTGCGATCTTTGCTGGTGACAAACCCGGCAATATCTACTCACGTTTCACCAACCCCACCGTACGCACCTTTGAAGAGCGCTTGGCTGCGCTAGAGGGGGGTGAGTGCTGTGTTGCGACCGCATCGGGCATGGCGGCTATTTTAGCCACCTGTATTGCGTTGCTGAAGAGTGGTGATCATATCCTCGCTTCACAGAGCCTATTTGGTTCGACCACCGTGCTGTTCAACAAATACCTGACAAAATTTGGTATCAAGATCAGCTACCTGCCCGGCAGTGATGAGCAGGCGTGGCAGCAGGGGGTTAAGCCCAATACCCGTATTCTGTTTATTGAGACCCCCTCCAATCCGCAGGTTGAGGTGATCGATATTGCCGCAATGGCCGATTTGGCCCACGCCCATGATGCCGTGTTGGTAGTTGATAACTGCTTCTGTACTCCTGTCCTACAACGTCCGCTTGATCTCGGCGCGGATATTGTTATCCATTCAGCCACCAAATATCTGGATGGCCAAGGTCGCTGTATCGGTGGTGCTGTTGTGGGCGATAAGAAGTTGGTGGGTGAAGAGGTGTTAGGGGTGATTCGCACCGCTGGTCCCAGCATGAGTCCATTCAACGCCTGGGTCTTCCTGAAAGGGTTAGAGACGCTCGATCTGCGTATGAAGGCGCATAGCAGTAGCGCGCATACACTGGCAATCT
This sequence comes from Candidatus Polarisedimenticolaceae bacterium, assembly GCA_021647945.1. Taxonomy (GTDB): domain Bacteria; phylum Pseudomonadota; class Gammaproteobacteria; order Chromatiales; family Chromatiaceae; genus JAKITT01. The sequence continues at coordinate 10,624 of JAKITT010000080.1, forward strand.
GGTTGGAGTCACACCCGGCTATTGAACGGGTCTACTACCCCAGCCTCAAATCTCACCCCCAGCATGCGTTGGCAATGCGTCAGCAGAAAGCAGGTGGAGGCATCGTCACGTTTGATGTTAAAGGGGGGCAGCCTGCCGCTTGGTCTGTGATGGATGCCACGCAAATTCTCTCCATAACGGCCAACCTGGGGGACACAAAATCGACCATCACCCACCCGGCCAGCACCACACATGGTCGTCTAACGCCTGAAGAGCGCAGTCAGGCCAACATCAGTGATGGCATGTTACGCATCTCAGTCGGCTTGGAGGATATTGAAGATATCAAGCGCGACCTCAGTCGAGGCCTAGACCGGCTGTGATGATGGATAGTCAGCTACGCGATAAATGGGATACCCGATATCGCGTAGCTGGCAAACCCAGCAAACCACCAAAGGTGCTCGCTGAAAATGCACACCTGCTCCCCAACGCTGGCCATGCACTCGATCTAGCCTGTGGATTAGGGGCAGGTGCGCTGTTGCTGGCACGCCATGGCCTCACCGTGGATGCGTGGGACATCTCAGCCATTGCCATCGACCAGTTGGCTAAAACAGCCCATGATCAGCAACTACAGATCGATGCCGCCGTGAGGAATGTTGAGCTATCACCCCCAGAAGAAGCCAGCTATGACGTTATTCTCGTCAGCCATTTTCTAGTGCGTGAGATGGCGGCCACCCTCATGGCGGCGCTAAAGCCGGGTGGGCTGCTCTTTTATCAAACTTATACCAGAGCGGTGAGTAAGCATGGTCCGTCAAACCCCGCCTACCGGCTTGCAGATAATGAGTTACTCAATCTCTTCTCACCATTAAAGTTACATTTTTATCGGGAGGAGGGGTGGCTTGGTGATATCAAACAAGGCTGTCGTGATATTGCCATGTTGATCGGTGAGAAGTGATTGGCTGGAGCCAAAAAGAGGCGTCTCTAGGCAGCGCTAAGCTTGATCCACTTTGTCACATTTGACATAGTGCAGTGATAACAATAACCACAGGAAGGTTGTCGGTAATTCAATACTGCTTGGGCAGACACATGACCTTATCCGTCGCAAACACTACAGCATTTGTACCGAGAGTGCTTATCTCCACTGGATAAAACGTTTCATCCTGTTTCACAATAAAAAACACCCAAAAGAACTAGGAACAGCAGAGATTGAAAGCTGTCAACTTCCCATCTTGATGGCACGACACCTGGCTCAAATGCGGTCTATATCGGCTAGGGTTTATGGAGTCCCCGCCCGCCTCTGTAGCTACACATTACTGGATATTCATGGTGCATGCGGAACTACCCTAATGGCTTTGGTTCTCAGGGAGATGTGAGGCGTATCTACAACTACGCACGCTGTGTCAGAGATAGCCTGTAGATAGGGGGAGAGTGAAACCAAGAGAGATTAAACGTGTGGCTGAACCTAACTCATATCCTGCTGATCTGATGTGATAAATGTTAACTTCTCCGCCTCTTGTGACAAAACCTCAGTACCAAAAAGAAGACTCAGCTCGTTATAAGCCCCAGTGCTGTGCATTCTATAGAGTTCAAAATGGGGCTTTTTAGCCATTTCAGCGGGGATATGGATGCTCACCACGAGGCTGTCATCTGCCTCCTCCATCGCCTTTTTATAGTTCCAACACGGTATCGTTCAATACAGAGACGATATCGACCATATCTCCCACCGGATTATATGAGAATAGAGGGCGATTTTAACCAGTCTAAAATAATCATGACTTATTCAGAGTTTCCCTAGGAAAAACTTTCAAGTAGAGGTTGTAGCTGGCATATGCAAGTACAGGAAGTGTGACCAAAAACAGGGGTAATAGAAGAATAGATACAACAACCGTCCCTGTCAGAGTTATACCCCACACTAACGCGTTGAAAAAATTATGGAATACTGCGCGTACACTGGCGTGAACAGATGCTATTAAATTGGCTCGGTGATTGTGCAGTAGAGGTACTGAAAAGGCAGAGATAGCAAAAATGGTGAAAGCGATAACAGCCCCGGTAAGAGCGCTAAAAAGTTCAAATGGAATGACTTTGTCACTCTCCATATTGATGATCCAGGGAAGCTGATAGGGGAGTTCAGTGCTGCCTATCATCATCGAATAGAGCACAGCGGCATCAGTGACCCAAACAAAAAAGAGAAAGGTACAAAGTAAGGCGATGACCCACAATCCTGGTGGTGCATGCTTAAATGCTTTGAATGCATCAATTGGATTAGGTCGGCTTTGGCCACCTTTACTATCTGCGAGCCTGAAAAAGCCAGTGAGAATTGCAGGGCTGATAAGCATAAATCCCCCAGCAAAGGGTATGAGCATTGGGGAGATGCCAAACAGACCAATCGTGTAAAAAATTACCAGAGCAATAATCGCGAATGGCAGGGTATATAAGGTGCTTGGACCAGGAATGGATAGATAGAACTCAAAGCCTTTAGTAATTGAATCGGCGATGTCCGACAACGCAAACTTCTCTGGTTGTAGTGAAGAGGTTGTTTTTTGTGGCTCATTTTGCATTGTTTTGCACCGTGTTACTTTTATGAGGTGTCGGTTGCTACGGTTACTCTTTATACTGAGTAAGCATGAATAGCATAGTGCATCTAAATGCTGAGAAGTCTTTCCGTAGTAACCTGGAGGCATCTCTACTGTTACAAACCCAACATTACTCGTTCTCAATTGGGCTGTTTATTGATATTGAAGAAAACCAATGAGTCGATTTAAAAAGCTATCACATACACTTTGGCATTGTCAGTATCATATTGTTTGGGTGCCAAATTACCGTCACTGAATACTTGTAAGTAAGGTCAGTAATGAAGTAGAGCGATGTCTTCGGGCGTTTTCAGAACAGAATAAATGCACGATAGTCGAGCTGAATATCCAAGTGGATCATATTCACCTTTTGGTTATGGTGCCACCAAAGGTTTCAATATCTGGTTTTGTTGGAATGCTGAAGGCTCAGGTCAGCTGGAACGTATTGTTAGCGCTTTTCTGTGGATTCATGTATCGACCTAGGTGTTAATTCAATTAAAATTACTGAACTAACATTTAACAGGGACGGATTGTTATTTATTGCTTCTTTCGAATATTTGTCCATCTTTAGAGCAAGTTTTACATAATCAACCCTTTCATCTTTTACCCATTCAAAATTACTTAACACACCTTTCTGTGTGATTTTGAATATGTTTGTTTCTGGGTATTCATCATATGTTGATACTGCTGCATAATACTGATTTTGACAGATTCCATGCGTTTCAATAAAGCAATCATTTTCGAAAATTGGCACTTCGTATAATCGCACAATCAAATCTATTTCATGCTCTGCTCTTGTTTCATTAGCCTCAATGACTTTGCCTAATGCAAGGATTTCACTGAAGTTGATATCATCTAATTCTTTTACGGGTGAACTTATACATGCTGTTAAAAACATGGTTAAGAAGACAAATAGAGCTGGCAGTAGATTTCCTGAAAACATAATTAATTCACAGATAAATGGATGTGATCACCATGACCTGACATAGCATGCGCTTTCCCAAGTTTTTTCTTGAAATAAGGTCCAAAGTTTTCTCTTCGATGTTGGTATTTTTCAAATTCATTTTGAATTGCATTTGCTATAGCCTTTACTGCCGGATCTTTGTTGTAATAAACAGAAAGTTTCATACCATTGATTCTTGAAATATCAACAGCCTTTCCTTTTCCTTGAACATGCCTGCTAGGTGATTTGTGTTGATCATTAGCGGATGAAATATATAGCTTATTAAGTACTTTACCAGTGGCAATGTTCGTTTTTACAACTAGCTTTAAAGCATCGGTAATTCTTGGGCCAACACTTTTGTTAACTGATGATGAGAACTCGATGGTTACTCCGTTAATGTTGCTTGGTATGTCTGGCATGTTTTCTCCTTGTTTTTGTGCTAACGCCCTCTAGTTCAGAGAGCTTTACCGCAGTCGCTTTGAAGTGAGCTGTATAGCGGTTATAGATTGTTTTCCTGGCCATTTTTGTACCTCCAATTGCTAGATGAAGGTGTCAACTTTTTCGGGGCAGGCTCCCTGTCCGAGTGAATTTGAATTGTTGAACGAAGCCGCTATCGCGGAGAAAAACACCTCGCTCCCCCCCTTCCTATACAGCCCCTAGAAATTAAAGAGTAACGTGTTGCTTCACTTACGTAAAGCGAGGCAGTTAAGGTATGAAAGTTTCAAACAATGCAACATTTAATCAGCTCTATTCCCGTCACGTAAAGCACCTTAAGCTCAAGGGCTTGCAGCCTAAAACCGTCAGTGCGTATGCGCGCGCGATTCGACGTCTGGGTGGCTGTTTTGAGTATGAGGTTGAGTCTCTTTCACAGGATCAGTTATTGGATTATTTCAGCACTCGGCTTGAGCTGTCATCCTGGTCAACGGTTAAGCTTGACCTGTATGGGGTGAAGTTTTTCTATTTGCATGTGCTGAAGAGAGACTGGGTGGATATTCCGGTGATCCGGCCACCAAAAAGAAAACGCATTCCAGATATCATTACTGCCCATGAGGCTCAGTGCCTATTTATGAGTACCCGTAAGTTGAGTTACCGGGTGCTGTTTTTTACCTTGTATAGTTTGGGCTTGCGTTTGGGTGAGGGGCTTAATTTAACGGTTGCTGATATCTGCTCTTCAAGTATGCGGATCCATGTTCGTGATGCTAAAGGGAATAAAGATCGCTTGGTGCCTCTGCCCCAGAATACACTGCGGGTGCTGCGTCAATTTTGGAGGATTCATCAGCACCACTCTTTGCTGTTTCCTAACCGTAAACGGGGTTTGAAGAAGGCTTACCTGGCGGACACGCCTTTGGATAAAGGTGGGGTGCAGTGTGCGATGGCCGCTGTGGTGAAATCGATGGGCTTAAAAAAAAGATCAGCTGTCACTCCTTAAGGCATAGCTATGCGACCCATATGTTGGAAGCGGGGGTGGATATCCTTGAGCTGCAACACTATCTCGGCCACACCAGCCTGTTAACAACGGTGGGGTATACCCAACTTACGACTACGACAAAACAACGCTCCAGCCAACAGATTGATCAGTTTTTTGGCTCTTCCCCTGATCGAGTGGGTCAGTTACCGTATTTTGGATGAGAGATAATGAACTGTACGCCCAGATACTGGGAATCAAAAGTCCTTGGCAGGTAGCTAATGTCGACCTTGGCTTGTCGAA